>JASLPZ010000171.1:0-10983 GCA_030744725.1 Pirellulaceae bacterium
GTCGGAATAGAAAAGCGTAAACAAAACCCGAACGATCGCCCAGCTCAAGCAATACTAACTTTGGCGCAGCCTAGAGCGCCCCGTGGCGGATGTCGAAATCGGCGCCCGCAGCGTCACAGTGTGCCACCTCGGTAATCTTGCCTATTGGCACGGCCGCAAGCTGAAATGGGACCCGCAGAAATGGAATTTTGGCGATGACCAGGAAGCCAACGGGTGGCTCGACTACGATCGTCGCGACCCATGGCAATTGCCGGCGGTGTGACAGGTTGTAGGCTGTTGGAAAGTAGTAGGTTGCGTGCCACGCAAGCTAGTTCACCAGATCCGGATACGCCGCTAATACTCGCGCCGGAAACGGGTTCGGCCCGCCGTCATTCTCCAGGCGCGGTCCCGGCGTCGTACGGCCGTTGTTGATGGCATTGGCAAGTAATCCAACAAGTTCTTCAACGACGTCCGGATGCTTTTCTTGCACATTTGCACGTTCGGCGGGATCGGTTTCGAGATTGAACAGCTGCACCGGCGGCAGCTTACGATCTTTCAACGCGACATTGGGCCTTGGCGCCGACCAGCCGCCGGATCCCGGGCAAAGGCACAGCTTCCAGTTTCCCTGGCGAATCGCAAACGACCCGTTGATCGAATGATGAATCGTGATCCCTCGGTCATCTTGATCTTGGCCTAACAACGTTGGCAAGAATGAAATCGAATCTTCAGCCGTATTCGGCTGACCTACAATCGCTGCTGCGGTGGCGAACATGTCGGTGGTGCAGAGCGTGCGATCCGATGAACTCGCTGCTGTAACGTGCCCCGGCCATCGCACAATGAACGGCACACGATGTCCACCTTCATAGATATCGGCCTTATGACCGCGCCAATCTCCATTCGGCTTGTGTCCACTCTTAATGAGTTGTGGAATCTTCGCCGCGGGCGAGCAACCATTGTCCGCCGTGAAAATCACCAGCGTGTCCTTCGTCAGATTGTTCCGATCCAGTGCTTGCAGCACTTCACCCACAACCCAGTCCGTTTCCATCAAGAAGTCTCCATAGCTGCCAAATCCCGATTTGCCCTGCCAGGCTTTGGAAGGCACGATCGGTGTATGCGGGCTGGTTAGTGGCAAGTAGAGGAAAAACGGCTGCCGCTCTTTCGCCTGTGCCCGCTGATTGATGTAAGCGACCGAATGTTCCGCCCATTGCGTTAAGCAGTCAACCGCTTCGAAGTCCGCCGATGCAGCACCTGGGCGATGAAACGCTTTGGTTACGGTCGCCGGCGTGACGGCCCTGTCATTCTCGATATAGACATAGGGTGCCATATCCAACGACGCCTGGATGCCGTAGAAGTAGTCGAAGCCGACTGACGTTGGTGTGACCGCCGACTGGGCGTAGTCGATGTCCCACCCCTGCCCTTTCTGATCCGACGTCAGCTTCGGTGGCTGCTCTAGAAATTTCCAACCGATTCCCAGATGCCATTTGCCAATGCAGGCCGTATGGTACCCTTGTTGCTTCAACAGCGACGCCACCGTCGGGCGCGATGCGGGAATTAACGGCTGCTCGTGTGGGTTGAAGAAAACTGACTTCTTCAATCGGGAACGCCAGTTATATCGTCCGGTCAGGATTCCGTACCGAGTTGGCGTGCACACCGAAGATGTCGTGTGCGCATCCGTAAATCGAAGGCCTTCCCTTGCGAGCCGATCACAATGCGGAGTCGGGGCCTTCCCGCCCGCGTGCGAAAGATCGCCGTAGCCCAGATCGTCTGCCAGAATGTAGACAATGTTGGGCGTTTCCGCGGCAGACGACGGTGCGGCGACGAGCAATATCAGTAAGGCAAAAAGCGAGGTCTTCGTCATGGCGTTTCTCTTGGGTGCGCGGCATGTGGTAGGCGTGAACTTCTTCCCAACGGAGTTATGGTAGAAGGTTGCCGCGTCAATTTGTAGACACCCATTTGAATTCTGGGCCGTGCGTTTGCCTAGTTCATCGAGTACATTCACACGAGTGCTTGCGGACAAACTGGAAATAACAGGCTGCTTAGCACCCAGCCAATGTGGCACTCTTCAAATACTTCGCGAGGTTTTTCGACATGATAAGCCACCGATTCCTGTTTATCTGTGTCGCCCTCGTGTTGCACGGCATGGCGGCCCAAGCCCAAACAACGGAAGAACAGCGGCCCAATATCCTGTTCATCTACACCGATGACCATTCGCACCGCACGGTGGGCTGTTATCCCGAGGCATATCCGTTTGTCCGGACACCGAACATCGACCGGTTGGCGGCCCGTGGCGTACGTTTCAAACACGCCTTCATCGGCACTTGGTGTATGCCGTCGCGAGCTACACTGCTGACGGGACACTATCAGCACGGTGTCGAATCAATGCGAATGGAGGGCAAGTATCCTGGCAGCGACTATGACCCAGTGCGATGCCCGTTTTGGCCCAGGAGCTTTCGCCAGAACGGATACCAAACTGCACACATCGGCAAATGGCACACTGGCACGGACACCGGTTTTGGTCGAGATTGGGATTATCAGATCGTCTGGAATCGGCCGCGGCATCCAGGCAACGCCGGCAATTATTACAAAGACCAGCTGATCGAGACTAATGGCGGCAAGGCGAAAATGGTCGAAGGCTATTCGACGGATAACTACACCAATTGGGCACTGGATTATCTTAACGGCAACGGCCGAGATCCCGACAAACCTTGGTATCTCTGGCTGTGTTTCGGTGCCGTGCATGGGCCATTCACTCCGGCCGCAAGACATCAAGAATCCTATGTAGACGTGCGAGTTCCGATACCTCGAGATATTTATCCGCCACGCGCCGGTAAGCCGGCGTACATGCAATCGATCGCCTCCTGGTATCGTGGGGATGATGGGCAACCGCACCTGAAAGGGAGACGTCGTGCGACGGGAGAACAGAGTCCCGGCAACGGAATTCACGGCAGCTCGTTGGACGACTGGATTCGCCAATATCATCAAGGTGTGCTGGCGCTCGACGAAGCGGTCGGTAAACTCGTGGCGACACTCAAGGCCACCGATCAGTACGACAACACGCTAATCGTCTTCACGTCCGACCAGGGATTCGCCTGGGGCCAGCACGGATTCCGTGCCAAAGTTGCGCCTTACGATGCCACCATTCGCAGCCCGCTGATCATCTCGATGCCCAGCCGTTTGCCCGAGGGCAAAGTATGCAATACCCCTGTCGGCGGACCGGATCTGGTGCCGACGTTCTTCAAGTTTGCGGGGATCGAGTTGCCTTGGGAAATGCATGGTCGTGACCTTTCACCCCTACTGGAGGAACCAGTAAACAACTGGACACGACCGCTGCTCTACACGTTTACTGGCAGGCAGTACGGTTCGGACACCAATCAGATTCCAACCGATCCGGCTGTGCTGAAACTCGTCAGCGGCGTCCCGTGGTGGGTCTCGTTGCATGATGGTCGGTACAAGTACATCCGCACGCTGGTGGAAGGTGAAATCGAAGAACTTTATGATTTGGAAAACGATCCGGAAGAACTACATAACCTTGCCTTGGGCAAAGAACACGCGACCCGTTTGCAGCGCATGCGTGTGCAGACGATCGCCGAGCTCAAGCGGACCAAGGCAGGATTCGTCAATGATCTGCCCAAGGTTGGAACGTCTGTCGATTAATCTCAACTGACCCCATACGGAAGCGACCCTCATGAGAATCCATCACAACATGTTGGTGCCGATGCTCGTCGTGTTCACGCACGCCACAGCGCTTTCCGACGATCTACGTCCCGACTTTGGTGTCAGTGCCACATTTTCGATTGTGGCAGTCGACCCACAGACGGGTGAATGTGGTGCGGCTGTTGCCAGCAAATATCCAAACGTTGGAAAGGTCGTACCGTACGTGCGATCGGGGGTCGGCGCATTTTGCACTCAGCATTGGCACAATCCCTTGTGGGGTACCAAGGCACTCGATCTGCTCGAGGCAGGGCACAGCTCTGAAGAAGTGCTTGGAATGCTCGTGAAAGACGATCCACGACGCGACAAACGACAGTTGGCTATTATCGACATGCAAGGTCGAGCGGCGAATCGCAACCCGTCCAAGGCCGACCCTTCCGGCGTGTATTGGGGCGCGATGAGCGGTCGTTTCTACGCCTGCCAAGGCAATACGCTCGCTGGCCGTGGCGTCGTCGTCGCAATGGCCGAGGCGTATGAAGAAACCAAGGGAAGCCTGACAGATCGACTGATCGCGGCGTTGATCGCGGCGGACGGTGCCGGAGGCGACCATCGCGGCCGGCTAGCGGCGGGTGTCGTCGTCGCCAAGAAGGATGTCAAAGGGCACTGGTTCGAGCTGTACACTGATAAAAGTGATGACGCCGTCAGGGACTTGCTCAAAAAGTACATTGAAATCGAGCACGCGGCCAAGGGCGACTGGACACCGGTCAAACCACCTTTCAAAGATCCTCGCCCACCGGCGGAAAAGTAGGCCCGCGACCGTGGTCGCTTTGGCCTCCCGCGGCAGTTACATTGGCAGTTAGTAGGGTGCATGAAATGCACCGGATGGGATACCTCACGGTGCATTTCATGCACCCAACACTTTTGAAAATCGAGCCCCCTCATGCATCGCTTCACCCACCTGATCGTTTCTCTGCTGACCGCTGCCGCGATGTGGCAAGTTGATCAGCCTCTTGGCGCTCAAGAACGCCCCAATATCGTTTTCATATTGGCTGACGACATGGGCTGGCCGGATCTCGCCTGCTACGGACACGCGTTCCACGAGACACCGGTCCTCGATGCATTGGCCAGTCAGGGCATGAAGTTCTCCAACTTTTACGCCACCCCCGTTTGCTCGTCCACGCGTTCGACCATCCTCAGCGGTCAGTATTCGGCACGAACGGGCATTACCGATTTCATCCCCGGGCACTGGCGTCCATTTGAACGGCTGGTTGTGCCCGAGATTGACCATCATTTGAAAGACGGCGTGCGAACACCTGGCGACGCCCTGCAAGCGGCCGGCTATGCAACTGGCCACTTCGGCAAGTGGCACGTCGGCAATGACCGGGAACACCAGCCGGACAAACATGGTTATCAGGTCACCGAACGGCAGCTTGGCAAGCCTTTCCGACAGTGGCGGGAGAATCCCAAACCCGGCCCCAAGAGGATCGACCTTCTCACCGACGCGTCACTCTGGTTCATCGAGCAGCATCAAGACGAACCGTTCTTCCTGACCGTTTCCCATCATGCGGTCCATATCCCCGTCGAAGGGAATGCAGCGACGATCGCCAAGTACGAAAAGAAACCGAAACCGGCAATAGGCGTCAATCATCCGATCTACGCGGCCATGGTCGAAGATCTGGACACGAGCGTCGCGCGAATCCTTCAGAAACTCGACGCGCTCAAACTAGCCGATACTACGATCGTTGTCTTTGCGTCCGATAACGGTGGATTACAGAAGATCTACACCGGCGTTGGCGAAACGGTTTCCACAAACACCCCATTACGCGACGAAAAAGGAACATTGTATGAAGGTGGTATCCGCGTCCCATTGATCGTCCGCTGGCCCGGTGTCGTTGAACCGGGGACGGTCAATCACGAACCCACGACAACCTCCGACCTTCTCCCCACGTTTTGCGAAATGGCCGGTGCCACGCTGCCGGCTCAACCGATTGATGGGACAAGTATCGTGAGTCTCCTGCATGATCCGCAGGCGTCGCTCAAACGAGATGCGATCTACTTTCACTACCCGCACTATCACCATTCGACGCCCGCCGGTGCGATTCGCATGGGAGACTGGAAGCTGATCGAGTTCTACGCCGACGGTAGGCTTGAACTGTACAATCTGGCCAACGACATCAGTGAGAAGCAGAATCAGGCAAGTTTGCGTCCTGAACTGGCTGTGGCCCTGCAAGAACGACTGGCGGCTTGGCGACGAGAGGTTGGCGCGAGAATGCCGACGGTTAATCCACAATCGGACCCGAAACGTGCCGCCGACTGGTGGAGCCGCCGCACGAAAAAACCGCTCGATATCGAAGCGATGCGCAAACGTTACGATTCCAAACGCTCAAAATCCACTTCAAAATCATGAGGCCGCGCGTCTCGTGGCGAAACATCGACTCCTTGACTGCGTGTGAGAGCTGACCATCACCTTGGCCAATCTGCTCCTCATCCCGACACAACATGAATTGACAGTGTTGCAACCTCTCTTGGACGAATTTGCGCGCCGTGACAACTGGTCGATTGCATTGTGTGGCTTGGGGCCGATCGCGGCCGCCGCTCGGGCCTCGCAGTTGATTGCTCGCCAGAAGACCACCGATCACGTCTTGCTGATTGGCGTTGCGGGAACTTATGATCCGCGCCAACAGCTTGGCACTGCGGTGGTATTTAATCAAGTCGCCTGTTATGGAATCGGCGCAGGCACGAATGAACAACACCAAGCTGCCAGCGAACTCGGATGGCCGCAATGGCAGGAGACTGATTCGTCATTTGAGATTGGGGATCAGATTTCGCTGGATGTCGACAGCCATCAGGGATGCCCCAACGGAGGGCAACTGCTGACGTGTTGCTCGGCTTCCGCCACTTCCGAAGATGTCCAGCGCCGGACGCGACAATATCCGAATGCGACGGCCGAAGACATGGAGGGCTTTGGGGTCGCGATGGCCTGCGAGCTAGCGAACGTTCGGCTACACATAGCGCGTGGAATCTCCAATCTCGCAGGTGACCGCAACAGGGAAGACTGGCAATTTGATGCGGCGTTACAGGCCGTCGCAGAGCTGGCGTCGTCGATAATGTTCCAGATGGGATGAGCCTGTGGCCAACCAGTTTGTTTCTCCATGTGACCCAAAACGTGACAACACCAATACGACTTGGAATCTCGACCTGTCCCAATGATACGTTCACGTTTCATGGACTGATGACGCGAGCCGTCGACTGGCGAGGCTTGGAATTCGACATCGAGCTGATCGACATCCAACAGCTCAACGACGGCCTGTTCAGAGGTGAATTTGACGTGACCAAGGCCAGCTTCCACGCGGCGCTGTTGCTGGCCGACAAGACCGTCGTGCTACCGAGCGGATCGGCATTGGGTTTTGGCGTCGGCCCGCTGCTTCTATCAGCCACGCGCGATACCACACCTTCGAATTCTGATCAGCTCACGTTGTGCCCCGGGCAGCACACGACAGCGGCTCTGCTGTTTCAGCTGTTCCATGCGGGCACCACCAGAATTGAGCATGTCGTCTTTTCTGACATCATGCCAAAGCTACAGCAGGGCGGAGCCGAGTTTGGCGTCTGCATTCACGAAGGGCGATTTACGTGGCAGGAACAGGGTCTGGGGTTGGTCGAAGATCTGGGCACGCGTTGGGAGGCCGAGACGGATTGTCCGTTGCCGTTGGGCGGCATCATCGCGCAGCGTGCCTTGCCGCCGAAGACGATTGCGACTGTCCAAGCCGTGATTCGAGATTCGCTTGACCTTGCGCTTGCTGACCCGATGTCGGCGCTCCCCTCCATGCGAAAATACGCCCAAGAGCTTGATGATGCAGTTCTCTGGCAACACGTTGACCTGTATGTAAACCAGTGGACACACGATCTTGGAAACACCGGTCGGGCAGCGTTGCAGCAGTTCTCAGATCGAGCCCTCGCGACTGGACTCGCAGATGATGCAACGACCGCCATTGAAGTATTTGGCGACTGAGAGCTATGCGTTGCTTTGGAATCAATGTGAGGTTTGCAATGTATAATTGCTGGGATTTTCAGCCCAATTCTGAGAGTCAGCTGCGCACTCATTCTCAAGCCTCTTGGACATCGATTGACACAGAATAGGCGCTTAATCCTCCACAATTCTCACAACAAGAGATGAAGGTCTCAACATGATTCGCTATTGCCGCCTACTCACTTCCGCCACACTGGCCTTGAGTGCCTGGTCATGGACGTTCGATGCCTGCGCTCAAACAGCCGCGACCGTGCGTTCCGCAACGAAACCGCTTGCTTTTGACGACACGCGGCCACAGCGTTATCAGCTTGCCGGACGGGCCAGCAAGATTGATCCGCGTGTGAAAGCGCATCCGGAAATCGGTTTTCTGATCGAGTCCAGCTCGGGGGCGGTGGCAGATCTTCAGCAGGCGTCGGTTGACACCCGCGTGCCGCCGCGTGGCAAGTTGGTGATTTGGTTGATGGGTCATAACGAACAGCTTTTCTCACGACTCAATTCGTACGGCCTGCACGCGCTTCGAGTCCACTACGCCAATCGTTGGTTCTCTATTTGTTGCCGCGAGAAACCAGTCGGCGAGCACTGTCGTGGCAACATTCGCCTAGAGGCTGCAACTGGCGAGGACTTCAGCGACGATGTCGAGATTCCTCAGCCGGACGGGATGATGGAGCGCGCCCTGCAATTCGTAAAGTGGCTCGACAAGGAGAATCCACAAGGCCGCTGGAGCCATTTCCTTAGCGAAGATCGCCAGTCGCTGCGCTGGGAGGATATAGTCATGGCCGGCAGTTCGCACGGATCAACGACTGCGGCCCGCTTTGCCAAGCACCAGAAAGTCAGCCGCGTTGTCGCTTTTTGCGGACCTCGCGATCAGCACCAGTCGTGGCAGTCACTCCCCTCGGCCACACCCGAGAATCGGTACTTCGGTTTTTCTCATGTTCTCGACGGCGGCTGGATCGGTGACCATTACTGCCGTAGTTGGGAACTACTGGGAATGCACGGATTCGGACCGATCGTTAACGTCGATAAGCAGCAATCGCCGTATCAGAACACCCGCCGCCTGATCACCGATTTCGATGTCGACGGCGACGCCAATCGCGCGCATAGTTCCGTGGTGCCTGGCAAGCGGGCCAACCGAGACAAGGCGACGGGAAAATACAAACATGAAGATGTGTGGCGTTATCTGTTTACACAGCCAATCGATCGCGTTGGGCAGGCCGTACCAATGGATCCCGCGTGCGAAACACAACAGCGACAATGACTATCTGTGCCGATACCATCACCGCTCAGGATCTCTGCCCGATGCCCACGTTTCAATGCCAAAAGTGTGACGCCACGTTCGAGCTTCCTCAAGAGACGCTGAATAAATATCCCGGTTGGGTGCCGAAGTTCTGCCGAGAACATGCGCAGAAGAAGATAGGTTCCACGACGGTTCCTCGAAAGAAAAGGGCGTCCAGACCCAAGGCCGTACCGCGCGAAGAGAATTTGACGCTCGCTGAAGTGTTGGCAAAATACACCGCAGGACCCGACTTGGGCATTTTTACTGACGGAAGTGCCAGTCCAAATCCGGGTCCAGGCGGTTGGGGTATGGTCTGGGTCGAAAATGGCGAGATCAAAGAAGAACGCTGCGGCCACGACTCTAGCGAAACCACGAACAATCGTATGGAACTTTGTGCGCTCATCAGTGCCTATGAGCTGCTGCCCAACGACGCAGCTGTCCCCGTTTTTACGGACAGCAGACTCTGTGTCGACACGATCACGAAGTGGGCTTTCGGCTGGGAGAACCGAGGCTGGACGCGCAAAGGCAAGCCGCTCAAGAATCTGGACCTGGTCAAACCACTTCTTGCTTTGTTCAAGGCTCATCCGCATTGCCCGCTGAAGTGGATTGAAGCCCACTCGGGCTATCGCTGGAACGAATACGCCGATTCGCTCGCCACAGCTTGGATGCGTAGTGAGAAATAGACAACATCGCCACATTCGCGCCCATTGGCGCTCATTCGCGGTTCCTCCGTTTGTCAGCAGACTGGAGGTCCCATTCGTCCCGTTAGCCATCTCGATCAAATACCGGATATCAGCTCGATCGGCGTGCGGATCTTTGGGTCTCTAGCCCACGGCACATCCAGCTGGACCTGCACGAACCAATCAACGGAGAATTGCCTGCCAGTTGCCGTCAACGGCGCGCTGATCTCGGCGGGCAGTGAGAACTCCTGGGAGTAGGTGCCGGTCAGCGTCCCCGGAGCGCCCAGGTCGAGCGCTTCTCCTTGGTGAATATATCGGTCCTTGTGACCGTGGGCCTCGCTGCTTTCGATCCCGATCAGTTGGACGAGTATCCGCCGGCAGGTGAGTGATTGTTCGGGCTCGATCGTAAAGATCCCCTCGATCGTTTCGTGAGGTCGATATCTATCTGCCACCAAGGCCATCTCTATGCGCACATCGGGACTGACCAGTGAATCAAACAGGCCGCGCCCGGCGTCGTCCGGGTATCGCGTGCGAACTGGTGCGGTCTTGTGTTGGGGCACTGGCAGCGGTTCGACCAGAAACCCCTGTGTGGCCTTTAAATCGAATCCAGCCGGTACGTCGACGTGGATCGAAAGTTCATAGAAGACGCGGCACTTCTGCCCCACGTGGGTCGCGGGCGCATCTTCGGGGATCGAGATCTCAACGCTGAACTCGTGTTCGCCTGGCTCCAGCGTGTCATGTTTGCCGGCACCAAACACCGTCGCCATCGCATCGGACATATTGCCGAAGAACCCCATCTTTTCGTTGCCTGCGAGCAAATGGTCCTGGGACGTGATCTCCACATGTTGCACGGCAGTGTGCGTTTGCGTCGTCACATGTCCCTTCGAATCGGTGCTGGTTGTCGTGTAGACCGCCTTCGTTTCCTCGGCACCCAAGAATCTTGTGTGAATGCCACGCGTTTTCAACCGTTGCTCCAGTATTAGCGCAATTGGCACGGTTGTCTTCTGGCCACGAACCAGCGTCTCGACAGGTGGTTGAATTCGAATCTGATTTGCCATGTTCAGGCGACCTATCTGAATCCATTTTGCAATCCAAGCCTACAAATACCCAAGCAGCCTAACGCGCGCCATGACAACGGGCAAGATTTGCAGGGGCTGGCGATCCATCTATCTGGCAGCTGTGGCGTCTTTTTCGACTCGAAAGCAAGACGAACATCTCTTGCCAATCATCGTCACTGATCGCATAGCCGCTGGTCGCTTGACGAACCTGGCGTGGTTTTGGGGGGGGGGACAAACACCAGAACAAACGTTGTTAAAAAAGGGGCGGGCCCAAACCACGGCAGATAAAAAAACGAGCCGCCCCGGGTTTGTGTT
>JASLPZ010000171.1:10993-14596 GCA_030744725.1 Pirellulaceae bacterium
TTGCAATACACCGTCCGTGCGCCCAGCGCCGGGGGGCGCTTGACCACCCGGGGGTGTTGTGCGCGCCCCCAACCACGACGATACGACAGTTGTTGACTACGGGTCCGTGCCCTACCGACGACAGATCATCAACGTCGACGCCATGTTTTTGTGATGCCAGACCACGACGGACCATTGCCGAGGGGCAGTTCCTGCAACCGTGGCGCTCGTTCGACAACTTGCTCGAACAACGTGGCAATTGCCTCGCCCATCTGCCATAAGGCGTGGCGAAGATTGGCTCGCTTGGCTATTTCGACCATTTCTGAATAGCTCAGCCCGCCAGTTTGGCGGCTGAGTTCTTCGTTGCAATTCCAATCCGATCCCATCTTTTTCAATGCGTAGAGCTTCAATAGACGCGGACTGCGAATCGCCTGGTATCTTCGGTTCTCTTTCAACACTTTTCCGAGCAGCGGCTGCAGATCGGGCGACCATGCATTGGGAAAGTGTGCTGCCAAGGCACCATGGGGCAATGCAACGCGCATGTAGTGGAATTGAATGGGCTCAACAGGAGTTTCCGCCAGATCACTCAACAGTGCCGCCCAGTTGAGTCCGAGTTCCTTCACACCGACCTCGTGAAAAGCGATCAGATCCTGAATTGGTCGATTTCTAGGCGTGTACTTGCCGTCAAGCAATTCGAGATCTATCCCCGGCTGCACTGACTTGATCAGGCTGTCGCTAACGATATGGGCCATCCAACCCAATAGATAGGCGATCTTTCGCTGGCCCGGGCCGAACAGTTCATAAGCATCCTCGACAACCGCCGCACAATAGTCGGGGAGATGGTCCCAAGGAACTGACTGCTGTCGCTCGGCCGGTGCCCAACCGAACACCAGGTGCGAGCGACCATAGAATGAACGATGAATGTCGCGCGGGCGATACGACTGCCCATTCGCATTAAGCGACCACGGTCGCACGTCACCGCCGGTTAGCGGGCTCTTATCGAGTGGCGCCGTTCCGTATCCGACCTCCTGACCCGTATCCACACAGATGGCTTCGGGCATCGTCTGAATATCGCAACCAAGGTAGGCGCCGCAAAGGTAGCTTGCAAAGTGGCGATGGAGTAGCGTCGCGATTGGCATCCTTCTGTGCTCAGCCGCCTTGCCGGCCAGAATCGCGTACATGGTATGTCCGATGATACCGCTCATCGTGCGAACCTCTGTTGAATTCAATTCGGGCAGGCGTGGTAGTTTTCGACCACGCACAAGTCGCAAGTTACAAGAATAATGTCGTTATGTGATATTGTTGGATATTGTCGCTGGTTTCTGGACATGGCTTTGTATCTAGTTCAGAATGAGGCACCGCGAAAGTCGCCCTGCCCTACCCTGCCTTTGATTTCGCCTGCCGCTGTTGGGAGCTCACCATGAATTCTTGCTTACGCAACTGTCTCATCGTGTTGATTGGTCTTGTGATGCTGTCCGATCGACAGGCAGCACACGCGGAAACTGCACGGGGGGTCGTGTTTCACGACGTCAACTCCAACGGGCGGTTCGAGCCCGGTGAACCCACGCTGGGGAACATGAGAGTGTCAAATGGTCGCCAGATTGTCATGACTGACGCCGAGGGGCGATACCAACTAGGAGTTGACGACGACGATATTGTGTTCGTGATCAAACCCAGTGGCTGGCGGTCGCCCTTGGACGAAAACCACCTGCCACGATTCTACTACATTCACAAGCCCGCTGGTTCGCCGCCGGCCAAGTTCGGAGGGGTCGCCCCGACCGGGCCGTTGCCGGCATCGATCGATTTTCCGCTCTACCCTCAGCGCGAACCCGAGCAGTTTCGTGCCATTCTGTTCGGTGACCCGCAGCCGCGAAACCAAAAAGAGGTCGACTATATTGCCCATGATGTTGTGGAAGAGCTGATTGGTGCGGAGGCGTCCTTCGGCGTGACACTCGGTGATATCGTCTTCGACGACCTTGATGTTTTTGAGCCGATCAACAAGACGATTGCGCTGATTGGAATTCCCTGGTACAACGTGATTGGCAACCACGATATCAATACCGATGCGAAGAATGATGCTCAAAGCGACGAGACATTCGAGCGTGTCTATGGACCCGCGTATTATTCGTTCGACTATGGCCAGGTACATTGCCTGGTGTTGGACGATATCGAGTGGTACGTCGACGAAGAGGGGAAACGTGGGAAGTATCGCGGTGGGCTGGGTACCGAGCAAATGGAGTTCATTCGCAACGATCTTAAACGAATTCCAGAGGATCAAATGGTGATGCTGCTCATGCACATTCCACTGGTCGATGTGCGCGATCGGCAGGAGTTGTATCGACTGATCGAGAAGCGGCCGTTCTGTATTTCGGTCTCCGGGCACACGCATCATCATGAGCATCGCTTCATCACGAAGCGCGACGGTTGGGAGGGCCCCAAACCGCACCATCACATCATTAATGTGACTGTCAGCGGTAGTTGGTGGTCTGGGGCACCAGATGAACGAGGCATTCCGCACACGACAATGGCGGATGGCGCACCGAACGGTTATTCGATCATTTCGTTTGACGGCACGAAGTACGTCTTGGATTTCAAAGCGGCAGGCCGTGCGGCGGGTTACCAGATGCAGATCAATGCTGCAGAAAATGTGCGAGTCGACCAAATTGCCCAGGCAGAAGTTTACGTGAACGTATTCAACGGGTCCGAACGATCGAAAGTCGAAATGCAAGTGGGTGAGGCGGATTGGATCGAGATGCAGCGCGTCGTGCAGGCTGATCCGGGCCTTCAGGCGGTTTATGAAGCTGAAGCGGCATTGCTTGCGACACAAGATCCCAAGCCGTTTACGGTCATCAAGAAGCCCAAGGGCTCGACGCACCTATGGAAAGCCAAGCTGCCACATTCGCTTTCTGTGGGAACTCATCTAATCCGCGTTCGGACGACCGACATGCACGGGCGATCGTACAAGGCGTCGCGGGTGATTCGCTTGGTGCCAGCACCAGAATCCGGCGCGCCGACAGACGCCGTTTCGCCGGCCTCGCCATAGAGAGCGCCCGCGCGGTTCGAATGGAGTGTCGTACTACGTCATTCGATAGGTCGGTGCTGTGGTAGAGCTAGAAGCAGTTTCAAAATGTCAGGGTTGGGCCACTTCATGTCGCCGGAGACTCGCCTGGGCAACCGGTTTGTTGATCAAAAAAGCGGTCCCAAGTCGCCAAAAAGACGTGAATGGGTAAACAAGGCCGGCAATCTTTCGCCTCAGGTGCCAAATTCTTTACTCAAACCGTCGCGGTAAGTACCCTAATAGTCGGTCTTTATCTCTCGATTTTAGTCTCCTTTCCCGTCCGGGAAAATAAGTAACTTATGATTCACGAGAAGATTACGGAGTTGGGTCGTGTCTGGAGACGCGGCACACGACGACGATCCGCCCCACAAAACCGGCGCCGGCTGTTACTCGAAGCGCTCGAAGATCGTCGCATGTTGGCGACGAACATCACAGTCACGGACGCTTTTCTTCGCGATGGCTTGGGGCTGCGCAACAACACGCCCGTGCTGCAGCCCCTCCCGGAACAGGGATTGCTCCTCACAACTGGCCGTTCAGTTTAGGAAAGTGACACGAATTGCAGGCAA
>JASLPZ010000172.1:0-14502 GCA_030744725.1 Pirellulaceae bacterium
TGACGCCAGTATTGAAACGCCATTTTCAGCGCGACTTCTACGGCCGAAGAACCATCGGAACTAAAGAACACGTGTTCAAGCCCAACAGGTGTGATGTCGACAAGGCGCTTGGCCAGCCGAATGGTGGTCGGATTCGACATCCCCAACGAGGTAACGTGTGCGACCCGTTGCAGCTGTTCCTGTAGGGCGGCATCAAGACGCGGTTGCCTGTGCCCGTGGACATTGCACCACAGACTGCTGACGCCGTCTAGATATTCGCGGCCCTCCACATCAATCAACGTACAGCTGGTATTCGGCCATCTGCGTGAACGCGTGCCAGACGTGCTCTCGATCCCAACGCCGTAACAGTTCAGAATCTGAAGCCATGGTCTAGGATCGGCATACTGGAAGAGGAAAAGGGGCGGCCAGCATTCAGTACTGGCGTATCAATCATAGTCGCTGTTCGCTCCGCGAGCTTAGCATGATGTTCGCGGAGTCCCGGCGTAATGTTCGCGGAGCGACGGTACGCCAGTTGTTGATTTGTCGGTCCTTAGCCGCGACCGGGACAAGATCCGACACGTGGCACGCTACCAGCACACCTCGACTTTTTGGCCGGTCGAAACTCCCAACATGATCCGCGCATTATCGCCAACGACTTCCACCTCCAGGCAATTGCTCTCGCCGATTAGGGCAATCAGCGTCATCGCCGGCTGTTCGTGATCAACCTGAAAAATACCGTTCGTCTCGTGATCGTTGCAACGCACCAAAACACGTTCGTCGCGCGGTGCCCCCGCCAGCTGATCCGCCGTGATGTCGGTTACCAAGTTACCCGACTCAGAGATCGAGTTAACAATTCCAACGATTCGTACTGGCACGAGGAGTCATTCTCACATTGGTGACATGGATTTCACGAATTTGCCAAGGACTGGCAGATCAAAAATTTTCGCAGTTCGTCTTGAGAACCGAACAACGATCATACGACAGCAACAGCAGGCCGATTTCAAGCCGATCATTTTAAAGACTGGCGGCCAGAAAACCAAGACAGCTTACCAACTCGTGGCTCGACGCAGCCCTATTGCTCAATACCGAACGCCATTCCGAATGAAAGTCGGTTGATCAAGCTACCATTGGAGAGTGATTTGGCTGCCGGGCACCACACCCAGTTGTCTACTCGCGTTCCCGTTGACAACCGCGATTTCAATTCGTCTGCTGGAGCTGACCAATGAGACCACCTGGTCGGCAGGCCGCTGGGCATACGTTGCGACGAAAGGCACTACTTGCTCTGCGTGACCGTCAATCTGCAGGGTCAACTCGGAGACGGATCGCGGCAGCATGTCGCGATCTAGATTGGTTGCCAGATTGCCGAACGAATCGACCGTCAGGACCGTTCCCTCGGCCCTATTTGTAGTAACCACGGCGTCGGGGACATCCAGTTGCTGAACGACCGGCTGGCTAGGGCCGAATCTCGCAAACTCGATACCTCGCGCAAGATGCGCCGCAACTGGCGCCATGATATCTCGACCGTGAAACGTGTGTGAAATCGACTGATTCCAGAACTCGCAAGCCTCCACTCGAACAATTCGCGATGGCGGCGTGCGACGCGCCACAAGCCCCAAAAGTCCGTTGTCTGGTGCCACGAAGAAATGACCGTCAATCTCCGCCAATGCGATCGCACGGTTGGTACCGACTCCGGGATCGACCACTGCAATGTGAATCGTTCCGGGCGGAAAATGATGATAGACATCAACAAGGGCCACGGCACCCGCGAGGATTTGCTGGTGCGGAACTGCGTGCGTGACATCTACAAGTTCGACATCGCTATGGATCGCAAGAATCACGCCCTTCATTTGTGCCACGTAAGGGCTGCTTGGACCGAAGTCGGTGGTCAGCGTGATGACCGAACGGGGCATGCGGCGATTCGCTGTATTACATTTTTTTGACGAGTTGGATGCAGATCGATTTGATCTGCGCCGGATTCACATTGGGGTTCTTCTTTTTGGCTTGCCCAATCAATGCACCGACCGCTTTCATCTTGCCCTCTCTCAGATCGGCGACGACGGCTGGGTTCGCTTCGAGCAGTTCTTGACACAGCGATTCCAGATCCGAGGTGTCCACTTTTTCAATACCCAACGCAACCATGGCATCCGCGGCGGACACTTGCGAGTCGATCATCTCTTGCAGCACATCCTTGGCTCGCGTGTTGTCGATGTCGCCCGCCCCGATCGACTTTAGCAATTCGCCCAATGCAGATGCCGCAACTGGGAACTGTTCAATCGTCTTGCCCATTTCGTTCAATAACCGCAAGACGTCTTGTTGGACCCAATTGCTGGCCCGTTTGCCGTCACCGCCCGCGGCGGCCAAAGCCTCGAAGTAGTCAACCAGCGGTCGGCCCTGATTGACCAGCACGTGGGCATCGTAGTCGTCGATCCCATGCTTCTTCACCAACGACACGCGCAGCGCGGCAGGCAGCTCACCCAACTGACCACGTACGGCTTCGACTTCGCCGGCGGTCGCTGTCACCGGTAGGAGATCGGGATCGGGAAAATATCGATAGTCACTGGACTCTTCTTTTTGGCGCTGAATCCGTGTGACCTGCATTTGATCATCCCAACCACGGGTGGTCTTGTGACCGCCGGGATTCCCCAGTTCGACCGGGTTGGAATGCCAGGATTCTATCTGGCGACCCGCTTCGAACATCAACGCTCGCTCAACGGCGCGAAAACTGTTCATGTTCTTTACTTCCACGATCGGTGTGGCGGCAGTGCGGTCACCAATCGGGATATGCAGATTGATGTTGGCATCGACGCGCAAGCTGCCTTCCTGCATGTTGCAGTCCGACACGCCCAAATAGGTCAGCAACAGTTTCAATTCCGTCAGGTACGCCCTTGCTTCTTGAGCAGAGCGGAGATCGGGATCGCTCACGATTTCCAACAACGGCGTGCCTGTCCGGTTGAGGTCGATTCGGCTATCAGATTTCCCCATCGCTTCATCGTGCATGCTCTTGCCGGCATCGTCTTCCAAGTGAGCACGGGTGATACCAATCTTCTTGGTTTCAAATGCGCCTTTCGGATCTGAGATCTCCAACCAGCCATGCTCGGACATAGGCAAGTCGAACTGGCTAATTTGATAGCCTTTGGGGAGATCGGGATAGAAGTACTGCTTGCGATCCCACTTGGTGAATTCAGGAATCTGGCAATTCAACGCCACTGCGGTCTTGAGCCCCAAGGAGTACGCCGCACGATTCATCACCGGCAAACTCCCCGGCATCCCGATACAAACGGGACATGTCTGCGTATTCGGTTCCGCACCGAAGTTCGTGCTGCAGCGGCAAAACAGTTTGGTGCCGGTTTGCAGCTGAACGTGGACTTCAAGTCCGATGATCGTTTCGTACGCCGTGTTCGTCATGATCTACAAATACGAGAGAGGCTGAAATCGTTGACTGGACACATTGTAGGGAATTCGTTCACGACATTTCGGGCCGTTTCGTATGCCAGTCCGTTGCTTGCTGGAACATCTGTGCGGCGCGCAAGAGGCGTTCTTCTTCAAACGGCGGCGCCTGCAATTGTAGCCCGATGGGCATTCCCTCCGACGTTGTCCCGCACGGAATTGAAATCCCTGCGATGCCCGCCAGGTTGGCACTGACCGTGTACAAGTCCTGCAAGTACATCGCCAGCGGATTGTCGGTCATTTCACCCAGACCGAATGCGACCGTTGGCGCTGTTGGACCGACGATCAGGTCGACATCTTTGAAGGCATCGTCGTAGTCGTTTCGAATGAGCCGCCGCACTTTCAGCGCCTTCACGTAGTAGGCATCTTTGTAACCGGCGCTCAGAGCGTAAGCACCAAGCATGATGCGACGTTTGACCTCCGAGCCAAATCCTTCCGAACGAGACATGCGGTACATCCGCATCAGCGGGCTGTCGATATTATCGAGCTGTGTTTCATTCCCATCCGCTAACAACTGCTTTCGTTCGTCAGCCAATTCAGCCAGCATCGCGGCTTCGTCGGTGCGATAGCCATAATGCACACCGTCGTAGCGGGCCAGGTTACTGGACGCCTCACACGGAGCAATCACATAGTAGGTCGCGATTGCATACTTGCTATGTGGAAGCGAGATCTCGTGAACGCTTGCGCCGCGGGATTCGAATTCTTTGATCGCTCGCCGAACCGCAGTTTCAACCTGGTCATCCAAGCCAGGCCCAAAATGCTCGCGGACTATCCCCAGCCTGAGTCCGTCCAGTGGTTGGTTCACAGTCGCGCAGAAATCCGGCAGGTCGACGGGAGCCGAAGTTGAATCCAACGGATCAAGGCCGGCGATGGTCTGCAACACCAGGGCAATGTCTTCGGCAGTGTTGGCCAACGGTCCGACCTGATCGAGGCTGCTGGCAAAGGCCACCAATCCATAACGACTCACTCGGCCATACGTTGGTTTCAGGCCCGTTACACCACAGAAACCGGCTGGCTGACGAATCGACCCCCCCGTATCCGATCCAATCGACAGCGGTGCCATTGACGCGGCGACACAAGCCGCCGAGCCACCACTGGAACCACCGGGCGTGCGCGACGTATCCCACGGGTTGGTCGTCGGGAAGAAAGCCGAATTCTCGGTCGAGCCGCCCATCGCAAACTCGTCCATGTTGGTCTTCCCGATCAAGACCGCGTCGGCGGCCCTCAAGCGCGCGATCACTGTGGCGTCATAGGGCGGCACGAATTTCGCGAGCATTTTCGATCCGCAAGAAGTCGCCCAGCCCTCCGTGCACAAAACGTCCTTCACAGCGACTGGCAAGCCGGCAAGCTCGCCGACCGGTTTTCCGCTTGCGCGACGCCGATCGACGGATGCTGCCTGCTCAAGCGCGCTCTCGGTTCCCACACTGAGAAACGACTGGATACGCGCATCATGCTTGGCAATTTGATCGAGATATGCCTGCGTCACTTCAACAGCGGTGATCTCGCAGGAGTTGAGCAAACGCAGCAAGTCGATGGCGGACGAGTCAATTAGCGACATGATTCAACGGCCAGAGGTCGGGGTCAGGGGGTGAGGCGAGCGACCTGCAGCGGAGCGGAGGGACATTCGCCGACGTATAGCTCCGTCGCTGCTGGTCCGTGGTCCCTCAGTCTCCTAACACCGCAGGGACTAGATAGTATGCGTCGTCTCGTTTGGGTGCGTTGGCGAGCGCGGCGCCCCGCGGCAAGCTCGCGCGCAGCACGTCGTCGGCAAAGACGTTGGTCAGGTCCGCCGCGTGCGCCATCGGCTGGACGTCGCTGGTGTCAAGCTCTTCAAGTTGCTGGACGTAATGAAGGACGTGGTCCATTTGCCTTGTCATTGTTGCCAACTCTTCATCCGTCAGTTTGAGACGGGCAAGCAAAGAGACCTTTTCGACATCGGCCTTGCTGAGACTCATTTGGCGGCTTTCGCCTTCGCTTCACTGGGAACTCGGAACGGCTTACTACGCACCGCTTTCTTTACTGCACCACTCCGAAGACAGCTCACGCAGACGCGCATCGTCTTGTTCGTACCGTCGGCGGTCGTTACATGAACGCGCTGCAGATTCGGCTTGAACTTGCGACGCGAGATTCCTGTGATTTTTGTACCCACACCGCCGAGGTATTTCGCCTTACCACGAAGCTCGACTGAATTCCCCATTTGCGTCCGTTTGCTACAAACCTCGCACACGCGTGCCATGCCTAATTCCTTCGTTTAAGTGATTACCGCCGAGCAGCTTACCGTGATTCGCAATTTTGAAACCCGCAGTATAACTGCTTTGTGCGTGCCCGCAACCGCAGCTGACCGCTCGCTCCACGGACACGGACTTCCCAGTCACCAAGTTCGCAGAGATGCTGTGAAATCTATTGTGGACCGGAACAAGCGTCGCGCAGTTCCGGCTCAAAATCGCACAAAGCGTTGCTTTGCCGGAACGGCGCTGCACTTGTTCCGGCCTACCTTCTTTTGACTAAGAGAAGAATCCGGCAGCGCATCCCTTCTCACCTCGGGGAGAAGGATTAGGATGAGGGGGCGAGCTGCCAAACGAAATCTGCCACCCCTCATCCGGCCTTCGGCCACCTTCTCCCGAGGGGAGAAGGACATATTCAAGGCTCTCTCCATCGTCCAAAGCGAAGTCTGCGAGGGGAGAAGAACATATTCAAAGCTCTCTCAAACCTCCAAAGTGACAAAGTCTGTACGACGGCCAGGCGGGGCCGAGACAAACGGTCGCAGATCATCAAACTTCTCGTTAGAATCACGCCATCCCTCTTCCAAACCTCCACCGCCTGATCTGGACGCGGATACCAGAAATCCCTACCAGAGCTGGCCGTCCCCTTAATTCTCGACTGGAAGCCCTATGCATCTTGCCCTTGTGCTCGCGTTGATGACGCTCCCCTCCGTTTCACTGGAAAGTGGTACACAGTTGCAGTATGAGGGCCGCTTCGTTGCGGAAAAGGGCGATCCCGCCATCACCGAAAAAGACTTCACTCTCACGTGCCTTGTGGACCACGCCAGTGATCAGGGAGCCGTGGTCTATTGGACGTTGATGGAGCAGGGACGAGGCAAATGGTCGTGGCTTGGTCAATTCGGAAAGCTGGAGGTCAATCACAAGTGGCAGGTGAATCCGGCTCAGCTCCCCACACTGTTCTATCAAAGGCCAAGCGGAACAAGCATCGTGCCGGTGATGTTACCAATGTTCGTCACCGACCAGGCGTTGTCAAAGGATGCGACATGGATTCAAGATCGCTTGGACTACAAAGTGACCGGTGACACCCGTGTGGCGGGTCAGAAGGGCTGGAATATTGACATTCGCAACGCCTATGGCCACCAACGCACGCTCGTCATCGATAAGGAAAGCCCCGTCGTCCTGGCCTCGACATCCACCATATTTATCGGCCAGGGCGAAGAACATGAACTGACGTTGGAACTGGTCGAGCGAACGCAGATTTCCCAACCGCAGCTTGTTGTCGCCCGGCGTGGCTTTGACGCACTGCTGCGACTACGCGGCCAACTCGGTCACGAACCGCGTACACGTGATTTCCGATGGAATCCCGCTCGCCTGACGATATTGCGCAAGGAGCTTCCGGCGGCAGTCGATCAAGTGGTCAGTGAACCACTATTGGCGATCGCTCAATCGGCGCGGCAGGACGCAAAACGGCAGAAAAACCGTTCCGGGGCCATCAATGCTGTGCGAAAACAGCTAATCGGACAAGCTGCCCCGCACCCACAGATCACGGAGATGGACGGAAAGATATTCGATTGGAAGAAAACGAATGGCAAGGTCACCGTACTGCATTTTTGGGATTACCGCGATCGTCCGCTGGAGGAGCCCTATGGACAGGTCGCCTACATCGACTTCTTGTACAGGAACAGAAAGGACCAAAATGTCACTGTTCTTGGCGTCGCTGTGAATGAATTGTTGGAGAATCAAGCGACGCACTCGCGAGGCGTGCAAAGCGCGAAGAAGCTCAGATCATTCATGAACCTGAGTTACCCGGTTCTGATCGATGGCGGCGAGGCAATCCGTGCGTTTGGCGATCCACGCGTAACCGGTGCCAAATTGCCCGTGGTTGTGGTGATCGATGCCGCCGGCAAAGTCGTTCACTACCACGTTGGACTCTACAAATTCGATCGCGATCGCGGGCTGGCCGAACTAGACGACACCGTCAAGCAGGCCATGAAAACTGGCTCGTGATCGCTAGCACTTCCGCCAAGATGCGACCGTTGGTGGCGATACCCTCGCCGTGATGAATCGTCGGCTCGCCCTTCCAGTCCGTGAATGTGCCGCCGGCCTCCTCCATGACGATTCTCAGCGGTGCCGCATCCCAAAGGTTCATAATTGGATCGACCATCAATTCTGCGCGCCCCGTAGCCACTAACAAATATCCGTAACCGTCGCCCCACGTGCGGGCGATCGACGCGGCTGCTTCCAACTGCGTAAAGGCCTCGGCCGCATTTCTTTCCCCAAACGAATCAACCTGTGATGTCAGGAAGGCGCCGGCGGCCAGCTTCTCGCACGAGGAAACTCGCGCCGGCCTTGGTTCGCGTGTCCCTTGTGTCCACCACGCCCCCTGCCCTCGCGACGCGTAGACGTACTCGTCCAGGCCCGGGATCAGGATCACACCAGCAACGGCCTGATCTTCGTGAAGCACGCCAACCAAGACACTGTAAAGTGGCACACCCGTGATGAAAGACTTGGTGCCGTCGATCGGATCCAAGATCCAGCGGAATCCAGATTCGCCAGGCTGTTCGCCAAACTCCTCACCCACAATGCCATCCCGCGGGAACTCCGAACCGATCAGGTCTCGCATGAGTTGCTCGGCTTGTAAGTCCGCCATCGTGACTGGCGAGTCGTCCGCTTTGCGTTGTACCTCGAAGCGGCCGCTTTGAAAGAACTCGAGTGTGCGCTGACCTGCTTTGCGGGCGATCGAAACGGCCCAATCCAGCCGTTGGCTAATCTGCTGATTCATCTCATCCATGCGCATAGATCGCAAGCTGGAAGCTTACGCCACTGAAGCACCAACCCCAAACCTAAGCTGTGACACACCACTACGTGGTCGGTGGTTCGAGCAATTGTGAGAATTTTATCGCTTCGAGTTGCCCACGTGACGTTTCGGTAATCTCAACCAACGCCGTCCTCAGTTTATCTTGCGTGGAATCATCCAGGCCTTCGGCCGCCGAATGGTCCGCACGCATCGGGCCTTCGATCGCTTCAATCACCTCAAGCAGCGAAATCTCTTCCGACGGACGCGTAAGCATATAGCCACCATCGACGCCGCGTGTGGATCGCAGAATCCCATGCGTCACAAGATTGCGCAGAATCTGCAACAGGAAGCGTTCTGGCATATCCCCTTCGGAAGCCAGTCGACTGCACGGCACCGGGGCGTCAGAGCTAGTCTTGGCCAGCTGTAAAGTGGCTCGCACGGCGTAGGCTACGGTGCGCGAAAGCTTCATTCATCACCCCGGCAGTTGGTAATTAAGTCGCCCCAATCTAGCAAAGCCAACCGATTTGTCAATGAAATGGGGCAAACCAACAAACTCCGCCAGAAAACGGCTTTGGATAGGGGGCCGGAGAGGAGTCGCAATCCGACATCGCCAGTGGGCTACCCGGGCTGCCCACTGCCAAATATCCATCAAGTTGAGTTATTCTGCCTTCGGACCGGAGGATGCGTTGGCCGGCTTTGCCCCGGGGTCCATAAATGCCTGCCACATTAGCATGATGGCACCGCAAACCAACATTGAATCCGCAATGTTGAAATTTGGCCAAGTGTGAGCACCGTAGCGAAACAGAATCCAGTCTCGAACGCCACTTTGCCATTGCACAGGCATTCCCGTTTCGTACCAGAACCCCATACGGTCGTAGAGGTTGCCAAGAATGCCGGCCATGACGCATCCCAATGCCACCGTTAGCCAGCGATCTCTTGCCGCGCCGAATCGAAACAGCCAGACTAGGATGCCTAACGCGGCAACAACCGAAAGGGCCGCGAAATATCGACCAGCACCAGCACCCAGACCGAACAAGGCCCCAATGTTGACGGCCGTTTCGATCCCGATATACGGTTCGATCAGCCACCATTCGTTGTTAGGAGGCCCAATCGGAGGGGGTGGGCCGCGCCAGGCAAAAATCGCTTGTTTTGTGCCCAAATCGACGGCGCAACCAACCACGGCGATGACAGAGAAAAGCACGTACCGGCTGGCGGGAATCTGATTTCGATCGGTGGGATCAGCGGCTTTCAAGCTTGCTGGCACACTTGATGCAGAAAGGAGTGTACGGGATGGCTTTCAGTCGCGTTTTCGTGACACGACCATCGCACTCGACGCACGAACCATAGACTCCGTCTTCGATCCGTTCAAGAGCACCCTCGATCATCTCCAAGGTCTCTTCTTCGTTCTGCATTAAGCTAAGCGTAAATTCCTGCTCGTAGTTGTCGCTGCCCACGTCCGCCATGTGGATTGGCATACTCGAAAGATCACCACTCGCTTCCGTACGCGTCTTGCTGAGGGCTGCTTCCGCCATTGCACTGACGTCGCCCCGCAACCTTGCCCGCATCAGGATGAGGTGTTCCTTGTATACTTTTGATTCTGCTTTCTTCATCTTCGATCATCTCCACATAACATAAACTTGTGCTTGTCGCGTCTCAGACCCAACACGAGTTGCACAGAAGGTTCATTTTAGGTACGGACCCAGGTGGTTGTCAAAGGTCCGTCGACGGCCATGGAGCCGCAGAATGTGATGTAAGCCGTTTCAAATTGATATGTTACGCAAGTAGATGACGCACGGTTCGTTCTTTCCCAGGATTTGACCTCGAACGGAGCGCTTGGCGATCACCTTGAAGCAAGTAATAGCCTAACCTAGACTTACCGTCATCTCAGCGGCTCCCAACAAATCCCCAAAACCAAAAATCGATTCAGCGTGTCACTTACCGCCTTCGCCTATCAACAGTGCATCTCCCCATCTTGTGGGGCTCGGTACGGGATCGAGGAAGTCCGCGTCGCTTGCGACCAATGTGGAGACCTGCTCGACGTCAAATACGACTGGGATCGTGCTCATCCGCCCAAGACCTTGACCGCATTTGAACAAATGTGGTCCAAACGCCATCAACCGTGCCGTTTCAGTGGCGTATGGCGATTTCACGCATTGCTCCCGTTCGCGGAAATCGAGGACATTGTTACCGTCGGCGAAGGTCAGACGTTGCTCCAGCGGGCCGATTCGGTCGCACCTTATGTGGGGGTAAATGCGGGCAGCTTGTTCTTGCAATACGAAGGCATGAACCCTTCGGGCAGCTTCAAGGACAACGGCATGACGGCGGCTTTTACGCACGCTCGAGCGATCGGGGCGAAACGGGCCGCCTGTGCATCGACGGGAAACACCAGCGCATCACTGGCCATGTATTGTGCAGTGACGCGACACATGAGGGCCGTCATTTTCATTGGCTCGGGGAAAATCTCGTTCGGAAAACTCTCTCAAGCGCTCGATTATGGAGCGCTGACGGTTCAGATTACTGGCGACTTTGACGACGCGATGGCTCGAGTCCGAGAAGTCTCCCGAGATCTGGGGATCTACTTGGTCAACAGCGTCAATCCGTTTCGGCTGGAAGGCCAGAAGACGATCATGCTCCGTGTGCTCGAGGCGTTGCGTTGGGAGGTGCCGGATTGGATCGTGGTTCCTGGCGGCAATCTTGGCAACTCGAGCGCCTTTGGAAAAGCATTTGCCGAGTTGCTTGAACTTGGTTTGATCGACCGCATTCCGCGTCTGGCCGTGGTCAATGCCACGGGTGCCAATACACTGTTTGAACTTTACGAGAATCGGGGCCTGCGTTGGAATCAGGGAGTCGCCGATCAGGGCATCAGCGATGACTATTTTCGCGAGTTGGACATTTCGCAACGCAAGGCATCGACCCTGGCCAGCGCCATCGAAATCAACCAGCCGGTCAATCTGAGAAAGTGCCTCAGGGCATTGGAAACATGCGACGGAGTCGTGCGGCAAGTCACCGATCAGGAGATTATCGATGCAAAGGCACAAGTTGGAGCTGGGGGGATTGGTTGCGAGCCTGCCAGTGCGGCCAGTGTCGCCGGAGCGCGCAAGTTGCGCGATGAGGGCATAATTCAACCAGCTGATCGCATCGTTTGCATTTTGACGGGTCATCAACTGAAAGATCCGGACGCAACGGTTGCTTACCACACCACCGACCAAGATCGGTTCGATCAAGTACTTGGCAAGAGGGGCGTCAAACGCGCATCATTTGCCAACCGGGCGGTTGCTGTGCCCAACGACTTGGACGAAATCATCAAAGCCATTCAGCTCTACAGTTAGCAAGAATCCATGACAAAACTACGACTTGCAATTAATGGTGCCGCGGGGCGCATGGGCCAACGATTGGTCGCGTTAGGCCATGCCGAATCCGGACTCGAAATTGCCGCTGCACTAGAATACTCGGGCTGCCCAAGATTGGGCGCCGATGCGGGCGTCGTCGCGGGAGTTGGCGAGATTGGTGTGACGCTGACGAGCGAACTCGATACGCAGGTCGACGTGGTGATCGACTTCTCGGTCCCGGCTTCTGCCGTTGGAATGGCTGAATTGTGCGTCAGCCGCCAACTTCCACTGGTCATGGCCACAACTGGGCTGACGGAACCTCAGCAAAAGATGCTGGCGTCCGCAGCGCACAATATCCCCTTGGTGTGGGCGCCCAACATGAGTGTCGCGGTGAATCTGACGATGAAGCTGGCGACGATCGCCGCGGCCGCCCTCAAGAACAACCCCACCGGTGCCGATGTCGAAGTGATCGAACGACACCATCGTTTCAAGGAAGATGCGCCCAGCGGTACGGCGCTGCGATTTGGCGAGTTGATTGCAGGCGAGATGGGACAAACCGGACACCAGCATGGACGCGAAGGACTGATCGGCCAACGCCCCCACAACGAAATTGGGTATCACGCGCTGCGCGTTGGCGACAACCCCGGTGAACACACGATCGTATTTGGATTGATGGGTGAGACCATCGAATTGACCGTACGAGCGACAAATCGTGACAGCTATGCGCTGGGCGCGTTGGAAGCGGCCAGATTCGCCGCGAAAAAAGGGCCTGGCCACTACACAATGTACGACGTCCTGGGATTGTAACCAAGACACCATGGCCCAAAACACTGTATGCCAAAGTACTGTGTGCAAAACAGATGGCCCAAGATAGATGGCCCGAAACAGATGGCAAAGTGTGACGAAGGTTATCGGTGCGAAGTCTGCGCCAACGATGTCCAAGAGATTACCGACAGCGACCTCTACTTGAGATTCGTAATTGGCCTGGTCGATCCTGAGACATTGCATACGACCCAAGAGCGCCACATTCGCTGTAATCCATCGCTGGCTCAGTTCATTGTCGACCCGAACTTTACCCCAGTTACCTTTGCAGGCGACTTTGACAAACGCATGTTGGACCAGGCGTTCGTGGTCGAACGCGAGAAGCTCGTCACGCGCGGTTGGCGACGGCTGAAAGAAGTCGCCCGTTCGAATATGACGATCCAGGAATATCCGCTGCCGGAAATCCATCGGAAAATGAAACGGCAAGCGAACAGCAAGTAGCCTTAAACACGTCCTTCTCCCCTCGAAGAGGTGAGATAAACGTCGAAGGCCCGTCATGGCGGAGCGTGACGGCTACTTTGATTCACGCTCAGACATCGCAGCCAACGTCAACGCACCGTGCACAACAACTGCTTCTCCCATGGCGGCTGGTACGATTTGGTACGCTTCCAGCAGAGGTGGGAACACGTAGCGAGCGACTTCAGCGCGCAGCGGCTGAAAGAACCGCTCGTCACCGATCAATGAAACGCCTCCTCCGACGACAACAGTGTCTGCCGCAGTGATGGCGATGATCTGCGCAATCGCCCAACCCAGTACGATACTTGCACTGACCAACGCCGTCCGCGCCACTAAATTACCCTCCGCCGCCAATTCTGCGACTGATTTTGCAGTCAATCGATCGAGGTCGCCACCGCAGCGCTCCAGCAGTTGATTGCGTTCCTCATCGTCCACGCCATCCTGTCCAAGATGCGTCTGGACCGACGCGACAATACCTGGGCCCGATGCATACGATTCGACGGTCGCAGCGGGCGAATCCGCGCTCACGCCAGGCCGCAAATGCCCGATCTCCGCGACTGCGGGCCGCCCCTGACCGTGAAGTTCCCCATCGATTACCAGTCCGCCACCGATCCCCGTTCCCACCGTCACGAAGAAGACCGTTTGACTGCCCTGCCCTGCACCAAACCTTGCTTCCGCCAACGCAGCACAGTCACAATCGTTACCAAGCACGGCAGGTACGTTGAGGTTCTGTTCGCACCAGGCGGTCAGCGATAAGTTATCCCAGCCGTCGACCTGATGGCTGGTGATCACGCGACCGTCACAATGATCGACGGGTCCACCAAAACCGATCCCAACGCGTTTCACCTCGTGCGCTTTGAGCAGCTTTGTTCCGGCTTCCCGGATTTGCTCTAAGATGCCGTCCGCCCCGCGGGCAATGTTGATGTCTCTGCGCTCGAATCCGACAAAAGCACCACCATCTCCTGGCCCGACGGCCAACTGCAATTTCGTTCCACCAATTTCGATGCCAAGGTACATAATTGTGCAGCTAGCGATTGGAACTATGCGGTGCTTAGAAATGAACCCGCGGTGCCCAAATCAGAAGCCCTGGATCTTTCAACCTGTTTCTCGGAGTCGACTGTGTGATCATTTGCAAACCCCGCTTAGGAATCGAGAAGGCAAGAAACACGGCGATGGTGATCACTCCGAACAATATCTGCCTTCGGAGTTGATCCGCGCGAAGACATCGTTCAACACCCAATGAAACAGGCAAAGGTGAATGCTCTCGACCATTCCCATGTCATCGAGCTCGACGTGAAGTCCATCGGTTTGCATCTGTTTCAGCTTGCCACCCGAGTAGCCCGTCAAGCCAAACGACGTCAGACCGTGGCGGTTCGCCCAATCGACAGCATTGAGCACGTTGGCGCTATTACCCGAGCCGCTGATGGCGATCACCAGATCGCCTTGGCTA
>JASLPZ010000173.1:0-14474 GCA_030744725.1 Pirellulaceae bacterium
ACCCAGGAGTAGGATCGAAGTATCTCGGACACCCTCGCCGCCCGTCTGCGCTTCGATTTCGCGGAGAATCTCGTCGCGATACCGATGCGCAGTCATGACCGGTTCGACGGCTTGTCGCAGGTCGTTGACGAATTCGCCGTAGTCAACGTTGTTCAGGGCGCCAAGTCTCAGGCTAACACGCAGTAGCTCGCTGCCGGTTTGTTCGTCGGTGGCAAGGTAGTCTTCTTCGTAAAAACGATCGCTCGCCTCCTCCAACCACAGGTTAATGACACTTCGTTGGCGACTCACGGCGTCTGGAAGCGGCGGCCCAAAAGTCGCGACGGAAACACCTGGCCCAACGATATCTCGACCGGCCTCGCCAAAGTAGGTCTCAACGACTGTTTGCACACGTTTGGCCAGTTCAATGCGTTCTAAGAAATTGTAACGCGTCCGACTTTCGACCGGTGTGACTTTCGTGTCCGGTTTCAACATGGCGTCCGGCTTCACTCGGACCACCAATTCCATGGGAACCAGCTTTCCGAAATTCTGTTCCAGCCACTTGTAATCAGTGATAATCTTGGAATCTTTATCAAACAGCTTCAGCAACTGAACCGACGGGTTGATTTTTGGTAACCCTACGGCGCATCCGATCATCACAATCATCGAAACGACGAGCACTGGTACGTGATGCGCAATCACCCAGCGTCCGACTCCCAGCCACCACCGCTCGACCACCGAAGATAGCGTCAGTCTTTCCGACTCGTCTCCATCATCGCGACGAGGCGTTTTGGGAGGCCAGGTGGTCAGGGCACTAGGCAGATAGGTGAACATCAGGACCAACGTGGCCATGACACCAAGCGCTGAAAACAGACCAAACTTCTTGATCGGCAGCAAATTGCTGGCGTACAAGGAGATCAAGCCAAGGGCTGTCGTGAATGCGGCCAGCGTGCAGGGGCCCCAGCCATGCGAAAGGGCTTTCGTTGGTGCATTTTCCTTGCCGTCAGTTTCAACAGCTTCGCGATAGTAGTTGATAATGTGAATCGCGCCAGACAAACCAAGCACATACACCAGCGCCGGCATCGACATCAGCACAGCATCGACCGAGGCACCAGACCACCACACCATGGAAAGGCTGGCGACGGCGCTCACGCCCCCGACAAAAAAGACCATCAGTGTGCTGACAAAACTACGAAAGCAAATGTACGACAGTCCAAAGCCAATCAACGCGGACCAGAAGATCAAACGAAAAAGGGTAATCGACCCTTCTTCGTCAATCGCCACGTTGTCAACGGGAGGGCCACCTAGTTTCAGATCGTCTTGTTCAACGCCGGATTGATAAGCCAACGCCAGCAACGTGCCCAACGGTTTCCCCATAAGAGCTCGCCCCATGACGCGACGCGGATCCTTCTTGCCCGCCTCGCTGAGCGTGGCAATGATGCACGTTTGGCGCGGAGGCAGATCCATCTGCCAGCTAACAAAGAGCTCGTCCCAGATCTGCGACTGCTTGATCGGCGGGGAAGATATCAACGCGTTGCGGTCGCCTGAAAACTGCTTGGCAACAACTTTGTCGACAAATCTCTCGAACTCGGCCTCCCAGTCATCCGGCAGCTGCGATCGAGTTTGCTCGCCCAGCACGTCGTAAAACGCGCCCGTCGTCCAAGAAAAACCGGGCTGGGTCGCGGGCCCGAACAATGTACCCGTAAGTCGTTCAAGGGCCAACTTGCGGGCGATCCGAGGCCGGTCTTCATCGTCGATGTCCGTCGAACGCGGCCACAGCGGTCCATTCTCGACGCTCATTTGATTCAGCGCGTCCGGCCCGGTTGTGATCGAATTGAAGAACCGTGCCGATAGGTTTCTCGGGTCGGCCCAGAATTCGTTGGTGTGCGTCGATGTGGTCGGTTTGCCGTACGTGCCTACCAGTTCCCCATCCACCTTGAACGAATCCGACATCTGCCGCTGAATGTTACGCAACAGGCCGCCCAACACACTGTTGGCGCGGCCCCAAAAATAAACGCCTCCATCCGGCGTCACGTAGTACCAGCGATCACCTTCGCCGCGCAACCACTTCTCGCTAAGACCCGCGTAGTTATCATAAAACTCCGTGGTCACCCTTCCGGTCTCTTCGTCATGCCGATACTCGACGAATAGTCCAAACTTATCGCCCAATCGTCTGGCGCGGAGACGTTCCTCGGCCGCCTTGTTCTTCTCTGAATCAGGTTCCTCGTTGGGATCGCCACCGTAAGCCAGTGGATCATCAGTCTCGACTTCATGGAGCAGTTTCTGGAGAAACAGCTGAAACTCGTTCAGATCCTCCGTGCAACCAGGCCAAGTAACCAGTACGAACCGCTCGCCCATGAAGTGCTTGCCAAACCACTCCAGGTCCTTTGTTTCCGGAAAATCGGCGGGCAGCCAATCCTTGATGTTGTTCTCCATGCGGTCCACGGCCAGACGAGCGCCGCGGAGGGCGAACGGTGCCAAGAAGAAGACGACGCACAAAATGAGCACTGCACGAGTGCCGAAGAAGGGCGTCTTGCGCGAGAAGAAACTGGATTTCATAAGAAAACAAAAGTCCAAAGGGTTGGCCCAGTCGCATTCACGACCGTAAACGGGCAACACAAACAAAAAATCTACACGAGGCTACACCTGTTCGTCCATGCCAAGTACACCACATGCCAGGGGTGGTCAAGCAGCCAATCTATCATCGATTGACACTGGTTTTCAGGGTGGTTTCACCCGGAATGCAGTTCGATTCCGAGTCGCCTCTTTCCACTATTTCGGTCGTGCGGCTTTTGCTACAAAAGGAATTGTCAATACAGACTCACAAATCGCCAAGCCTTTCCCATTTGGTCCAAACGACCCATTTTTAATAAATGTGCTGTTCTCCCGTCTTTTTGGGGCCAGCATGAGTGTCTGCAAGGAGGAATCGTGGTATGAGCAGGTCGCTAAGTTCACTGATCAGTTGCGGTACGAAACTCTGGCTGGATTCCGTCGACCCGGAATTGGTCCCGCAGGCTCGTGAACAGGGGGTGACCGGTGCCACTTCGAATCCGGCAATTGTCGCCGACTTGATTCAGAGCGGCCGATTCGACACGCATATCGAGAACATGATCGCGGCAGATGACGATGACGAGACCATTGCCTGGAAGATGACCAACTACCTTGTCTCGCAGGCGGAGCAGGTCTTCCTCCCGGTCTGGAATGAGACGGCGGGCAATGACGGTTACGTTTCTTTCGAGTTGGATCCGTTGCTGGAAGACCAGACAACGCCTTTGGCGCACGACGTACGTGTTGCTCGTTATCTTGAACTTGGCAAGAAATGGTCGGTGGGACATCCGAATCGGATGATCAAAGTCCCCGCGACGGCAGGCGGCTTGGCTTGTTTGGAAGAACTGGTAGCACATGGGGTCACGGTAAATGCCACATTGATCTTTACGAGTCGCCAATATCAAGCGGCACGGAATGCGATCTGGCGAGGTGCACAGCGTCGCCCGAACTTGGCCGGCTTCAAGAGTGTGTACAGTATTTTTATTTCGCGGGTCGACGTCTATACAGAACAGCACATCACGGACTTGACGCCGGCTGCACAAGGACAAGTTGGCATCGTCAACGCCAAACGGATCTGGCGGGAGAATTGTGATTTCTGGAATGACAAGCCGGTTTCTTTGCAGCAGGAGATGATCTTCGCCAGCACGGGCGTCAAGAATCCCGATGATTCACCATTAAAATATATCAGTGCTTTAGCGGGGGCGGACATCCAAACGAATCCACCGGCCACCAACAAGGCGATCAGCGAAAGCGCCGTCACGTTTTCCAATCCAATCAGCGAGCCATTGGATGCGGCGCTGTTGGAAGAGATTGATCAGAAGGTCGACTTCGGTAAGCTGGAAGATGTCCTGATGGCCGAGGGGCTCCGTAAATTTGCCGATCCCCAGAAGGCGTTGCTGAATCAGATTACCGAAAAAAGGGGTATGCTGACCGCGCGCTAGTCTGTGCGGGGGCAGGCTTCGCCCGCATCCGCGCGACGCCCGCACGAATGTCACTCGGTCTTTTCAAAATCTCCTGCCGTGACAATCACTAATCGTGCGGGTCGAAAGTGCTTTCGGAGAGCGGCCTGCACTGTCTCGACGGTCAGTTCCTTAATCGCATTTTCGCGCTCACTGTAGAACTCCATGGTGCGGTTGGCGTCGAGCGTGCTGGCGAGCACCGAAATCAGGGTGCGATCACTGTTTCGACTGAGCGATTGCCGTTGCAGATAGCCTTGCTTGGCTTCCTCCAACTCGGCCTCCGTAACGCCCTTGTCCAACAGCAGTTGCAATTCCTCGCCGATTGCTTTGATCACCTTGTGCATATTTGCGGGATTCGAAATCGCATAGACACCGAATTCGGTGCGTTTATCGAGGTGGCTTGAAGACAGTGACGAGCGGATGCTGTACGACAGGCCTTCCTTTTGACGAACGCGATTCCCCAAGCGAGATGCGAGGCCACTCGATCCCAAGACATTGTTGGCGATGACGAGCGCCGGGTAATCGGGATCCTTGTCATCCATCGGCAAAACAAAACCGGAGTAGTAGACAGCATTGGCCTTGTCTGGTGTCAACAGTTCGCGATGTCCACCTTCGACAGTTGTGATCGCCGGGCGTCGAATGCGGGCAAACGGCAACTGGGGTTGCCAATCAGCCACGATCGCCCGAAGCTGAGGCAACACTTCGTCGGTATCAAAGTCACCCACCATCACCAATTCGCCGGCTGGAGTTCCCAAGAAATCTTCGTAAACGCGTCTTACTTGGGCCAGCGTGGTCGCCTGCGTCCGTTCCATCCGTTCGCCCACCGAGGGCGTGTAACGGACATCACCGGGTGAATACGGCGACAAGGTGCGCCCCAATTCGATTTGCGACAATGCCTGCGGATCGGTCTTGGCCCGTTCGAGTCCGGCAAGTCGCTGTTGCCGCAGGACTTGAAATTCCTCTTCTTCCAAAGCAGGTTCGCGCAACACTTGCATAAGTAGATCGAGCGTGGCAGCCAGATGCTCACGTTTGGTACGGAGACTGAACGTGGTGTATCCCGTGCCGCCGTAGCCGAAAAGACGTGCTTGATACTTGTCCAGCGCGTCCTGCAATTCCTGCTTGGAGATTTTTTGGGTACTGCGGACCATCAGGCTGGGCAAGATCGAGCACGCTGTTTGCATACCTTGCAGGTTTTCTTCATTGCCGTAGCGCAGAGTGAGCTGCAGATTCACGACTTCGCCGCGCGTCTTTTTGGGCAACAGCGCGACCTTGAGATCGCCGATGGTGAGACGTTTCGTGCGAGCTTCAATGTTCTCTGGAGTCGCGTCGAACTGCTCGCCGGCAGCGACTGCTTCACGCCCACGGTAGCTTTTGAAGATCTTGTCGAGATCGGGCCGCTTGGGGATGACGACGCGCATTGCGTTTTCGGTGGGGATATAAATCCCCATCGTCCGATTCGCCGCTTTCAGGTACTTTGTCGCGACCGCCTGAACACTCTCCGATGTAACTTGTTCCAGGTTGTCACGGTGCAAGAAAAATAATCGCCAGTCCCCTTGTCCAGCCCAACTGCTAAGGGAGACTGCGAGACGGCTGCTGTTGGCCAGCGCCTGTTCCTGGCTGTTGAGTAGATTTCTCTTTGCCCGTTCAACTTCGTCCGCAGTAATCGAACTGGTGGCGATCGTCTCGACGTCGTGCAACAAGATCTCGCGGACGTCATCCATGGATTGAGTCGGTCTAATCTGCGTGCCGATGAAAAAGAGCCCGGGATCATGCTGTGGCATGGCGCCGCCCATGACGCTGGCCGCCTTCTTGGTTTCCACCAGCGACTTATACAAACGGCCTGCTGGCGGGCGCGTCAAGATCTCACCCAGTACATCCAATGACGCAAAATCAGGATGTGCCGCCGCCGGAATGTGGTAGGCCAGGGCGGCGATCCCAACTTCGCCGACCCGCTGCAACACCACCGTCCGCTCGCCATCTTGCGCGGGCTCCTCCGTGTAGGTCCGCGGCAGCTTACGTGTGGGGCGTGGAATCGCGCCAAAGTACTTTTGCGTTAGCTCGAGCGCCTTGTTGCGATCGAAGCGACCGGCGATCACCAGCATCACATTGTCGGGCTGGTAGTATTTCTTGTAGAAGACTCGAAGTTTTTCGACAGGCACCCGTTCAATGTCGCTACGATTTCCGATCGTTGGTTTACCATAGTTATGCCATTCGTACGCGGCCGCCATCATCTTTTGCATGAGGACGCCTTGCGGCGAGTTCTCCGAGCGTTCAAATTCGCTTCGCACGACGCTCATTTCCGATGCCAGATCTTCCCCTCGAATCAGACTATTGACCAGACGGTCCGCTTCGAGCCGCAATGCGATCTCCAGATTCTCGCCGTCGGCGGGAAGCGTTTCGTAGTAATTCGTCCGATCGGAATTTGTGGTCCCATTGAATCGAGCGCCCCGTTCCTGCAGCAGGGCCGGAATATTCCCATGAGTCGGAGTTCCCTTGAAAACCATGTGCTCTAACAAATGGGCCATACCGCCCTCACCGGCGCCTTCGTGACGCGAGCCAACGAAGACCGTCAGATTCACGGTGACGGTCGGTCGTGAACCGTCCGGAAAGAGTAGTAGTCGCACGCCATTGTCCAGGCGGTACTCCGCAATGCCTTCGACCGTTGCCACTTCTTTCGGCGGACCCCCTGCAACTGAACTTCCAACCATCATGAGAATGCCTGTGATCGCGTAACGAATGAAATGATGATGAAACATAACTGCTCCTAGCGACATCGTGACGGTGGATAGTCGGGAGAATGGATTTGCAGCCAGTGGTGATGCGACCACCGCTTCGCTCGCCTCGAGCCTTTTTGATTCATGAAAATCTGCTAGCTTGAACACGTAGCAAAGCGTTTCTGCCTCGCGGTGTCAATTGGTACGATGAATTGGCGGCGATATGGGGCGATGCGACGTAGGGTGAACCCCGAGGCGGTGTACCCCCGCCAGGAATTGACCTCGCTCATCCGTGACGCCAAAATCTAGCGAGGCAGTGCCTCGGACCGACACGAGCTATCGCTCGGTTGCGGCGACCCGCTTCCCGACCGACCTGTGGTCGGTGCCCGTCGCTAAAGAATTGACTCGTTTGTACAGAAAAACCTGATACAAGCTTTCTAGCACCTACACGCCAAGCAAACTCAAAGCGACAAAGCCTAGTATTTGGATACTCCTCCCGACTCATAGAAACACAAGACGCCAGTTGTTAGGCACGCTCGATGAATCGCCAACCCTACTGTTTGCCGCCTCGTTGGTGGGAACCGAAGATGACCCCTTGGTGGGTCCGTATGTCACGTGGATACCGTCGACGTCAACTCGAACAGAATCAATCGCTGGATTCCATTGACGTCACCAACGGTGACTTCGTGCGACAGGCAATCGACAATGGCAAAGGCGTTCTGATTACGCCAAACCACTCGGTTCACTATGATGCTCCCTGTTTGTATGTTGCGATGGACCGATTTGATTTGCCGCTCTACTTTTTGACAGCCTGGCAGGTGTTCGGCATGGCAACTCGTTTCGAGCGTTTCGCGATGCAGCGGTTGGGCTGCTTCAGCATCGATCGAGAAGGCACGGACCGACGGGCGTTCAAGCAGGCTGTTCAGATTCTGCAGGAGGAGCCTCATCCCCTGGTGATTTTCCCTGAAGGCGATATTTATCACACCACTGATTTCGTCACGGAGTTTCGCGAGGGTGCAGGGGCCATCGCGTTGACTGCGGCCAAACGCGCCACGCGGCCGATCGTTGTCGTGCCGTGCGGCATCAAGTTCTGGTATCTCGACGACCCGGGTGCCAATCTTCTGCTGGCGATGCGGCGAATTGAAGAACGTTTGTTTCTTCGAGCCGACCAGGAATTGCCGCTGGCAGACCGCATCCATCGCCTGGCCCAAGCTGCTTTGGCGCTGAAGGAACTCGACTATCTGGGGCAAACGCGTGAGGGCCGTCTCCGCGACCGAATTCGCCATTTGTTGGAAGCCGTTCTGTTGCAGCTCGAACAACGCCATTCGATTTGTCACCAAGACGAATCACCGCCGGCGCGTGTGAAGGCTCTCCGGCAAGCCGTGATCAAGAAATTGAACGGTTCCGATACGGGCGCCGCGGCTGGGGGTGCTGTAGTCGAGCGTCTGGGTTTGGACATGGAAGACCTGTTCTTTGCCGTGCAACTGTACAGCTATCGGGGCGATTACCTGGCAGACAACCCGACGATTGAGCGGCTTGCCGAGACCGTCGATAAATTTGAAGAGGACATTTTGGGACAGGACTACCCGGAAGTGCGAGGCCATCGTCGCGTTTCTATTCAGTTCGGGAGCCCCATCGAAGTCGGTACGGGATCGCAGCGGCAATCCACAGCAGAGCTCACGCAAACGATGCACGAGTCCGTGCAGCAATTGATTGACGCGATCAACGACCCGTCGTCAAGCGCCACTCCGTCTGATACGATGCGGAGTGTTTAATCGGTGGCCCGAAACGACGCTCGCACGGGCCAACATCTTCGACCCTCATTCCCTTAGCAAGGAACGCTTTATGTCGCTCGAACCCTATCAAATCTGTCCCTGCGGGAGCGGCGATAAGGTCAAATTCTGTTGCTCGAAAGATATCGTGCCTGAACTTGACAAGGTCCTCCGTGCGGTTGAAGGTGAACAGCGTGCCTCCGCACTGGATCAGATCGAAAAGCTGGTCGCCGAAAAGGGCGAACGATTGGCACTGTTGGCACTGAAAGCCGATTTGCAGTTGAGCCTCGGTGGGGTGGACGCGGCCGAGAACACGATTGCCGCGTTTCAAAAGGCCGCGCCTTATAACTCCGTCGCGTTGGCACTGTCTGCTATCGTGGCGGCGTCGAAAAGTGATGTCGAAGCGGCGTCCGAAAAACTTCAGCGGTCACTCGAATATGTTGACAAAGAGATGCCGCAGTCCGTATATGCCGCAATCGGCTTGATCGGAAGGTTGATGTTGTCGCGCGGAAACGTGCTGGCGGCACGTGGGCATTGGATCCTGCAGGCAAGTCTGGCCGGCGGCCAAGATCAAGATCCTGTGACTTTGCTGACGCGATTGAACGCTTCCCCCGAAATCCCACTGCTCTTAAAAGAAGATCATGCGTATGCCGAATGTCCTGCTGATGTGCCTTGGGCCGGCGAGTTTAATGCGGCGCTGAAATCGGCCCGGCGCGGTGCCTGGCTGGCGGCAAGGGAGAGCTTGGAGTCGTTGACGGCCAAGGTCACCGATCACCCGGCGCTGGTCAAGAACATTGCAATCTTTCGCGGCTGGCTCGGCGAGACGGAAGAAGCTGTGGCCGCTTGGCACAAATATGCGTCAATGGACGGCGTCGATCAGGACGATGCGATTGAGGCCGAAGCACTTGCCCAGATGCTGGACGCCAAAACGTATGGCGACGAGGTCGATGAAATCACCGTAACGTTTGCCGTGCCGGACATCGAAAAGCTGATGGAATGGCTTTTGGCGCACAAGCAGTTATCTCAGATGCACGTCGATCTGCAACAACTGGCTCAAGAGGATCAGCCGCCACCCAAGGCCGTGTCTTCGTTGCTGGATCGACCGATGCCAGAAACCGGAGTTGGCCTCAAGCGTGAGGATATCCCCTGCGTCGTCGCAGACATGATGGTCTACGGCAAACAGACTGATCGAGATGCCCGCGTGGAATTGGTGCTGCTCAAAACCGATGGCTTCGATGCCCGCAGACAACTTCTCGCCGACTTGGCCGGAGAGTTGGTGGGAGAGGTTGTGAAAGAGGAGAAGACCGGTTCCGCCTCGGTGATTGCAGAGGCGTTGACGTGGCGTTGGCGTTTACCAAATGACACGCCAACGGACCTGCGAACAGAGTTCCTTAGCGCGCAGCATCGCGACGTGATGCTCCAGCGGTGGACCACGCTGCCGCAACAGGTCCTGGACGGCAAGAGTCCTATTGACGCGGCCAGCGACGATGCGTATCGGGTTCGACTGCTGGCCATCATTCTGCTGCTGGAGCTAGCCGCAGATCCGACGGAGCGAGATTTCGACTTTGACGAACTGAGAACAAAACTGGGCATCCCAACGCGCCCGATGATCTCCGGCAAGAATCAAGATGTCCTCAAGTTGTCGATGGTCCAGCTGACTCGGATCAACGGTGAAGAGCTCGAGGACGAGCAACTCTACATTGCCTTTCAGCGGGCTGCACTGAAAAACCAAACTGAATTGATTTTCAGTTTTGGTCAGGAAATGCTCAAACGCGACCGGCTGCCTAAGGGATTGGAAAAGAATCAGCTCTATGAAGCGCTGATCAATGCGTGCTCGGATTCCGATGTGGCACTCGAACTTGTGGCGGAAGCAGATGCGATAGCGGCTGAGAAGAACGAATCACCCGCGCGCTGGTTACTGGCAGAATTATCTGTTCGCTTGCCTCGCATGGAATCGGATCAGTGCAATCGTTTGGTGCAGACGATTCAATCGCGTCACATGAACGAGCCTGGTGTGGCTGATGGCCTGTATCGGCTACTGGTTAACTACGGCGTGATCTCACCCGACGGTACCCCGGCCGGTGGCGGCCCTGCACCACAGCAGGCTGCAGCACCGACGGCCGGCGCGCCAGAGGGTGGTGGCTTGTGGACGCCCGACGGCCCGGCAACTCCCGCCGGCGACGAATCACAGAAATCGAAACTGTGGGTTCCGGGCATGGATTGACGGGGTCGACGATGACCAACGAATTCACGCTGCAAGAACGCGAGTTTATGGCACAGGCACTCAGTCTGGCCGCGCGGGGTCAAGGCACGGTCGAACCGAATCCGATGGTTGGCTGTTTGATTGTCGCCCGCGGCGAAGCGGTTGGACGCGGATGGCATCAACGATTCGGCGGACTGCATGCCGAAGTCGAAGCGCTGCGCGACGCGGGCGAGGCGGCCCAGGACGCTACCATGTATGTCACGCTCGAGCCATGTTGCCATCAAGGCAAGACGCCACCGTGTGTCGATGCGATTCTGCAAGCGGGGATTCGCCGTGTTGTTGTGGCGATGCGGGATCCATTCCCCAAAGTGGATGGCAGTGGATTGGGTGTCTTGCAGAACGCTGGACTTGAGGTCGCTCTGGGACTTGCTGCTGCAAACGCGCAGTCGCTCAACGCGCCCTATCTCAAACACGTTCAGCGCCGTCGTCCATGGCTGATTGCCAAATGGGCAATGACCTTGGACGGTAAGCTGGCGAGCCGTTTGGAGAACAGTCAGTGGATTTCCAATCCAGCTTCGCGCGCCGTGGCGCATCAACTTCGAGGCCGTATGGATGCAATCATCGTGGGGCGACGTACCGCCGTAGCGGATGACCCGCTGCTGACCGCTCGACCGCCTGGTCCGCGCGCCGCAATGCGGATTGTGCTCGACACGAATGCATTATTGTCGCTGGATTCGCAACTTGTCCGAACGGCCCACGACGTCCCTGTCCTGATCGCGGCGAGCGAGTCCGCGGATTCACACAGATGCCGGCGCCTCCAGAATGCGGGCTGCGAGGTCGTTCAATTGGCCGGTGACAACCAAGCAGCCCGCCTCAGTGGGTTGCTGGACGAACTCGACCGCCGCCAAATGACCAATGTGCTCATCGAAGGCGGCAGCCAAGTTCTGGGGACCGCTTTCGATGCCCGATTGATCGACGAGGTGCATGTGTTCATCGCGCCTAAGCTGCTCGGTGGCAGCCAGGCGCTAACTCCCGTCGGCGGACTCGGCTTGGCGATGATGTCCGAGGCGCATGGCCTGGACGAAGTTTCCGTGGAACAACTGGGAGGCGACATCTACGTGTCTGGACGACTGCTGGCCGCTACTCATTAGTGCGTCTTAAACCCACGTCAACTGTTGTGGCACGGTCTCCCGACCGTGCCACGGTGGCGAACCACTGACTCACCGATTGACCTTTCCGAACGTGGGCCGGTCGGAAGACCGGCCCACAACGTGTTTCTTCATGTAAACGCCCCGCTTTGCGGGGAAAGCCAAAACCACGGCCTCTGGCCGTGGTCGATTAGTCGTCCGCCCTTCGATCAATGTCATGGCGTGACGGGTGCAGCGTTTTCGTCCGTCTCGGACAGGCAGAAGTTCTTGCGACGTGCGTTCACACGCCGCACCGCATCGCGACGGTCAGGTGACCTCGTCCGCGCCATTGTCGTCCTCAACATCTCCATCGTCGTTCTCAAAGTCGCCGTCGTCGCCACCATCATCCATTTCATCTTCCAGCTCCGACAAAGCGTCTTGTGCACGCACGAGCGTGGCGGCGTCTTCGGTCTTGCTTGTCAATTCGATCTCGCCCTTGCGGCGATGGTCCAACAGCGAGTCAATCGCTGTTCCCAGCCAGAGTGACGCGAACGGAACGTTCTTGAACCGCTTGAATCCGTTCTTGGTGCGGTGCTGAATATCCGCCGCGCCTAGCAGCAGGAGTTCGAGCAAGTCCTTGGTCTCGCGCTTCATTCCACGAGCGAAAATCGGTTCACGTGTCGAACCTAGTAAAAAACCGTGCTCGTACACATATGACTCGTCGATCTCTACACGATGGAACAACCAAGCCCACACGACTTCCGACGCAATCAATGCCGCGAACAGGTAGGCGGCCACGATATAGAATCCGGGTGTGACACCAGCTTCCAACCTCGCGACGTGACCAGCCACGGCCATCAATGGGTTCCAAGCAAACTCGACGGTGGCAACATAGGCCAATCCGAACAGAGCGACCAGTCCAACACCCAAGATTGCCGTACGGATCACATTGAAGTTGTACATGATGGTCAGATAACAAACCGCGAGCCCAGCGAACCAGGCGAGCAACAAGAACCCTGCCGGGATTGCTCCGCTGATTGCCACCAAGTAAAGCAGGAAGCTTCCCCACACCATGGGGTGCAGGTAAACCGAATCGCCATACCACACAAACTTCACGCTGTAGACGCGCTTGCGATCGTGGACTTTCGTACCAATCAGGTAAGCAAGAAAGTGCTTGTAGAACGTTCGCCACAAGCCGGCCACTGGCCATACAAGCAACCACACTGGCAACATCAACGCGCCACGCACCAACCGACTGGTTCCGGAAGGAACAGTTTGTAACGCTTTGGTCATCTTAGTCCCCTTTCCAGCGCGAGAAGTCGCGCTTAATGAACGACGTGACCACAGATGACGGCGATGGAAATGACGATCGACATCACGAGCGGTCGCGCACACCGGATCGGGAACGACCGGGAGATTGGCGCAGGTGCTTTGTTGGTTATTCGCTGCCGAGCCGTGCTTATTGGTCCGTTTGCCACGATCTCGGCCCGTTACAATCCTCATCGTGTGACAGGACGTGGCGTTGCGGAGCAATGCGCCTATCATTGAGTGCGATACTGAAGCTATGCTGGAACGCGTTCCGGAAGAGTGTCGATTTCCAGGTCGACAAGCCGATCGATCAGTTGTTTGGAAGTTGGCCGATCGATCGCACTCTTGGCCAGCATCGCACGTAGCAATCGAGCGACGCGCGGCCCCATCTGCGGAACCAGAACGCGAGGATCCGGCAGTTCGGCATCGACGTGTGCTGTGGCCATTGCCGATGCGCTGGCTTCCACGAATGGGCATCGCCCCGTCAACGATTCGTACAGTGTGACACCCAAGCTATAGATGTCGCTCGCCGTGCCGCAGGGAAGTTCGTCACAACAAGACTCCGGCGACCAGTATGCCGGCGATCCTTTGATTACGTCTCCGCGAACCGCATCCCGGATCGATTCGGCGAACCCTAGATCCAATAACGTGGCATGGCCGTTGGGGCCGATCAGGACATTCTCTGGCTTGACATCAGCGTGGCGCCAGCCGCGTCGATGCAGGGCTTCGAGCGCTTCGGCGGCCTGCCGAGCGATCCAGAGTGCATGGGGAATGGTGAGCCGCTGGGCCACGCGCAACGCAGCACGCAAGGAGACGCCAGCTAAATAGGGTGATACCAGAAAGTAGGGTGGTGAATGGGTATGGTGCGACAGCACCGAAGTCAGGTGTACATGTCTGACCTGACTGGCGACCAGTGCCTCACGCCTGAGCAGACTGATCGCCAGCGAGTCGTTTTGAAATTGCGGCTTGAGGATCTTGACGGCGTAGTTCGCAGCATCGGGACCACCTTGTTGCGGGTGGCTGCGATAGACATGAGTCCACTCGCCCTGGCCGATCAATTGAAGCAGTTGCCACTTCCCAACCGAGTCAGAAGTGGCTGCGCGCGCCAACCGACCACGCGATGCATGAGAAACATCTGTACGCTGAGACATGAAAACCGTGCGGGAATGCGGTCTTGGAATTGAGGAATTAGAAGAGCTTTTGACGGGTCTACTAGATTGCATCGGCCCGAGACCCCATCAGGATTGAGCGATCGTGTCTGGAAAAATCGTGTCTGGAAAACTAGTATCAGCAGCCCCTCCCGGAACAGGGATTGCTCCTCACAACTGGCCGTTCAGTTTAGGAAAGTGACACGAATTGCAGGCAAT
>JASLPZ010000174.1:0-14427 GCA_030744725.1 Pirellulaceae bacterium
GATCGCATCGCCGCGAACTTGATTCACGATGCAGAACAACGCGGCGTGTTGGCTGCTGGAAAGCGTCTGGTCGAAGCCACATCCGGCAACACTGGGCTGGGGATGGCGATGATGGGCAATGCTCTAGGGTATTCGCTCGAGACGCCTCTCTCGCAGGCGATTCCGCTGGAAAAGCGCACGGCATTGCGGTTTTTCGGTGCGAACGTTGTCGAACTGGATGATACGCTGTGCCCGGCACCCGGTGCCCTGGAAGGCGCAATCGCACGAGCTCGCCAGACTGCGGCGGATAACCCCGAGGCGGTCCTCCTGGATCAATATGCCAACGAAGCCAATCCCGATGCCCATTTTCGCACGACGGGTCCCGAAATCTGGCGACAAACCGAAGGCCAGGTGACCCATTTCGCTGCGGGCCTGGGGACTTGCGGGACCATCACTGGCACAGGACGCTTTTTGAAGCAACAGGGAGACGTCAAAGTGCTGGGCGTTTCCCCGGAAGATGGCCACGATATTCCTGGTGTCCGCAGCCAGCGGCAACTTCAGCAGACGAAGCTGTATCATCCCGACGAGTACGATCAGGAAACCGAAGTTACCAACCGCGAAGCTTACGATATGTGCCTGCGATTGAACCGCGAAGAGTGCATCATCGCCGGCCCAAGCTCCGGTATGGCATTGGTCGGTGCGCTGCGAATGGTCCCGGACGAACCGGGGAACATTCTGGTCGTCATTTTTCCAGACGACATTTTCAAGTACGCCTCGTCGATTTGTCGCCATTTCCCCGACCTGTGCCCGACGAGTGAAGAAACATCGACTGCCGCGCCGAGCCAGCACGAACAGCTGTTCGCGGAAATGATCGAGAATCTCAAGAACCCGCACGACTCGGTGCGACCAACCGTGTTGAGCAAAGAACTTGAAGCCCCGTCGCGGCCGTTGGTGGTCGATGTCCGACCAAAGGATATGTATGACAAAGTCCACATGGGGGTGTCAGTCAATATCCCACAAGCGGACCTAGCCGATCGTTCAGACGAATTGCCTGAGGATCGTGATGCACCGATTGTGATGATCTGCGGCATCGGAAAGTTTTCAAAACACACGACCTTGTATCTCAAGTCACTCGGTTACCGCAACGTGCGAAGTATGAAAGGCGGCATTGGCGAGTGGGTGCGCAAGGGTCTACCAACCCAGTCGAATGACGCGCAGAACTCTTAATTTCTTTCCTGGCAAGGGTGATCCGTGACAGCTCGCGTTCTGGACGGCAAGGCGATCTCAGCTGAGATTCGCAAGGAAATCACGACGGACGTCGCCGAGTTCACCAAGCAGCACCAAGTGACGCCGTGTCTCGCTGCCGTGTTGGTGGGCGAAGATCCGGCCAGCGAAGTTTACGTGCGGAACAAGCAGAGGGCGTGCGAAAAGGCCGGCCTGCAGAGCCAACTCCATCGTATGCCCATCGACACGAGTGAATCGGATCTGTTGGCGCGCGTCGAACAACTTAACCAGGACGATCGGGTGCACGGGATTCTGGTCCAGTTGCCGCTGCCGAAACAGATTCGCGAGACACAGATTCTGGACACGGTTCACCCACTGAAAGATGTCGATGCGTTTCATGCCGAGAACGTTGGACTGGTCGTCCAGGGGTGGCCCCGGTTCTTGCCTTGCACTCCGCACGGTGTCTTGCAGATCCTGCATCGGAGCGACGTCCCCGTCGCCGGCAAGCATGTGGTGGTCGTCGGTCGAAGTGAGATCGTCGGCAAGCCGTTGGCCAATATGTTGGTCCAGCGCGATTCGCATCTGGGGCCTCAAGCCGTCAATGCAACGGTCACCATCTGCCACAGCCGCACGGCCGACCTGGCCGAGATAACTCGTCAAGCAGATATCCTGGTCGCAGCCATAGGCAAGGCCAAGTTCATTTCTGCCGACATGATCAAAGCTGGTGCCGTGTTGATTGACGTCGGAATCAACCGCAGCGACAAGGGCCTGGTTGGCGACGTCGATTTCGCGAGCGTGCTTGAGGTTGCCAGCGCAGTAACGCCTGTCCCCGGTGGTGTCGGTCCGTTGACGGTTACAATGCTGTTGCGCAACACGCTGACGGCGGCAGAAATTCAAGTGGCGTAGCGCGTTCGTTGAATCTCGCGTAGGCCGGAAACCGGAAGCAAGAGTCCTACAGCTCTTGGTGGCCGATCAATTGCTGATGTAGTCAGTAGCCATCTCGCTCCGCCGAGATGAGCCTAATGGACGAATGGTGGAACGGCAATTCGACTCCAGCCACATCATGACGTCAGGCGAGGAAGGCTCATCTCAGTGAGATGGCTTCTTTGTGGTCTTCGAGGACCATCTTGGGTTGCGGCCAGAGGCCGCGCTGGGTAATTCGTGATTTTCCCTGTCCCGAGACTTCGCCTCGCTCGTACGGCTATTCGCGCCCGCGCGCATCACGCGTCGTGATCGATTCTGCATAAACCAGCCGGCCCGTGTATCCATCGTGCCAGCGAACGACGACCTGCGGCTCGTCGTAGGCATTCCATTGATACCCACGGCCGTCCGGTCGACCAACTTTCAGCACGTTATTCACTTGAACCATACCGTAGTAGGTGTTGCGAATGCGCGCGTACGGCAAGTTGTTGGGAAACCCAGTAACCCAACGAATCTCGACATCCTGCCCCTTACTGTTCCATTTGCCGCCCGTGGGTGGATTGCCGAGCGTTCCGAGTGGGTGTCCAGTCGAGCCCAAGGGTCCGCACATCATCTCCCACACGTTGTCGGTGATTTTCACCGAGGCCGAGGCGTGGACATCACCGGTGAAAATCAAAACCGGCTTGTCGATACCGTCCAGAAACTCGATCAACTGCTGACGTTCATGCGTAAACGAAGGGAAGCCGTCGCCTTTGTCGTCCTGGTCGTCGCCACCGACGTGGGCAGCGGTATGATAGATTGTCCAGGGATCGGGGCTGATCAGAAAGACGAACTGCGCGTCGGTTTTCTTGACGCCGTCGATGAGCCATCGTTTTTGCGTTTCCCCCAAAATGAACAAGCTCGGATCGGCCCGGTCCCGTGGGTTGCGATTGGAGCGTTCACCGCGCGTATCCAGGGCAAAGAAGTGACAATTCGAGATCCGCCAATCGTAGTAGTGATGGGTGCCGATGCTGTAGCCGAGCGTTTCGTCGGCCTTGGCAGCCGGAGTGATCTCCAGATGCTGCCGGTCGATGACTTTCACCAGCCCGTACACGCCGGCATTTGCAGGAGCTTCGGCTTCTCGCTTGAGTGACGTGCCACGGGTGTAATTGCCGAGATGAATTGTGCTGACCGTGGCTGGGTCGAGCGAACGAAAATCGGCGTCGGGATCGAACAATACGTTCCTACCTCGCTCGACCTTCGCCGTTCCGAATCGGACCTTTCCGGATTGAGCTCCGCGTGGATTCGCCCATGACAGGTACTCTTCATAGCCTCGCAGTCCGAGATCCCGAATGAGATGTCGTCCTTCGCCCAGGCCGATCTGACCGCAGCCGTGGATGTCCCAGCCCACGTCGTGATCGTCAAACGTGAAGAGTGCTGGGATGCGGCGGAATAGATTGTTGAACGAGCGACCTCGATCAAGGTAGATCTGGTAATTGTCACGGATGCCGGCGAGCGACCCATCACGTCGTTCTTCATAGATCACGTCGCCGTTGACAATGCCAAACATGGCTTCAGCGGCATGTTCACGGAGAATTGTATCGTATGCCGGCGTGCTGGCGTAGTGACCACCGCTCTTGTCCACTTCCTGTGACGCACAATGGCCAATGGCGAATGTCACGTTAAACAATCCACGCGGGTTGTGTAGAGGATCGCGGCACGCCGTGTCGTCGGGAAGAGTTCGAAAAGATGGCCAGCGTTGCCGAACACCTTCACGCAAATCAGCCAATTGCCCGTTGATCCGCACGCCGTAGTAGTAGCGCGTGTTCGGTTTCAGTCCCACAAGTTGCACGACACCAATACGATCCTTATTCGGATCCACCTTGCCCAGGACCAACGGCGAGTTCTTGGCCAGCGGTAATCGGCGATCGTAAACAACTTCAAAATCCTCGGCTTCCCGCGTTCTCAGCCAGACACGAACGGAGTTCGTCGTGACGTTTCCCAGCAACGGCCCGTGAGCAACTCCAGCGGTCGCATATGGCAATACGTCCAGTGCGATCGGATCCGGCCATGTGGGCGACTGGGCCTGTGCGGATAAGGGTGCAGCGGCCAGCACCATGGCAAGGCAGCAACGTCTTGCGATCAAACCGTTCATGCTTGCGCCTTCAGAATCTCTTCGAGATAGGCTCGTGACCGGTTGATTTCGGCGGTGACGGCCGCGGTCGATTCGAGAATCGGAATGCCACGTGGCACGGGATGCATGAAAATCTCGGTCCAACCCGAATATTTGATGTCTCTCAAAGCCGACAGCAAGGGGGCGAAATCGAGTTCCCCGCGGCCGGGCATTTGTAGGAGCTCTTGCTCCTTCGGCAGCTTGACCGCGCATCCCATGCCGTGTTGCCAGGCATAGAACATGGCGATCGAATTGCCCAAAGCACGGATCAAATCGCTCAGCGCCCGTTTGTCCTGGGGAAGATGATATGGTGCTAAGGCGATGGCCAGGTGCTCTGAAGGTCGCAATTCGGCGAGCCATTTCAATGAATCCGCTGAATCGACCAGGTTGTTGGCGTGGTTCTCGATTGCAACGGTGACGCCGGTTTCTTCGGCGACTGCCAGATGCGGCTTCAGCTGTTCAATAAACTTAGCGACTGCCGACTTTAGCTCGGTGCCCTTCAAGCCCTTGGGCCCTCTGCCGCCGGTGACCATAGTCTGGCATCCCAGTCGCTGAGCCAGCCGCATTTCGTTCTGCAGGCCAAACGGTCCCAGCTTGTATTGGGTGATGCAACCGAGCGAAACGTTGTGGCTCTTGATCAGTGCGGAGAACTGCTCTTCACCCAGTTCATCCAGCTGTTCTCTCTGATTGCCGTGAGATTTTGGCCAGATGTCGATCGCCGCCGCGCCTGTCTTGCGAACATCCGGGAGAATCTCGCGCAGCGGCGTGTAGCCATACATGGACGAACCAATAATGTAGCGGAGCCGAAAGTCGGATTCCTCCGCGCCGCAGCCCATTCGTGGTAGCACGGCAGCTGTCGCTGTCGCCGAAGCGATGGCGCAGAATTGGCGTCGAGAAATTGGTGGAAGGGATCTGAGAAACTTGTCGATCCGTTGTTTATTCATGTTGATCTCCGCTGGGTTTGGTTACTTCGCTGTCGTCCCCGTCAGGCCACCATCGGTCAAGCAAATGTCGCATCTGCGCGACTTGGTGAGCGTACTGTGAATTGGAAACAAGATTGTTGCATTCCTGCGTGTCTGACCGCAAATCGAAGAGGCCCAGCGTAAGAGACGACTTTGCTGGACCTGGCAGGATAAGCTTCAAATCGCCTTGGCGAACCCACTTTCCTCGCACGTGTTGGGATGGTCGGCCTAGGATCTGCGCATCGTTGGGGTAGATGGCTCCGAATACCGGGCGATCGTGTAGTTGTGCCTGGCCACGTGCCGACGGCCACAGATTGTGGCCCCGCATCCGTGGCGTGATTTCGTCTGCGAGACCAACGGCCGCGAGAATCGTCGGAACCAGGTCAGTCGTGTGGACCAACTGCGGATGTTCGGCGGGTTCTGTTTTCCCGTCCAACCGAATCAGAATCGGAGTGCGGAGTCCATCTTCGAATTGGGAAAGTTTTGATCGGTCGTTCTGTCGTTCGTGCTTGGTTTCGTCAGGGCGAAAACCGTTGTCCGAGACAAACACGATCAGCGTCTTCTCGATGAGTTGTCGTTGCTGCAGATAGCCAATGAGCTGGCCGACGGTTTCGTCAAACCTGGCAATCTCCGCATAGTATGGTAGCAGGTGTGTGGGAATATCCTTTCCGTCGTACCGTTTGCGAAAGCGCTCCGGTGCATCAAAGGGCGAGTGGGGAAGAAACGGGGCGTACCAGACGAAGAACGGCTGTTTTTCGGCGTGCGCGTCAACAAAATCGAAAATCGGTTTCATCGTTTCCCGGCCGATAACGAGTCCGGCGTCGCCGTTGCCGTGCGCGACCCACTGGCCGTTGTGCTGCGTGCGCGTTCCCGTAATCGGGCCGAGTCTTTTGGCCGGCTTGCCGAGCGTCATACCGTGCGTAAAGCCGGCCGTCTCAAAGTTGCCTTCCCAGTGTTTGCCCGTTTGCAGGCAGGCGTAGCCATGCGCGGCCAGTAGACGAGGCAACGTCGCCACATTCTGGATCAAGTAGTCGGCCCTGGCGCGAGTCTTGCGATACGCCTCGGCAGACATCGTGCGACGCATGGCACTCAGGCCCGGTGGCGGGTGGTTGAAATGGATGCCATGTTGATGTGGGTAGAGCCCCGTCAGCAATGTGGCCAACGACGGCCGGCAAACACTCATCGGCACGTATCCATTACTGTAGCGGGCTGATTGCGAGGCGAGTCGATCGATGTTTGGTGTGTGGACCAGGTCATTTCCCAGAAAACCAAAGTCGCGATACGACTGATCGTCGGCCAGGATCATCACAACGTTCGGTCGTGAAGATCCATTTCGGTTGGCACCCTCGTGCGCCTCAAGGACTTGACCACCGATCGATAACGTCAAGAGTATGACTGCCGTCGCAGCCATCTGGTATTTAGACAGGTGCAACGATCCGCCCTTCCTGAAGAAATGGCACGCCCAAGTGCAGCAGTTCGTCGGTGTTTGGTTTGGTTAGCGGTACGGCCGAGTACTGTGTAACGTAGGCTCGCCGCATACGGTCGGTCGTATTGGTACCGCTTCGATGGAAGGTCAAGGAGCTAAAGACGACCAGGCTGCCAGCCGGCACAATTGCAGGGATCCCAGGCTCGCTGCCAAAGTAACCGACCTTGTCGCCGGACTCCGTCTGGCGAATGTGCTCCACGCGAGATCGAATGCCGCTCTTGGAGAACGGCAACAGATACGCAGTACCGTTCTCGGGCGTCATGTCGTCGACTGCCGCCCAGACAGTGACATACGGCTGATGATTGAAGTCCAAATACCCCGAGTCCTGATGCCAGGAAAAATTGGTCCCCTGCTCAGCGGCTTTAACCACGTACTGGTCGTAGAACAGAAACGCGGTTTCGCCGATGGTCGCGCGGCAAACGTCCGCCATTAGTTGGCTGAAGACATACTCGGTCAGCCGGGGCGGTTTGTCGTACTGCTTGGCGATGTGATATCGCTTGCCGCGATGGCTGATATGGATATGGTCCGTTCCCAGTCGATCCATCTCCAGGTGCATCAGAATGATCAAGTGATCGCACGAGTCACGTAGGATCTGCAGGTGGTCGTCTGGAATTACGCCCTCGAGGATGAAGTAACCTTCCTCGACGTATTGCCGACGCTGCTCGTCTGTAATCATCGGCAGTACCTATCTTTAGACGACTTCGTAGCCGGAGCGCTGTTCGCGGCTCAGAAACTGATTGGCTTGAGCGTCGCCGACAAATTCTTCCGCTTCAGGATCCCAGGTTAGCTTGCGACCGACGCGCATCGAGATATTGCCCAGATGACACGTACTGACGCTACGGTGCTGACTTTCGATGTCCGAAATCGGCGTACGGCGGGCTTCGACGCAATCAAAGAAGTTACCCATGTGATTCACGATTGCGTCCAGCTTACCGGCACGCTCGGGGCGATGGACGTTGTCGAAGTCGTAGATATTGAATCTATCGCGCGGCAGTGGGTCGCTGGCCAGATCTTCCACCGGCTTGCCTTCGACCGTACCTCGGTTCACAAAGATACGACCCTCGTCTCCCGTGAACATGATCCCGTTGCGACCTGTGTCGCTTACCGTCATCGTGACCCCGTTGGCGTAGCGATACACAACGCCATAGTCGAGCGCCACGTTGAAGCCGTTCCTGACGTTTGGGTATTTCGCCTGTCCATCGATCTCGACCGGCAAGCTATTGATTCCCCACTGTGCGATGTCAAGGTGATGTGCGCCCCAGTCTGTCATCTGCCCGCCGGAATACTCATACCACCACCGGAAGGTATAGTGCGAACGCTCTTCGATATACGGCACATCGGGCGTCTGCCCTTGCCACATGTCCCAGTTGAAATTGCCCGGAACAGGTCGCGGTGCGAAGGGGCCTCCGGTCTTGTTTTTGCCGAGCACGACGTCGACGCGCTGGAGCTTGCCAATCCGTCCTTGGCGAACCATCTCGATCGCCAGACGAAACCGCTGGTCACTCCGCTGCCACGATCCAACTTGGACGACGCGACCGGTCTCATTGACGACCTTGGTCAACAGCTTGCCTTCGTCAATGGTCAGCGTTAACGGCTTTTCGCAGTAAACATCTTTGCCGGCGCGACAGGCATCGATCACCATCTTGGTGTGCCAGTGATCAGGTGTCCCAATCGTCACGACATCGACGTTCTTCTGTTTCAGGAGGTCACGATAGTCTTCAAAGTCGCGGGGCGTACTTCCAAACGCAGCTTTCGCCGGATCTCGGACGTTCTTGTCCACGTCACACACGGCCACGATGTCACCGTACATCTGCGCCTTATGCGCGACCACGCTGCCTTGGTAGCGGAGGCCGATTGCGCCGACGCCCAGACGTTCGACCTTGCTTCGTGGTTTGTCTTGCGCAGTTGCGGCAGGAAAACTCCCTCCGCCGGTCAGCAGCCTACCACCAATCAGACCACCGCCAATCAGTGAAGATGCCAGAAACCCTCGACGACTCGTATTCTGATCGGACATTTTTTAAAAACTCCTCCGCACGACTTGGTATCAAAACTTCGGTTTGTGTAAGACCGATCGCTGCATCATAGCTTAAGAACGCACCGTCCTGTCGTCACGCCTAATATTGACCTGCAAGACAGTATTTTCCTCTCTCACGACTGGCGTATCAATAACAGTTGTTCACCGGGCGGACCTAACGCGTTGGGTTAGGAAAAGCACGCAGCTTCAAGACCCGTACTTTGACCCAAAACTCGAAGGTCAGGCAAAAAGCTCGTCCATCACGCGGCCTTCCGGTACCAACATTGCGGGGCGTCCTGTGTTGGTGTGAAATTCGGTGCGCGGATCGATATAACCGGAGGCAAGACCCGAGTAAAAACCGCGAGCCCCCCGGTCCTGCTGATGACGCCGGCAGCCAGAGATCGCGAGGCGGCATCGATTTGAGGCGATCGTGTCTCATCTGATTGGAGCAGAAACACCGGTGATTGCGATTCAAACAACAAAAGGTCCGATCGGGTTCTACCGGCTAGAATCCATCCAACCTTGACACGCGCCAAGACTTCTACTATCTCAAAACGAGCAGGACTGAACGCAACGGCATCCGTTCGATCCTCACTCTGACGTCACGCCATGTACATCTTCGACCGGACCACCCAATGAATCATTCTGACGTGCTCGCTGCCACGAATGACGCGAAGAAATTCGAATCGCCCATCAAATCTGGCCGCGCGAAGATCGTCTGGTCGCGAGCTTTCATCGTCGGTGGCGTTCATTTGCTGGCGCTGCTGGCTTTCGTGCCCTGGCTGTTTAGTTGGACAGGGGTTGCTTTGGTCGCGGTGGGCTACTACGCGTTCGGCGTGCTGGGCATCAACCTCTGTTTTCATCGCTTGCTTTCGCACCGTAGTTTTAAATGCCCGAGGTGGTTCGAGTACTTGCTTTCCACGCTAGGTGTTTGCTGTCTGCAGGGCCCACCGGGCCGTTGGATCGCGCTGCATCGCATTTATCATCAATACTCCGACGAGGAAGATGATCCGCACACGCCACTAGTCGGCTTTCTCTGGGCACATTTTGAGTGGGCGTTGACCGAAGACTTGAAACGCAGTTGGGTTTTGACCTACGACAAATACGCCCCGGACATGATTCGCGATCGATACTATTTGTGGCTCGAGCGCGGCGGCACGTGGCTTTACGTTTACGCCTGGCACGCAGTCGCCTTTTTCGCTACAGGTTTCGCAGTCGGTTGGCTCGAGCCGGGCGGTTCGGCAATGGCTGGATTGCAGTTCGGTGCGAGCCTGCTGGTGTGGGGCGTGCTGGTCCGCACGGTCTGCGTCTGGCATGCCACGTGGTCGGTCAACTCATTTACGCATCTGATGGGCTATCGCAATTACGAAACGTCGGACAGCAGTCGCAACAGTTGGTTTGTCTCAGTCGTTGCCAACGGTGAAGGATGGCACAACAACCATCATGCCGACCAGAACGCTGCCTCCGCCGGCCACAAGTGGTGGGAATTCGATGCGACATTCCTGTTCATTCGTCTCTTCCATTCGCTGGGGCTGGCCTATGATGTCGTGCCGGTGCGAATTCACAGCAAACGCTTGTGTGCCTCGCCGGTGATCCTGCCAACCAAGGACGCTCAGTGTTCGGTGGAAGACAAGTTGGCCAAGAAAGAGATGCGTCGCGCCGCTTGAGTAATCTCGGATACGAAGTGAACGATTGAACGCACGAACGATTCGATAGGAACACCTTCCGAGTCGTCCGTTGGCTCCTCGCAGGCCGTGCAAATCGGTCATCACGTCTGTGTCGCCGGGGCTCCATGCCTCAGTGGCCCTTGACGGGCCGAACTACTGCCTGAGAATGAGTCATGTGAATACTGACCGGTTGCAGGGAAAAGTCGTTGTTATTGTAGGCGGAACGTCCGGGTTGGGGCTTTCGGCCGCCCAGGCCTGCGTTCGCGCCGGTGCCGCCACGGTGATCGTAGGGCGCGATAAAAAAAGATGCGCCGCAGCCGCTGCCGATCTGGGAAAACAATCCCTGGCGATCGCGGGAGACGCCTGCGACCCGCAAACAGCCACAGTCGCGATTCAGGAAGCGGTGGCCACCTTTGGCGGATTTCACGGTCTCTACCACGTTGCTGGCGGGAGCGGTCGTCGGCAAGGAGATGGGCCGCTCGATCAATTGAGCGACCAGGGTTGGGACCACACGATGCGTTTGAATCTGGATTCGGTATTCTATTCGAATCGCGCCGCGATCCAACAGTTCTTGCGACAAGGCACCGGCGGCAGTGTCGTCAACATGGCGTCAGTGCTGGCTGATTCGCCGTCGCCACGTTTCTTTGCGACGCATGCCTATGCCACAAGCAAGGCCGCGACCATCGGCATGACCAAGGCGGCGGCGGCTTTTTATGCATCACAGGACATTCGACTCAACGTGATCGCGCCGGCGCTGGTCGACACACCGCTGGCCAAGCGGGCTACCGAAGATGATGCCATCATGCGATACGTCGCCACCAAACAACCCCTGGATGGAGGTCGGATTGGCGTTCCCGCCGATGTCGATGATGCCGTCGTGTTCTTCTTGTCGGATGAAGCACGATTCGTGACCGGGCAAGTGCTAAGGATTGACGGTAGTTGGTCGCTGACCGAAGGGCAATACGAGCCTACATCCGACGCCGCCACAGATGCCACCTGAATCACCAACGAGACGCAAGCAATGCCTGAATCAGACGCGGCCCAGATCTACTTGCAGCGATGCCGTGATCTCGTCGATAACGCGGCCAAACAGCAGTCAAAGATCGCGATCGCCGCAACCTGGTTTGCTGGTTCGATTGTGGCGGGCCGCGTTGTCCATCTGTTTGGTGCCGGACACAGTCGGATTTTGATCGAAGAAATGTGGCCGCGATACGGTTCCTTCCCCGGCTTCAATCCGATTGTGGAACTGTCGCTGACGTTTCACAACAACGTGGTCGGTGCCAACGGCCAGCGACAGGCGATGTTCTTGGAAAATACATCCGGTTTGGCAGCCCGGATCTTGCGTAACTTCGACACATCGTCCGACGATACGGCGCTGGTCGTTTCGTCCAGCGGTTGCAATATCGTTCCAATCGAAATGGCCCAGCAGTTTCAGCAACGTGGAATCAAGGTCGTGGCGATCGTCAGCGAGGAACATTGCCTCGCCAGCGCCAGCAAACACCCTGGAGGGATCAAACTGACCGACTGCGCGGATCTCGTTTTGGACACTGGCGCACCTAGCGGTGACGCGATGGTCACGCTACCCGGCCTGGATACGCCGGTCGCTCCCGGTTCGACCGTGGGCGGATGTATGTTGATCAACGCGATCAAGGCCGAAGTGGCGTCACGTTTGGTGGCCGCCGAACAACCGCCTCGCGTCCTGACAGCTGCCTGCGTTATCGGAACCGATCGGGCCACCGAGCTGTTTGAAAGTGCGTACGACGAACACGCCCGCCGTGTCGCCAGACTTTACGAAGAAATCGGACAAGCCAACGCCTCCAACGACCGCGATCCAATCTAGAAAACCAAGAGCGATCATTATGCAACCACGCCCACTACGCACGACGGTCATCGGCAGCTACCCGTTCCCAAGTTGGCTGGAATTCGCAGCTGCCAACTTGAATCAGTTTGGCACAGCGGATATCGCCGAAATGCAAGACGACGCGGTCACCGCTGCCATCGGAGATCAGGTTGCCTCCGGGTTGGACGTGATTACGGACGGCGAACAAACTCGAATCGATTTCAACCTCTCTTTCTACGGCCACTTGTGCGGCATTGAACTCGAGACGGCCTCGCCTCGCAGGTTCGGACCACCTGCCCACGACCAACGCGGCAAACACGACGTGGTTGGCGAATTGACCGCCCCCGATGGTCTGGGAACAGTGGCTGAATTTCGACGGCTCTGCCGGTTGGCGCCAAAGGGGCGGACTTTGAAAGCCAGCGTGCCAGGCCCATACACGATGAGCGGTCGCTTGCTGCCCAATGCGCAATACACGGACCGGTTCGCACTGACAGAAGCGCTGTTGCCGATCATTCGAGAAGAACTCGTGCAACTGGTCGACGCCGGTTGCCAGGAACTGACGGTCGACGAGCCTTCGATGAGCTGCTATGCGTACAAGGAGGACCGCGAACGGCTAGTTGACATTTTCAATCGGACCGTCGAGCCGATCGTGGGAAGATGTCGCTTGGCGACGCATCTCTGTTTCGGCAATTTCAAAGGGCACGCCGTTGGCCTTCGTCGTTATGCGCCCCTGTTTCCAGATTTTCTGGAGATGAAGGTCGACGAAATCCATGTCGAAATGGCCAATCGCGAATACGCCGAATTGGCAATTATCGAACAGATCGCCAAGCGAACCGATGTCTGCGTGGGCATCATCGACGTCAAGAGCTACTACATTGAAACGCCTGAGGACGTCGCGGCGCGTGTTCGTGAATCGCTGCAGTACGCGCCGGCCGAGCGGTTGTCGTTTGCGCCCGATTGTGGGCTCAGCCAAACCGCCCGGTGGGCAGCGCGACAGAAGTTGACCAACATGGTCGCCGGTGTGCAACTGGTTCGCACGGAGGTGGGTCTATGATCGTGCCGCGCCTCGCGCATGAGGCTTTGTTAGCCGATATCAACGCCGCCCGGAATAACCAAGACACGCTTCATCTGTGGTGGCTTGGGCAAAGCGGATTCCTGGTCCATTGGCAAGATCGTCACTTGTTGATCGATCCATACCTTTCCGACTCGCTGACGGAAAAATACGCCAACACCGACAAGCCGCACGTGCGGATGAGCGAATTGGTTGTCGCTCCCGGGAGCCTGAATTTTGTCAACCTGATCACGTCCAGCCACAATCACACGGACCATTTGGATGGCCCGACACTGACGGCACTGCTGGAGGTGAATCCAACCGTCGACCTGGCCGTCCCGGCGGCGAATCGGATGTTTGCCGCTGATCGGCTGGCCGTTGAACCATCGCGCCTTACAGAGATTGACGCCGGCGATTCGATTTCGACCGCGGGAATCACGATCCACGCGGTCCCTGCGGCGCATGATAGCATCGAGCGTGACGAGCGGGGACGCTGCCGATTCTTGGGTTATGTCCTCCAGATCGGTCCTTGGACGATCTATCACAGCGGCGACACGTTGCGCTACGACGGAATGGCGGAACAACTCGCCCGTTGGCAGATCGATATAGCCATCTTGCCAATCAACGGTCGCGGACCAGAACGACGGGTCGCGGGCAATCTTTGGGGTGACGAAGCCGTACAACTAGCCCGCGACATCGGAGCGGGCGTCGTGATCCCCTGTCACTATGACATGTTTACGTTCAACACGGCGTCGCCCGACTTGTTTGTGAAAACAGCTGGTGCGCTCCGGCAACGCTATTCTGTGCTCGAATTGGGCGAACGGTTTGAATTGACACCTGACGCATAGTTGGACAGCGCCACGCCGCAACCTTCCGGCACTCTCTCCCAAACCTCCAAAGCGAAGAAGTCTGCTTGCGGGAGAGGTGTGAAGAGATGACGCCCTCGCTGGCCACCGCCAACGCTAGTTGCCCTTGCTTTCGCCCTGCCGCCGCCGAGCTTCCTGGGCGGCATTCGTATCGGGATATTCTCGCATTACTTTCGTGTAGTAATACTTAGCCCAACTTCCCCACCAAATCTCGGAAGTACCGCGTTTTCAAGGGTGGCAAGCACGAAGTCGTCACTACATTTCA
>JASLPZ010000175.1:0-9574 GCA_030744725.1 Pirellulaceae bacterium
CGCGGAGCGAACAACGACTATACCGACAGACTTGACTCAACTGTCAAGATGTCACCGTGTTAACAACCACAATTCGGGCTAGACGAAGCGTCCACCATCTGGAAGGTCGGACGAGTCGTCCAACCTACGACCCTCAAGAGGAATCGACGATGAACCGACGATGCTCTGTGAATGCGAATGCCGTCCGAACAACGTGCTTCCTCTTCTGTCTTGTTTTGGCAATGCACGGCGGTATTAGTGCCCACGCCGATGACACCTCGATCGTGCAACCGTTCATTGGCGAGACAACACTGATCGTCATCAAAGTCGATCCGACACGGCTCGAACTGCCGGATCTCCCAGAATTGCCCAAGTCGGCGTTCCCCGAGGGTGAGAAAGCGTATGATCGCTGGGTGCAAGATGTCACGACCGGTATCGAGACCCTTCGTGTAGCAACCGGTGGACAACCGATCTATGCGACCGTCGGAATTCCACTCTCGGCGAACGAGTGGCCTGCCTTCCTGTTCGTCAAGGAGACATCGGAGTCAAACCGCCGGCAACTCGTCGAGTTCTTTGGCAAATTACATGAGGTACATTCAATCTCTCGTGATGGATTCACCGTTGTGATGCCCGGCCATAACATCGATGTCCAAGCGAGCTTGAAGGGACTCAATCCGTCGCAGTGTGAAGTGTTGCCCGATGTATTCGACGCAGTGAGCGAGTACCCGGTCCAAGTCTTGATTCTTCCGCCGGATCATGTTCGCCGCACGGTGACAGAACTGATGCCTCAGCTTCCGCGTCAACTCGGCGGCGGACCAAGCAGTTTGCTGACAGATGGTCTCGTTTGGGCCGCCATCGGCATTGACCCGGCTCAGCCACGAACCGAGCTGGTCATTCAATCGAGCTCGGAGCAAGCGGCTCAGAACTTGGCAGAGCAGTTCCCCACGATGCTGCTTGCTCTCTATGACGAAATGAAAGAAGTCCAAACGCGACTTCCATGCAAATCGTTCCAGACACTGCTTTCGTTGGTCAAGAGGAATGTAGAAGGCGATCGCCTCACAATTCGGTTCGACGAACTGCAGGCTATGAGTGAAGGGCTGCGACTGTTTGCCAACGCGCCAGTGGCGCTTGGCGAGCGGATTCGTCGCCAGACGAACATCAATCGGTTTAAGCACATTCTTCTCGCAATGCACAACTTCCACGACACGTACAAGATGTTCCCACCGAGAGACGAAGTTCGCGATGCGAACGGCGGGACTGGGCTAAGTTGGCGCGTCCATCTCCTGCCGTTTCTGGAAGAGCGAGAACTGTATAACCAATTCGCACTCGACGAACCATGGAATAGCCCTCACAACAAACCGCTTCTCAAGAAGATGCCGAGGGTCTTTGAAAGCCAATGGCTCGGCATCGAGCCAGGCCACACGACGTTCCTCGCTCCAGTTGGCGAAGACACAATCTACGGCGGCGAGAAAGGAACGAAGATTAACAAGATTCGTGATGGAACGAGCAACACGATAGCACTCGTTGAAGTCAAGCCAAGCCAGTCCGTTCCGTGGACCGCACCGCAAGATTATAACTTCGATCCAGAACAGCCAGGCAGCGGATTGTATGTTGGCGCGAATGGGCAGTTCCTGTCTGCATTTGCCGACGGGTCGGTTCGTATGGTTCCTGGCAAGGCGCCCGCCGAGTTCCTGTTGCGACTGTTCCAAAAGAGCGACGGTCTTCCGATCAACTGGGACGAGATTCGGTAGGTCGATACCTAGCCCGATTCGCACAACTGTCATGTCTCATAGTGGAACAGAAGCCATCGAGGCGGAGATGAACGAAGCCGCGGTCGGTTGAGGCAAAGTTGGTGGCGTCGTGGAAACGCCCTGGAAAGGCCAGTCAAGCCGATGCCTTGGACAGTTGTTCGAGCAGTATCTTCATCGCATCGTTTATCCGCGTGAAGTGCTCGTCGCTTGCCAGCATGATCTCGGCAGATTGTATGTAAGGACCGTCATCAAGCTCGTGCGCGCAGTTCTCGACCAAAGCCTCGGCCGATTCCCGAGTTGTCTCGAGGTGGTACTGAAGGGCCAACACACGCTCCCGGTAAACGAACGCCTGGTTCTCGCACGCAGTACTGCGCGCCAGATGAACAGCTCCAGCCGGCAGATCGAATGTGTCTCCGTGCCAATGAAACGCTTCGACTGATTCAGGAAAATCGCGCCCTATCGCAGACGCCGCTGCCGCTACGGTACGATGGACGGGAAACCAGCCGATTTCCTTATGACCGTTGGCATGTACCGATGCGCCGAGTACGTCGGCGATGAGCTGCGCTCCAAGGCAGATGCCCAATACGATCTTGTCATCCTCGATTGCCTTTTCGATGAGCCGTTTCTCGTCGACCAGCCAGGAGTACTCGCGGTCGTCGTAGACTCCCATCGGGCCGCCTATTACGATCAGCCAGTCGAATTGCTCCGTCGTGGGAAGCGAACCCGATTCGTACAGCCGTGTGGCCGTAATGGTGTGGCCGGAATCAAGCAGAACACGCTGCATGCTCCCCAGGCCCTCAAACGGAACATGCTGCAAGTAATGGACACGCATGATCATCGGCCTCCTCGTGAAGTCGCATCGGGTGTCGGCGGCGAGTAGAACTCATTATACTAGACTCCCGTTGTCGTGTTCTGAAGACAACATGACGACTGTGGGAAAGATTCTCGGGTCTTTCAAAAAACCGGGTATCTGAAGTGCCATAACAGAACACTGCAGGATCTCAACAGATCGGAGAAATGCGATGAAACGAATATATCACTGGACCGTCGACGTGACACGAAATTGTGCTCGAAATCGGATCTGGGGATTGATCGCAGGAGTTGCGGTCGCTTCGCTGGGAAGTAGTGCGATGGCGCAACGATCGCGACCGACGGCCCCCGCCATCCCCACCATCGAGAACCCGCAGCTGGCACAGTCGGACGCGGAGGCCAAGATCCTAAGCGTGCTGGCCGACCTGGACAAGAACTCGCGGCAAGGGATGATGAACGTTCCCTTGGAAGACGGCCGATTACTGCGGTTGTTAACCGAGTCGATCGGGGCGAAACGCGTCGTCGAGGTTGGCACGTCAAATGGTTATTCCGGGATCTGGTTCTGCCTGGCGTTGCGTAAGACTGGCGGCCACCTGATCACACACGAACTCGACGCTCGGCGTGCTGACCTGGCTCGTAAGAACTTCAAGCGGGCAGGCGTCGAGCAGATGATCACGCTGGTCGAAGGCGACGCGCACGAGACCGTTAAGAATCTGAAGGAACCGATCGACGTACTGTTCCTTGACGCGGACAAACCGGGCTATCCCGACTACCTGAAGAAACTACTTCCGTTAGTACGTCCTGGTGGCCTCATCGTAGGACATAACATGCGCCGCCCTGCGCCCTCGCCAGAGTATATCAAGGCGATCACGACCGATCCTTCACTGGAAACTGTGTTCTTAAATATGCACGCAGCAGGGATCGGCATCACGCTGAAGAAACGCTGATCTGGGCAGAGAATCGGCACACATGAAGGTGGAATGACAACCAACGACACTGAGAACTGAGTTCGTTCCGGAGAACAAGAATGGTAATGGGATGGGAAGAGACGGCTGCACGGGGACTGTTGGAATTTAGCGCCGAGCAGCAGACATTTGAGATCGGTGGCGTCCGTGTAGGCGGGCAGCCGGGAGTTTTACCCACGGTTCTGATCGGGAGCATCTTCTATCGTGGCCACAAGATCTTCGTCGATGAGGACCGCGACGAATTTGATCGCGATGAAGCGGAAAAACGCATTCGCCTTCAAGAGGACTTTTCTCAGCGAACCGGAAACCCTGGCATGTTGGATGTAGTGGGTGCAACGCCTGAGGCCCTCCAGAAACATCTAGAGTTTGCCGCAAGTGTCACCGAGATGCCTTTATTGATTGACGGCACGACCACCGACGTGAGACTCGCGGGATTGAAATACGTCGCCGAGGCCGGCTTGGCAGACCGTGTCGTTTACAATTCGATACAGCCCGAGATCGATGATGACGAACTGGCGGCGATACGCGATGCTGGTGTCGAGTGTGCTCTCATCCTGACCTACTATCTGAAGGATTTCACCGCGAAGGGCCGAGTTCAGGCCGTCAGGGAACTTCTTCCTCGAGTGCACGAAGCGGGGATTCGCAAGCTGATCGTCGATACCTGTGTGATGGATCTCGCAACAATGGGTCAGGCGTGCAGTGCAATCTTCGATATCAAGGACGAGTTTGGACTTCCCTGCGGCGGCGGAGTACACAATGCGGTTGCTATGTGGAAGGGGCTGAAGAGCAAAATGGGCGCGCAAGCCGAAAAACCGTGTGTTGCCTCGGCAAGCGCCTCGGCCGTTGCAGTTGGCGCGGACTTCGCTCTGTACGGACCCATCGAAGATGCCAAGTATGTCTTCCCGGCGGTCGCGATGATCGATACGGCCATGAGCCAACTCGTCATGGAAAAAGGCGGCCGGCCCGATGAAGAGCATCCGCGCTTTCGCATCGGTTGACCAGGCACGCAATCCTGCTGCGACAACGGCCATGCGAACTGTCGTTGCGGGTCGATCTCGCTCACGCGCTTGCCCCTAAGGATCGTTCGAGGAATTACTGTCCGAAAGACGCCTTTCGCTCCGCGAAAGACGACAATAGAAGATCGAATACTGCTAAGTATCCTAGTGTCAATCACGATTGGCGTTGGTTGGTCATGACAAAACGTCTAGTTGCGAATCGTCTTGTCAACTCCGCCAATCCAAACTCGGGTGGCTCGAGCTTTGCGAATCTCATCAGGCGGGCAGGTTAGAAGATTCGTGTCCCACATCACGAGATCCGCTCGTTTCCCAACTTCGACCGAGCCCAAATCCTCTTCTTGAAAGGCCGCCTGAGCGGGCCACAAAGTGTAACTGAGCAAGGCTTCTGCACGAGTCATGCACTGCTCAGGATAAAACGCTTCGCCATCGGGTAACTTGCGGGTCACCGATGCATACAGACTGACGCGCGGATCAATGTGTTCCACTGGGGCATCAGTACCGTTTGGAATGATGGCTCCCGTGTCAATCAGCGATCGCCAAGCATACGCACCTTGCGCACTGCGTCGCTCGCCGAGACGCGTACGAACAAAGACGGCATCACTGGTGCAATGGTTGGCCTGCATGGCCGGAATAACTCCCAATGCGCCAAACCGTGGAATATCCACTGGTGAAAGATGCTGAGCATGTTCAATGCGCCAGCGATGATCCGAAGCAACGTCGTCGCCCAAGACTTTCGCGTAAACATCGAGCACTTCGCGATTCGCCCGATCGCCGATGGCATGCACACAGAGTTGCCAGTCGTGACGCCGACAAAGCTCGGCAATTCGTTCTAGTTCGCCGAGGGCAACGGTGTTGAGGCCGCGCTTCGCTGGCAGATCCGAGTACGGTTGCAAGAGCCAAGCACCGTGCGGGCCCAGGGCGCCGTCAACTGAGACTTTGACGCTTCGGACCGTTAGAAATCCATCGCCTATTCCAATCCAACGGAATCCCGACATACGGGCTGACAATGACCGGCTTCCGGCTCGAATCATCAACGTCATGCGTACTGACAATTCGTTGGCTTCGGCAAGTTCCCGATACGTTCGCGCAGTGGAGAAACTAGATCCCGCATCGTGCACACTGGTAATGCCGTGACGAATGCACGCATCTCCCGCGAGTCGAATTCGCTGGCGAGTTTGCTCGAGTCGGTCGTCAATCGTCATGCGCTGAGTTTCGCGCGATTGTGCGCGTCGGATCAAACCAGCCGCGTTCTCACGAAATACACCAATCGGCCGTCCCGCGGCGTCCTTCAAAATCTCACCGCCAGCGGGATCAGGTGTACTCGGTCCCACTCCGGCTAGTTTCATCGCCGCTTCATTTGCAAACAGGGCGTGACCACTAGCATGAGTTAGAACAACAGGGTGGTCCGGGACTGCATTGCTCATGGTCGTATGATCGGGGTAGCCATCAATATGCAGTCTCGGCTTGTTCGTCCACTTGGATTGATGCCAACCTCGTCCTTCGATCCATGCTCCCTTGGGCAACGTCCTTGAGACTTGTTCAACCTGTCTGACTATCTCACTCCATGTATTGGCATCACTCAGACTAAGAATCTGCAACGATTGGCCGAGTCCCATAAAGTGCGCGTGGCTATCGGTCAGACCCGGCGTGATCGTTTGGCCTCCGGCATTGATGACTGTGGTTTGATCATCATCGATCCACGACTGGATGTCCGCGTTCGCACCCAGTGCCAGCACTCGTCCATCTTTGACGGCGAGAGCCTGTGTCTGACCCATCTCCGTATTGCATTGCAAGACGTTAGCATGATGAATCACCAGATCGGCGACCTGTGCACAGGATGTCGTTGACCATACCGCAGGTATCGACCAAACGAGAAATGGTAGAGCTGACTTTGCAGAGTGATAGAACATGAAGCGGACTACTAGGTCTTGCCTCGATCGTTGTCGATTGCTCCGACAAAGCAACACGGCCCGCGACCTTGGCGGAGCGAAAGACGACTCTCAATTACTGGTGTGCCAAGGCCCCACGCGTTGTTGCACTATGGTTGCTATTCTAGAACTGTTTTAGTACGAACTCAATGCGGCACTAATCCCTTCATTCATTCGGTAAAACCAATGACTCGTCACAAAGCCCACTTCGATTCGTCGATCACCTTAATGTTGTTTGTGTTGATACCGTCTTCTTATCTCGTGGCTGAAGAAGCGACTGCCCCGGATTCGATTCGTCGAGTACCAGGGTTTGATGTCGAGCTTTTGCGATCCGCGAGAGAGAACGAAGGCTCGTGGGTCAGCATGTCGTTCGATGATCGAGGTCGGGTCATCCTGGGGCTCGACCGGATCGGTGTCGGCCGGCTGACCTTCGCTGATGGTGCCGAGGCAAAGTTCGAGCAAATTGAGAATTCATTGAAACATTGCCGTGGTGTCCTTTGGGCATATGGCAGTGTCTTTGTCGATGCTACAGACAGTCAGCAGATTGTGCGTCTTTTCGATCGGGATCGCAACGATGAGTTCGAATCGCGGGTAGTGCTTGTGCAACTCGATTACCGCAGTCGCTTTGGACACGGTTCCAATCAAATGCGACTTGGCCCCGACGGCATGATTTACGTCGTCGTGGGAGATGACGTTGCTTTTCCCAAAGAGACACTTGAGACGTCTCCGTATCGTAACCCGCAAAACGACTGGCTCCTGCCCGAGCGTCGCGACATGGGCCATGACAATCGAGTCGGGTATATCCTGCGAATGGACCGGGATGGGAAGCAGCGCGAAGTCATCGCGGGCGGGTTTCGCAATCAAGTCGACATGGCATTCGACGCCGCTGGCGAAATGTTTACGTTCGACGCTGACATGGAGTGGGATATCGGGGCTCCATGGTATCGGCCGATTCGAATCAACCACATCGTCTCCGGTGGAGAGTACGGCTGGCGTTGGGGGACGGGTAAGTGGCCGGCTCATTATCCAGACAGCTTGCCCAGTAATTTGGATGTAGGTATGGGCTCGCCTACGGGCCTCGTGTTTGGGACGGGGAGCCAGTTTCCAGCGAAATTCCAGAAGGCGTTGTTCCTGGCCGATTGGCAGAACGGCCGGATTCTCGCCGCCCATCCGCGTCCTGCGGGCGCGTCGTACGAATTTGAATATGAATCGTTTTTGGACGGCGCGCCGTTGAACGTTTGCGACCTTGAGTTTGGTCCGGACGGAAAACTCTATTTCATTACCGGTGGACGCGGTTCGCAATCTGCACTCTATCGAGTTTCCTGGACGGGAAAGGGCGACGCTGCACCAGTCGACTCGCCGCTCACCGACAAGCATCGGCGACGACGAAAGCTCGAGACGTTTCATCGGGAACCGAATCGGTTGGCAGTTGACGCCGTGTGGTCAGATTTGGGAAGTTCCGATCTGTGGATTCGACACGCGGCGAGAGTGGCGGTCGAGCGGCAACCCGTTAGCGAGTGGGAAGAGCGCGTCATTGCCGAGGATAAAGCGGATGCGGTACTCAATGGACTCATCGCGCTCGTTCGAATGAAACAGACGACCGACGACAATCGCCTCGAGTTTCAATCAATCGTCGTCGACAAACTTGTTTCAATTCGAAATTCCGATGTGAGGCAGCGAATCGCCGTCTGTCGGATTTGCGCACTGCTCTTTGCGAGACATGGACGCCCCAACGAATCCATTTCTCGCAAAGTTATCGGGCTGTTGCGATCGCACTTTCCACATACTGAGGAGAGTGTCAACTGCGAGTTATGCGAGTTGCTGGTTTATCTCGGGGATTCCAGTTTCCTTTCACACGCGTTTAAATTGCTCGATTCTTCAATCAGCCAAGAGACTCAGATTCACATCGCCCGGTCATTGGCTCACGTTGCCCAACCTTGGCCACTCGAGCAGAGTCGTCGCTATGCGATCTGGCTCGGACGAGCCCGGCATTTTCGTGGCGGAAAGCAATTGCCAACCGTAATTCGCGAAATGCAAGACGACTTTTCTAAGTCGCTTTCCGATACGCAAAAACAGCAGTTGGCGACCGAACTGGAGGCACTCAACAAGCCGCTCGAAGAGGTGACCGCTACCGCGTCGCGACCTCTTGTGCGGGAATGGAAGTTAGCCGACCTGCTCGACTTGACCGCACAGAATACCAACGGCAACGCGGCAAAGGGGAGGACCGTATTTGTGCAAGCTCTATGTTCGCAATGCCATCGTAAACAGGATTTGGGAGGACAAATCGGACCCGATCTCACATCGGCCGGAAAACGGTTTAACCGCCGCGCGCTACTCGAATCGATCATCCATCCTTCCAAGCAGATTGATGCCAAATACGCCCTGACGACTTATGTGCTTTCCAACGGCAAAGTCTTGACAGGTCGAGTCGATCAGGTGAACGATCGGCTCATTACATTGGAGACGGACCCAATCAAGCAGACGAAAATGAGTATTCAGCGCGACGATATCGAAGCGACGGCACCTGCCAAATCCTCGCCAATGCCGACTGGTTTATTGAATTGCTTTTCGAGAGAAGAGATTCGCTATTTGCTGGAGTTCTTGACCATTGAGCCAACAAGCATGTAGCTCCAACGAGTTCAGTCGTCCTCACCCACAACTCGAATCGACGCGCCAAGCATTAGATCTACCTGAAACGCTGAACCGCCGTGGCGAAGGCCCTTCTGGCCAGCGCCTGGAAGATGCCTGGTGACTCGAAAGGCCCTGTGGGCGCGGCCATGCCGGTCTATTCAAATGGCGTGGAACATGCGCGAATGGAACTCGGCGACCTTCGGCTGCGACCTTCGGCTGCGTCCTGGTGCGCACTATCCACATCATGGCGCGAAGAGCGCCGGAAGACAAGTGACGTTGGGCGGCGCAGGGCGAACCGATTTGCGTGGCGGGATTGCGAGCAGCAATGGTGGCGCTTCACACAGTTCAGACGGCACAAGACAGATCCAGTTCAGCCGCGATGCAATTCTGTCGCCTTGGATCGGTCGCAAGCCACTGTTATGGCAGTGACCTGTTTTCCAGGAGCACTTGCCTGAGTTGCTGCCATCGGTCCCAAGCAATGGCACCCACCGCGC
>JASLPZ010000175.1:9584-14312 GCA_030744725.1 Pirellulaceae bacterium
CACTGGGGTCCATCCTTGCACCCGTCGCGACCCAACAGCGCAAACGAAGCATGTCCTGGTCGATGGCTTGCGGAATCGGAGCCAACGGCCAAATTCGAACTTCGCTGCCGCCACCTTCTCCTCGCCAGCATCCCTTACGGCCAAGAAATCCGGAAATCTTGCAAAATTCCTGCCGCAAAGGGCGAAAAAGATTCCTCTTGTTATATAAGAAGATCATCGACATTGAAGGACACACGTGCAGACCAATTCCGAACAGATCCAGGCCATTTTGGCCCGCAATGATGACCACGCATTCGAGTGCTTGGTGCTGCGGTACGAGAGGCTTGTGTGGACAAGCGTCTGGCAGATCCTCCGTGATTACCATGCCACGCAGGACGTTACTCAGGAAACGTTCCTGATCGCGCACAAGCGTCTGCATGAACTGCGAGAACCGGATGCGGTGGGAGTGTGGTTGTGCCAGATCGCTCGACGGGAAGCGGTCCGCACAAACCAATGCAGCAATACAATGCAACCACTCGACGGTCTTGATCCGCCGGCCGCCGGCCCAGCGAACCAAGTATCTGACGAACAACAAGCCATGATTGAGGCGATCAGCCGGCTTCCTGAGCATGAGCGCGTTGCAGTCGTACTGCGTTATCTGAATGGGCACACGGTAGCTGAAGTTGCCGAACTGACCGGACGGCCGGTGGGCACGGTGACCAAGCAAGTTTCGAGAGCCGTAAAAAGGCTGCAATCGCTCGTCCGTCAAAGTCCAAGCGGACCCGTCTCGTCAGGTGACAAAGGTGATACCCATGTCAAACAATGAAATCACAAATCAGCTTGAGCGGCTTGGGAAGGACTGGCCTGGCGAGTCGGTTGCCAGCGAGGTAATTGATCGACTGCAAGATACACCCCGGCCGACCCGATCTTCTCGAAAGCCAACGCCAATTCTGAAAGCGATCGCCACGTTGGCCGCGTTGGTAGCGCTTGTCGCGATAGGAGTCTGGCTGAGTCAGCGACAAACGCTCCAGGCCGCACTACAGGAAAGTCTGCAGCAGGCCCACAGCTGGCACGTTACGAAGCAGGTGTTTGATGGCGAGAAGGTGACGGTAGGCGAGATCTGGTTTCACCGCGATCATGGGCTCCGCACCGAGGCGATGGGGCAAGTCACGGTTGATAACGGAACGAGGAGCTACACGTGGTCGACGCAGGGCGATTCCACCGTGCTGCTGCGACCAAGCATGGATGGAATCGCGATGGTCGCCGAGATGTGCGATATGTCGCGCATTCCGACGGACTGGAAGAAACGACGCGAATCACAACTTGACCAGGAGGTTGCTGGAGACCGCTGCCAGGCATATGTGCTAGTTCGGCAACCTGATCCTCCCGGCAGTGAGATTGAGGAGCGTGTGGTGGCTTTGGTGGATGCAGTTGAGCGTCTGAGGCGGATTGTTCAGCAAAGGTTGATGGGAGGCGAATGGAAAAGGCTGTCGCAGGTCACGATTGACTACGGAAGGCACATCGCCGCCTCTGTGTTCGAGCCCAACTATCCAAAGGATGCAAAGGTTGTCGACGTGCAGGCGGCGTTGCAAGGAAGGTTTCCTTTGGCTGAGGCGGTTGCCACGAAGGAAAAGGATGGGCTCCTCTTTGCCGTTCACGATGTTGTTCCGATTGACGAAGGCTGCTGGTATGTCATCTCGTCGGTGCGGGGCACGGCTGAGTACCTGGAGAAGTATCCGCCCAAGAATCGGCGGTTTAACCTGAATTACACCGCCCAGGACGTCGCATGGCAAATGGGAACACACGGGTCCGTTGGCAAGGTTTCGCAACTGTTCATGTTCAAGATGGAATGGCAGGGCGTTGAGTACCTGTGGAGGTTGGTTGTCCGTAAAGATCATGCTCCGTCCAACAATGGTGCCGAGCCCGGTAGGGTTCGCTTGCCATTGAGTGCCAGTCATATGCATCCCGATCGTCGTGACTCGCAGGAAGTGCAACTGTCGACAAGGTTGGAGATGGACGTGGCGATCGGGCAGCAAGCCGCATCGACTCTTGAAGAGGTGATTGCCCAAGCAAGAATCGACATGAAGCTGGTGAGCAGTGTCTTCGGGGAATCCGATTCGCTTTCGGTCGGGGGATCGATCAAGGACTCGGCTCTGCAGTTCACGTCTTTCGACGAGATCACGGACGAGGCATATGCGAGGGAGCTGACGAAGGCTCGCTGGCAGGTGCAGACGGGCGACTTCAGTGGTGTCGATCCGCCTGAAGGTTGGGATGCGACCGCTGCATACGTTGCGGCTGACGGCACTGACGATGGGCAAACACCGCCGGCTCCGAGGTTCAGCGATGAGCCGAGACCGCTGCCGTCGAAGATCACTGGCGTAGTGGTTGACTCAGCCGAACAGCCACTTGCGGATGCTCGCGTGACCGTCCTGATCAGACGTTTTTCGGATGTTAGCGACGAGGAATCCGACGGGCCTGGTCCATGGTCAACAGTCACCGATGCTCAAGGCCGCTACGCCATTGCCCCGACGGGAACGATACGGCCGAACCACGATGAAGTGCGAATCAAGGTCGTCGCAGAAGGCTTCGCGGACGTTTCGACTGTTGACGATGAAAAGTCGTTGTTAGACGGCTCTCTACCACGAGTTGACGTGGTTGCCGGTCGACGCATCAAGGGCCAACTTGTTGATCAAGGCGGCAAGCCAGTGACAGAGGCGATCGTTCGCTTCCAATCCTGCAATGCTGACCTGACGAATCGGTGGGATTCGGGGCCATTTCCGGTGGACGAAGACGGTCGCTTCTCGGTCTCGATTCCCCTTGACGGCAAGGCGGCGGCCGCGGTCTATCCGACGACGTTTGCTCCGCGATTTATTGATGTGACCGATGAGGCCGATCAGGGCAGCGTTGTGCTAGAGGAGGGCATGGCTCTGAAAGGCCGAGTCGTCGATCGAGACGGAGACGGCGTGGCGAAGACCGTGATAGGCATTCGTAATACCGAGCACCGTTCACTATTCGCGTTTCTAACGGTGATCGGGACTGCGGTGAAGACGGACGAAGCAGGGTGTTTTCAACTTCCTCCCCTACGGGGAACGTACGTACTATCGGTGGGGAAGTCCGTGCCTGATTACTCAATGCAGATGATGCTCGAAGGTACTCCGCCCCCGCCGATCGTGCCGGTGACCGTTGACATCGACAATGCCGATTTCAATGACCTCATTCTGCTACGTCCTGATCCCTAAAACCGCCAACGGCGGCAAGACCGGCGATCCGCCAACTTGCTTTGGCGATCGCCACCGAGGTCATTCCGAAGATCAGCGTGCGCGCCCAACTGGGCGTGACCTGGCGCGGCTAGCAGCTAGTCCGGACTATCTTCGCGGGTGCCCGGCACGTCGAAAATCACGGTGATTGTGGGCTCAAGGTTCAGTCGCAGTCCCTCGAGTCGCGAGAGTGCCTGCCGAGCCTCCTCCGCGGTGGGCGGCTCCTTTTGAGCCAGCGTGTGGATAGTGACGCGATTCTGGAGCAGCCATTTGTAATCGACTTTGTGCAAAACCACCGTGGATTCGTCATGGTACTGGGCATTTGTTTCAGCGATCTTGCCGGAGACGGTGACCGACTTTGTTATCACGAGTCTTTCAGTGAAGTCCTCGGTCTTCGGCAGTTCGTCGTTGAGCAGTGTGTTCTTGAGCAGTCCGTTCTTGGGCAACTCGGTCTTTGTCAGCTTCGTGTCGATGATCCCAAGTAATTTCGAAAAGAGTTTTTTCTGGCGTGCTGCCTCACGTAGTTCAAATGCCTCGTGCGGTGTCGTGATCGTCAGCTTTCGTCGCTTAGCGGAGAGTTCCTCCAAGTGAAAGTCATACATTGGAATCACCTTGACTCCAACCCAAATGTTGAACGGATTTCCAATCGGATTTCCCTGGATTCTCGTTTTGTTGATGTCTTTGATACTATAAGTGGCCGTCAGCGTAATTTGGTCTGCCATCTCATCCAGCTCCAACTTTTGGAAGTCGACGCCCGATCCAAACGCATCGTCGTCTTTGCGTAAGGCAGACTTGAGTGTGGCAATCTGTTTCGCTGGAGTGTTCCTGGGGACCGTGATCGAGAGCTCGACGGCACCACTTCCGTCTTCATAGACGATGACCTTGGTATCTGTTTCACAACCCACTAGGCAGCACAACAGGAGACATGACGCAGCGGACTTTGCTGATGGCGTGAACATTCGGAGCCTCCGGATGGTAGCTGGTCTCAAATCCGCCCAAAAGCATTGAGTGCGATGGATCCCCGGAGCTGTGCGCATAGGGTAAATAGCGCGAGCCCGCTACCTCGGTATGCACGCGACAGGACTCTCACACGTCGAAGTCTTGCTTTGTGTCGATGCACTGATTCTAACATGAAGCGACTTCTGTCCACGATTATTTTCAGACATTGAATACATTTCCAACTCTGACAGTGTTGTCGCCCAACGCGAAAGGGAGCTATACAGACGGCACCAGAAGGGCGTGTCATGTGTCGTCAAGGTCAGAACCGCTAGTGACTCAGGACGTTTTGTCATGAGCCTGCAACTCCGCGCCAAGTGGCGTCGGTCTTTCCCCACAGAAGCGCGCTCAGTTGGCGCTCCAAAGTTCATCCGCGTGAACACCGAAGCGCGCAGCGAAATCCGCCAAACAGCGTCGGGTGCGCCCGCCGACGCGCGCTAGGGATTTGCGATTTAGGATCGCTCAACACAGACCGACGCGCGCAACGATGACCAAG
>JASLPZ010000176.1:0-14301 GCA_030744725.1 Pirellulaceae bacterium
TGCTGCGTCGTGCCGTGCTGGATGGTCATCAACTCGGGCACCGTAATCCCTTCTTGTTTCAACTTGTGCCTGCTGTCATTCAGCAGATGAAGGTGCCTTATCCCGATCTGGTGGACACCGTTGAACGCGTTTCGAGCGTCATCGAGAACGAAGAGTCGAGTTTCCTTGCCACGCTTGATGCTGGGCTCGCCAGAATTCAGAAGATCTTCGGGACGATGAAGAGCGCAAACCGCACCACCGTCGATGGTGGTGAAGCGGCGGATCTGTACCAGACTTATGGCGTTCCGCCTGAGGTCTTCGAGACCATGGCGGCCGAGAGTAATCTGGCTTTTGACTGGGACGGTTATCGCCGGGCGATGGAGGCGCACGGTGAAGCGTCCGGCAAGGTCGTGCACACCGTGATGGGTGGCGAGACGAGTCCAATTGACGCGATCAAGAAGGTGCTGCATCACGTCAGATTTGTTGGGTACGATACCGAGCGGGCCGAGGCGGAACTCAAATTCATCGTGGCCCGCGATCAGTTGTGCGATCATTTGACCGAAGTCGGGAAAGACGCGCCGGTCTCAGTTGTGCTCGATCAGACACCGTTCTACGGCGAATCAGGCGGACAAACGGGCGATGCCGGCACGATTTGTGGTGATGGATTTCGCTTTCAGGTCTCCGACACGCAGAAAGATGGCGGACTGGTCGTGCATCAGGGGCATTTGGTCGGAGGCGAGATGCGTACTGGTAGCCAGGTAACCGCCGAAGTTGCCGGCAGCCGACGACAGGGAATTCGGCGCGCTCATTCCGCAACGCATCTTCTGCATTACGCGCTGCAGAAGAACTTGGGGACGCACGCTCAGCAACAGGGATCGAAAGTGGACGACGACTGGCTTCGTTTCGATTTCACCAACATGTCGCCGGTTACGCCGGTACAGTTGGCTAGCATCGAAGCGGACGTCATCCGGCAGATTGAAGCCGCCAGGCCGGTCAAGGCGCAAGTTCTTCCACTGGCCGAGGCACGCGGGCTGGGGGCCATGATGTTGTTTGGTGAGAAATACCCGGATCCAGTCCGCATGGTGTCAATGGGTGACTTCAGCAAAGAGCTTTGCGGCGGTACACACTTGACCAATACTGGCGAAGTCGAAGGATTTGAGATTCTCAGCGAAGAAGGTGTTTCGGCTGGGACCCGCCGTGTGATCGCATTGACGGGCGAGCGTGCCAGGAAACATGCCCTGCAAACTCGGCAGGCCGTCGAAAAAATCGCACAGCTGCTCCGTGTTTCGCCGGCGGGCGTACCAGGCGCGGTGCAACAGTTGGTGCAAACCGTCCGCGACCTGAAGAAGCAGCTTTCTTCGGGAACGAATTCCGCAGCGCCAACAATAGACAAGTCAGTCCAGGTTGGTGATGCCAAGGGCGTCGACATGCGAAAAGTGTTGAGCGCTGCCGCTCGGCTGATGAATGTGGCACAAGACGATGTTCCGGCCCGCGTTGCATCGTTACAAGCGGATGTGGAGAAACTGGCCGCCGAAGCTGCCGTGCGATCGACCGCAGGTGACATATCGGTCGAGACACTAAGAGCGCAGGCGACGATGATCAACGAGACACAATTGGTCGTCGCGAATGTTGCTGGTGGAAGTCCTAACGTCATGCGCCAGCTGATCGATCAGTTGCGCCAACAGGGGGACTCGACGGCCACCTTCTTGGCCGCTGCCGTGGGAGATGTCAAAGTCGTGTTGGTCGCTGGGCTGAGCCGTGATCTGGTCCAACGTGGCTGTAGCGCTGGCAATTGGGTCACACAGGTTGCACCGATTGTGGGCGGTGGCGGTGGCGGGAAACCCGACATGGCGCAGGCCGGTGGCAAGCGGCCGGAGAAGCTGGACGAGGCGTTGGAAAAAGCACGTGAGTTCGGGCAACAGATGCTGGGTTAGTGCGACAAGTTCCAGGCTGTTGGTTGGCTGCGGTCTTCATATCTCTCTCTTGGGAGAGGTCGCGGCTTCAGCCACGGGAGAGTGGCTTTATCGAGTTTCCCACGTTGACCGACCAAGAGACTTCACTCCGTTGGCGTGGGTGGATCCGTGTTGTCGCCTCGCACGCATCTCTTGGTCAAGCGATGGTGTCGTTCCTCATGCGTCAGCAGCCCCCAGTCCAAGGCTTGATCCTGTTCATACTGTTTCCCCAACGTCAGTGCCGTCAGCGCCTTGGACAATTCGAATCCCAAATAGAAAGCGTGCGAAGCATCCATGTTCTTTGGCGATGAAGCCAATAGTTGTTCGAACATCTGAAACGGGTCTGTGCCACGCAAGTGCGTGCCGGCGCTGATCATATGAAGCTGATCACGTTCCGCAAATAAGCGAAAATTGTTATCGTTGATTTGGGCCGCGAGGTGTTCAAGTTGCGCCGCACCCTGTTCATAGGTATCGATGTCTCGCAGCAAGACCAGTCGCTCTTCCAAGTGTTTGGGCGGGATGTGCTGCTCGACTGCAAAGTGGACCAGCCGACGTGCCAGATCACATTCGCGAACGCTCGAGCGAGTCCAGTTGATAACTTCCGTCGTCAGGACGCTACGAATGGCAAGTTCTTGGCAGATGCCCAGCAGCAGAACATTGATTCCGGCAGAATCGGCATCGGTCAATTCGGTAAGGTTGCCAATTCCCATCATCATCTCGGCGTCCGGATATCGGTTCCGCACATTTTGGTATCGAGTTAGGCTTGCTGCAAAGCCGCAACCAATGGGTTCGAGAATGGGATCGATACGAAGCGGCACGCCATGACGCGCCAGAAGATCGACGGTGTCGTCAAGTCCGGCGAGCGTCGGAATGTCGTCGGGAATCACGACGACTTCGCAGCCCCAACCGAGCGCGGCATCACGATTCGAGCTATTGACGGAAAGGACAAGTTCGGCGCCCGCGCCAACGGCCGGAGCGATTTCAGCCGGATTCAGGCTGTCGATCGAGACGCGATGGCCTGCATCACGAAGCGCTCGCACGCAATCGCCAACATCGCGCCACGGTTCGCCCGGTTCGCATCCGACATCGATCAGGTCTGCGCCGCCGGCACGCAACTGGTTTGCCTGGAGCAGGACTTCCGACAGGGGTAACCGCGGCGCATGATTGATCTCGGCGATAATCTCGATGTCGTACCGGCCGTAACTCGCAGCCCGCGAGGCCCTTCCGCCAAAATGTTCACCGAGGCGACGGAGGTCACGTGGGCCGGCCACGACGAGGCAGCCAACCGCGTCCGCAAGTTCTTCGAGGTCGCCCTCACAATATCCGGGGACCATCACGTGTGTTGTGCCGGGAACGACCTGGATGTGCCGCATGATCCACTTGGGAGTCATCAGTGCGGCAACCGTGATTGGAAGCACATCGATCGAAAACTCGAAGTCCAGCGGTTCGAGCTGTTCCAGCGTCGTCCGCAGAGCCTGTTCGGCGAGTCGTCCGGTCACAAAATGGTAGTGCGGGGCCATGCATTCAGTTTAATGTCAGCCCGTTCGGAGACCCAGCCTGCCGTCTAGCGCATTTGCCCCTTGCAGGTCGTTGGTGATATAACGACGCGTACGAGAATTCGAGTCCAAAACGTGGAGCGCGGTGATGAAAGACCGAATTTTGCAAGGTATAGCCACGATATTGGTTGCCCTCTTGACTGCTGGTGTGTGGGTGTCGACGGTTGAGGCCCAGTCGCCTCCGCAACGGGACTTCAATCCACGTGTGTTGATGAAGCATCTGCGACCGATCGTGGATGCGCCGTTTATTCCAGCCACCAAAGTCAGGGGTCAGGTCGCAGACAATGAACTTGTGTTGGGGGTCGTTGTGGCCGGCCAGCCGCGGGCGTATCCCATAAACATGCTCACCGGACCAAGTCGCGAAATCATCAACGATCAGCTAGGCGGTCGCGCGATCGCGGCCACTTGGTGACACCTCTGTCACAACGGCGTCGTGTACGACCGTACCGTCAACGAAAAGTTACTGACTTTGTGTGTTTCCGGTCAATTGTGGAATCGCAGCCTGGTGATGCTCGACATCGAGACCAAGTCGCTCTGGAGTCACATTCTGGGCGAAGCCATGGCTGGCGAATTGAAAGGCCAATTGCTCAAACCGATTCCTTCCGACATGGTGACATGGGTGGCATGGAAACGCGACCATCCGAAAACGACGGTGCTGGACATGTCGCGGTCGGACCGTGCGTACACCAGCGAGTTTTACCGCGATCCACAGCGATTCGTGCTCGGATTTTCCGGCAATCTTGGTATGCAGCACTGTTCATTTGCGACACTGATGAGGCAACCGGTTTTAAATACGGACGCGCGCGGCCTGCCGTTGTTGATCACGTTTGATAAGGCCAGCACGTCGGCTCGGATTTTCTTGCGGAAACTCGATGGTCAGGTTCTGACATTCGTGGCAGTGGATCAGCGAACGCTTCGCGATGATCAGACGAAATCAGTTTGGAATCGAGCTACTGGGCTTGCCTCGGCTGGATCCCTCAAGGGCAAACGCCTCTCGCCGCACGTTGGGATCGTCTCGTTTACCAAGACGTGGAAGAAGTTTCATCCAGACAGCAAGTCGGTGGAGTAAACGACCATAGTCGTTGTTCGCTCAGCGAACATTACGCAATCATAGTCGTTGTTAGCTCCGCAAACATTACGCAAGGTGTTCGGAGCAAACAACAACACTACGTTCTATGCGCACCAATCGGGTTGAGGCGTTTTGTGGATTGTAGGCTTCGTGTCACCCTGCAATTTGGCGATCGCCATTTCAGCGGATTCCACTTCTTTGCCGTTGCTGTGGTAGGCCAGACCGTAGTCGAAGCCAAACGAACCTTTTGGCGCGAGCTTCACGACTCGCCCTTTCTCGCCTTCAAATGATCGCGGGTTGGGGAAATTCGTACCAGGCTCGATGCCGGTCACGCATCCGTCAGAGACGGACGTTGTGTTCTTCCAGACGGAGAAGCAGGGAAGCTGTTTCGTGTTAAAGAACAGGCTGACACCACGTGTCCCATGGGCGTTTCTCAGCAAGGTTTGGGTGGCACCATGGTGATCCCCAAGCAACTCCAAGAAATAGACCTGCTCTTCGAAACCCGGCTGCGGGGCCTCGTAGCTGTCCCAGTTGGCAATGCCTGACGCGGCATGTTCGTTGCGCGGAACGAGGGTCTTGATCGGAACCACCACCCGTGAACCGGCATCGAGCAGCGGCACGCCGAAGTTGGTGTGATACAGCATCTGCATTTCGGCAGGGCTCTCGGAAAGGTTCTGAATCTCGTCGCGAATGCGAAATCCTCTCTCGCCAAACTTGATCTTGATCGTCGACTTCATTCGCAGTTTTAGAAAATGAAAACGCACTTCGTCGACAACACCGACCACCGTGATCTCTTCGGTTTGATCGTCGATGGTCACTGTTACTTCATGAGCAGGTTTGTTGCCGATCCGGCCGTGGAGTGGAAATGTAAGTCGTCCGTTGTCGTCGAATTCGGGCGCCCCGTTGCTTTCCAAGCCACAGCGGACAAGTAGTTCGTCAAAACCGTCCAGCCATCCCAGGCCACTTGGCTCGCCTACGTCGACGAATTTGGGATGAACCGGTCCGCGCACCGGAGACTGCCAGCGAATCGGATCGTTCTTGAATTGTGCTCGCCAAATCCCCATCCCACGTGTTGGCAACACGGAGAACGAAAAGTCTCCACTATTGACGTAAAGGATTTGGATACCATCGCTAAGTCCGCTGTACAGCCGTTGAGGTCTGACGTTCAAATTGTCGCGACCCAATGAAAGCGTCGTGCCAAAGTTGCTTGAATAGTCTTCGCCGGCGTCGTCCGCCAATTTCCACGTCTTGCTCGCCATTGTGTCGTTCTCGATTGGGTTGTCGCGACGTGCGTCAGATACGCTGAGTTCATGGACCAGTTGCATCTGGCATTTCAAACCGTAAAGATAAGCATCCCTACCGGTAAAGTAAAAGGCCCTGTCCAGTCGTGGGATTACTTGCCATTTGGCTTAGAACGTGTTAATACTGCGAGTTCCCATTCGGTGGGCGAGCCTCCCCTGTTCGGATGGGTCCCAAAGACGTTGCTGGAATTGGCCCTCGTTGGCATTGATCGCCGACTGACGGTTGGTTTGGTTTTTGCAGACTTAGGAAGCGAGAATTGCCACCATGATGGAAGATATTGTTGCGAGCGACAACGTTGGGAGGATTCTCGACAGTGCGCTTGATGCCGGTCAAGGGCTGTTACGTCTCTCACCAACTTGGGTTCCACGGAGTTTCCTGCATCCTGGGAAGCGGATCAAGTTGGCACCTGGCGACTATTATGCGTATGGGGCGGAGCGTGGTGGCATTGACGAGCGATGGTTTTCGAGCACCACGGACGCGGCCAACGAAGGGCGCGTCTGGCACGAAGGCCAGAGCTTCTGTCTGTTTGAAGATCAGCACTTTATGTTGAAGGATGCCGTGGCCGAAGCAGGCCACCGGCTGATCGGCAAGACGCTGTGGGACAAATACCAGCGCTGGCCCGTCTATTCCAAGTTCTTCGACAATATGGGGCCGATTCCCCATCACATGCATCAACGGTTCGAAGACGCCAAGTTGGTCAATCAAGAGGGTAAGCCGGAGAGCTATTACTTCGCTCCCCAGTACAACAACTGTGACAACAATTTCCCTTACACGTTTATGGGATTGGAGCCGGGTACAACGAAGGCTCAAGTGCGCAAGTGCCTTGAGAACTGGAATAACGGCGAGAACGGTATGTTGGATCTCTCCAAAGCCTACCGTCTCAAACGCGGAACGGGTTGGTTGATCCCGCCTGGCGTGCTGCACGCGCCGGGGTCGCTGTGTACTTATGAGCCTCAGTGGGGGAGCGATGTCTTTGGGATGTACCAGAACATTGTCGAAGGACGTTATGTTCCGTGGTCGCTGCTGGTCAAGGATATGCCCGAAGAGAAGCACCAGGACTTGGACTTCATTGTGGGCCAATTGGATTGGGAGAAGAATGTCGATCCCGATTTCAAGGACAACAATTATCTGGAACCGATCACGGCGGATTCGGGTGACGGCTGGGTCGACGACTGGATTGTCTATGGTCGTGTAGACGGCAAGCAGCTGTTTAGCGCTCGGCGTTTGACGCTACAGCCGGGCGCGAAATGCACGATCAGGGATGGTGGTGCGAGCGGCTGGATTACGGTCCAAGGCAAGGGCCGCATGGGCAAGCTCAATCTCCAGACACCGGCGATGATTCGCTTTGGCGCGGAAACCGAAGACGAGGTTTTCATTAGTCACGAGGCGGCCACGGCGGGTGTCGAATTTGAGAACACCGGCAGCGAACCGCTTGAAGGGTTGCGTTATTTCGGCCCAGATACGTTCGACCAAGTTCCCAACGTCGGTGACTACAAACAAGCATAGGCCTCTCACTGGCAAGACCTCGGCAACGCGTCTCGTTTCCGTTGCCAGCCTCGGCAGTGACTTTTTCATTCAACGACCAGGTTACGAGGATCGATATGAGTAACTCATTTCCTAAGCTTCACAACGGCATGTGGCCCGGCTTGGTTGGTAAGGAAGACGGCACTGACCATCCACCCATCTGTCTGGATCGAATGTTGGAACTGACGGCCAACGCCGATGTGGGCGGTCAGAAATTTGATGGTATTGACTACTTCTTGTTTCATCCGCATACCGACCCAGATGCGACGGACGATGAATTGAAAGCTATCGCCGACAAGATCGCCGCCAAAGGACTGGTGGTCGGTTCGCTGGTCGCCCCGGTGTGGCCCGGAACGGTAGGCGGCAGTGCGATGGGATCGGACGAAGATCGAGCGAATTTCGTGCTGGCCGTCGAAAAGGCCTGTCGCATCGCCAAGGTCTTTAACGAACACGGTGTGCGCAAATACGGCGTGATCAGGATCGACTCGGCCGATAGCCCAGAAAACTGGGCCAAGGATCCAGAGGCCAACACCAAGGTGATTGCAGAGACATTTCGCGAGGCAGCTCGCGTTGCCGCGGATCATGGTGAACGCCTGGCGGCCGAAGGCGAAATCTGCTGGGCCGGCATGCACTCCTGGAAAGCAATGTTGAACTTGCTGGAGACCGTGGACCTGCCGATGACCGTTGGCTTTCAGTCAGACCTGGCTCACACGTATCTTTATCTATTGGGTTACAACGCGCCCGAGCACGCGTTGTTGCAGGAAGGTTACAGCCAGGAAGAGTTCAACGAGGCATACACCACGATGACCGACGCGCTGCGACCATGGACGATTGACTTCCATGTGGCGCAGAATGACGGCTCCGTTCATGGCACCGGATCTCACGACAATACTGGCCGTCATTGCCAAGCTGATGACCCCAATGGCAAATTGAACATTGTGGATGCCTCCGGTTATTGGCTGAACAAGGCATCCACACGTGGGATGCAGCACATTTGTTGGGACGGCTGCATGTTCCCCAACTCGGTGCTCGAGACACAAGACACCTGGAACACAATCCTGGACGCCATGATCAAAGTACGCGATGCGCACGGGTGGAACGAAGCGTGACAAAGACGATGCGCGCTGGGCCTGCCTCGCGAATGGAATCCTTCTGCCGCGCGTCATTATCCAAAAGTTGAGAGAGAGATTCATGACACAACCACTGAACATTGGCATGATTGGCTACGGCTTTATGGGCCGGGCGCATACGAACGGCTACAAACGCGTTAATGATTTTTTCGACGTGCCGTATCGACCAGTTTTGAAAGCGGCTTGCGGACGGAATGCCGAGAAGATTAAGGCCTTTGCGGATAACTGGGGATACGAGTCGATCGAGACGGATTGGCGCGCGTTGATTGCCCGCGATGACATCGATGCCGTCGATATTTGCACACCGAATAATCTGCACAAGGAAATCGCGATCGCGTGTGCCGAGGCAGGCAAGAAGATCCTCTGCGAAAAACCTCTGGCGATGAATTCCGCCGAAGGCGAGGAAATGTGCCAGGCCGTCGAGAAAGCGGGTGTGGATAACATCGTCTGGTACAACTATCGACGCGTGCCGGCAGTGACGCTGGCCAAGAATATAGTCGCGTCTGGAAACCTTGGTCGCATTTTTCACTACCGCGCAAATTTCCTGCAAGACTGGACGATCGACGACAGCCTGCCGCAGGGTGGAGCCGCGCTGTGGCGGTTGGACGCCGCCGTGGCGGGTAGCGGTGTTACGGGCGACCTGTTGGCCCACTGTATCGATACCGCGCTGTGGATCAATGGCAGCATTGCCAACGTCACGGCCATGACGGAGACCTTCGTTAAGGAACGCATGCACAATCTGACGGGAAAGGTCGAATCCGTTAGTATTGACGATGCGTGCACATTCATGTGCCGCTTTCAAAACGGGTCGCTTGGACTGTTCGAATCCACGCGTTACGCGCGCGGCCACAAGGCACTGTATACGTTCGAAATCAACGGTGAACACGCGTCGATCAAATGGGACTTGCACGACCTGCATCGGCTCGAATACTTCGATCACCGGATTGAAGGTGACATGCGCGGCTGGCGGTCGATTCACGTGACTGACGGCGACCATCCTTACATGGGCAACTGGTGGGTGCCAGGACTGCAGATTGGTTACGAGCATAGCTTTGTGCACCAAGTCAAGGATTTCCTGGAAAGCCTGGAGACGGGTAAACCGGCTGGTCCCACCTTTCGCGATGCCCTCGATACGCAACGAGTGTGCGACGCCGTATTGTCCAGCGCGAAGAGTCTTCAGTGGACCAACGTGGGCTAGGAAGGACGATTTGGCGGGCTTATGAACTACTTTGCTCACGGGCGCCGCTTCCTCGCGAATCCTCACTTTTTGGTTGGGACAGCGGTGCCGGACTGGCTGAGCGTGGTCAACCGTCGATCGCGTGCACGCGAACGCTTGGCTCTGCCGTTTGTGGATCACGAAGATTCTGAGACCGCTGCGCTTGCGCGTGGGATCGTGCAACATCATCGTGACGATCATTGGTTTCACCAGACGCGGGCATTTGCCGAGTTGAATCTGCGGTTTACCGTCGCATTTCGCGAAATGCTGGATCCGGATCCGGGATTTCGGCCAAGTTTCCTAGGCCATATCCTGGTGGAACTGCTGCTGGATTCCGCGTTGATTGAACAGATGCCCGGTCAACTGGATGCCTACTATGACGCCATCGAAACTGTTTCGCCCGAAGAGATTGCCGCCACCGTGAATCAGATGATCACATGCCAAACCGGAATGTTGGCGATGTTCATTCCACGGTTTTCCGCAGCACGGTTCTTGTACGACTACAGCGAGGATGACAAACTGCTGTTTCGCCTGAACAACGTCATGCGACGTGTTCGTTTGGCTCCGCTGCCCAAACGGATCGTGTCTTTTTTCCCGCAGGCGCGGAAGCTGGTGAAACAACGAAAGGACGAGTTGCTGGCGGGAGAAACCGCAATGTGAAATCAACGGCGACGTTTTGGCGTGCACATCAATCACGCGTTCAAATCTCGCAAACAACGATACTTAGCGAGGCTGTGCCACGGACTGATGCGAGCTATCGCTCGATTTCAGCAACCCGCTCCCCGACCAACCTGCGGTCGGTGCCCGTCGCTGAAGACTTGACTCATTTGTAAAGAAGAACCTCGTACGAGCTTTCAAGGAGCGAAGTCAATGAAATTTGGAATGAACCTGTTACTGTGGTCGGGCGAGCTGAACGACGATCTGATTCCCACACTTGAGTCCTTGAAAGCGATGGGATATGACGGTGTCGAAGTCCCAATTTTCAATCTGGATCTGGACTATGCAGCTTGGGGCCAACGTTTGACAGAACTGGGGCTGGAGCGAACGGCCGTGACCGTCCGCACCGAGGAAGACAACCCGATCAGCCCGAACGCCGATATTCGTTCCAAGGGAGTCGATGGCACCAAACGCACGCTGGACTGTTGCGCAGCAGCCGGCGCGACGCATCTGGTCGGGCCGTACCATTCGGCATTGGGGCTGTTTAGTGGCCAGGGCCCCACGGACGACGAATGGAGGTGGGGCGTCGAGAGCATGCGGCAGGTTGCCGAGCACGCAGGTAGCGTAGGTGTGACCTTGGGCGTGGAATGCCTCAACCGTTTTGAAACCTATCTGCTGAACACTCACGCTGACGCGGCGCGATTTGCAAGAGAGGTTGACCACCCGAACTGTCGCGTGATGTACGACACGTTTCACTGTAACATCGAAGAAAAGGACATCGCCGAGGCGATTCGCTCGTGTGCCGATGTGCTCTGTCATGTTCATATTTCCGAGAACGACAGGAGCACGCCGGGGCAGGGGAATGTCCGCTGGGCCGAGAATTTTGACACGTTGAAAGAAGTCGGCTACGACGGCTGGATGATGATCGAAGCGTTTGGTTTGGCCTTGCCGGAACTGGCCGCTGCCACCAAGATCTGGCGTCGCATGTACGAGAGTGAAGAGCAACTTGCTAGTGACGGACTGGCGTTCATGAAGGCCGAAGTCGCCAAACGCTGGTGAGCGCTCTTGCCGGTGGCGAGTCCATCGCCCTATAGTGCCAACATGGTGGACCAAGAAAACCAGAGCGGACCCAATGAAGATGCGGCGGACGGCATCGAAGTCGATGACGGTTCGGGCGAAGGTGACGCAGATGAAGTGATTTCGCTGGATGCGTTGACGGCGGCCTATGCAGGACTGGTGGGTGGCGGTGAGGTCGCGCGGTCGAACAATCCCGTTGTGGCAGCCGACAGCAGTCAGTCACCGAAGGAGCAGGACGAGGCTGACGAGCCCAAGCCGGGCGAGGCCGAGGCGGACGAGCACGTGTCACCGTTGGGTATTCTGGAGGCTGTGCTGTTCGTTGGGAACGCCGAAAATACCCCACTTACGGCGAAACGTATTGCAGCCCTCATGCGCGGCGTCAGTCCTCGGGAAATCGACGAGTTGGTGATCGACTTGAATGATCGATACCGTGAGCTCGAGTGCCCCTATGAGGTCGTTTCTCAGGGTGCTGGATACTTGCTGAACATCCGAGACGAATATGCAAATCTTCGCGATCGGTTCTACGGGAGTGTACGGGAAGCTCGACTTTCGCAGGCGGCGGTCGATATTCTGGCAGTTATTGCGTATGGCCAGCCGCTAACACGCGAAGAAATCGACGAAACTCGTGGAAGACCTAGCGGCGGAATCCTCTCACAGCTGGTCCGACGGCAACTGCTCCGAATCGAAAGGCCCGATAAAAAACCCCGACGGCCCAAATACCATACGACGGAAAGGTTCCTGAAGATCATGGGTCTGGAAGACATCAGCGAGCTGCCGGAGAGCCAGGAATTCGACAGAAGATTCTAAGCGGTCAGTAGTTACGGCGTTCTAGGTGATTTGCGACGTCTCTGTCGATTTCGGCAGTGGCGGCCTGCACTCGCCCAAAGTGCTAGACGGTATGCTGACGCCGCTCGTCGCGCTTGGTACAATTCAAGATGTGGCGAGTTTTTCTCACATCTCGCCGATTGGCCCCCACACTAAATTCGGATTCTTCGACGCAGCCAAACATTACTGTTGCTCGGTGGTCGGCCACCTCAATATCCTGAAGCTGTCAACTCTCTGCCAGTTCCTTTTCTCTTCGCGTCCCAACGATGCCTCGACGCAATCATCTATCCACATTATTTGAGTCAGCTCCGGTCATCCTGCCGTCGCTGTTGTTATGCGATTTTGGCAATCTCGAGCGCGAGGTAGCGCGTCTGGAAGAAGCTGGAGTGAAAGCGCTGCATCTGGACGTGATGGATGGCCGGTTTGTCCCGAACTTGACCTACGGTATGCCGATCGTGTCAGCGTTGCGTCGGCTGACTGACATGCCGTTGGACGTGCATTTGATGATTGAGGAACCACAGCGGTACGTGCAGCATTTCTTCGATGCCGGTGCGGATATCATCACTTTTCATGTCGAGGCGGTCGAGGATCCCCAGCCAGTCATCGATCAGATTCATGCGTTGGGAGCCGCTGCGGGAGTGGCCTTGAATCCCGCGACACCAGTGTCCGCCGTGGAACCGATTCTAGCAGACTGTGACTTGGTGTTGGTGATGAGCGTCGAGGCCGGTTTTGGTGGTCAGAGTTTTCAAACGACTGCCTTGGAAAAGCTACGACGTTTGCGAACGCAAACGGCACCATCCACGATGCTTGAGGTTGATGGAGGTGTCAATGCTGGGACGATTGCCGAGTGTGCCCGAGCCGGTGCTCAACTGATGGTCGTCGGGTCCGCGATCTTTGGCCATGATTCGTATTCCTCTGCCGTAACGCAACTCACCCATACATTCTGTGGCGATGGGGACAAGTAAGCCAATGCTAAAAATCATACTGATTCGGCCTGGTTCGACGGACTTCGACGAACAAGGCCGAATAACCGGAACGCTGGATGTGCCATTAAATGATTGCGGAGCCGACCAAGTGGCTCGCACCATCGACGAATTAACCGACCAGCAGATCCAGGCGATCTACACTTCGCCCTGCAAGGCCTGCCAACAAACGGCCAATGCATTGGGCGAAGAGTTGGATTTGAAAGGCAAGCCACTGGACGGCTTGAAGAATCTCAATCACGGTCTGTGGCATGGAAAGATGATCGTCGAAGTCAAACAGAAACAGCCGAGAGTCTACCGGCAGTGGCAAGAGCATCCGGAAACGGTCTGTCCACCTGAAGGCGAGTCACCAACGTCTGCCCAGGAGCGGGGGAGAGCCGTGCTTGCCAAACTTGCGAAAAAGCATAAGGATGGCGTGATTGCGGTGGTGGTGCCGGAGCCGTTTGCGAGCCTCTTTCGGTCGCTGTTAAACCACGGGGAGTTGGGAAATCTCTGGAAGGCTGAATGTCAGTGCGGAGGTTGGGAGCAATTCGAAGTTGAAGCTTCAAGCGTCGGTTTGAAGACCTGATCCGAATTTGTTACCGCTCTGTCTGGCATCGCCAACGCAGACGTAGGTGTTTTTAGATGAGCAAATCGAGTGGAGAGAATCCACAGTCCGCGGCGACCCCACCGATGAACAAGCGACAAAAGAGAGGCGTTCCCGAAGGGCTGTGGCAACGGTGTCCCGGCTGCCACAACGCCATTTATCGTAAGGACGCGCAAAAGCGGTTGAACGTCTGCCCGGAATGCGATTTTCACTTCTATGTCTCGGCGGCTGAACGCATCACGCAGGTGTTGGACGAATGCACGTTCGAGGAATGGGACGCGGATCTGGCACCAGCGGACCCGTTGAACTTTGAAGACAAACGTAAATACCGCGACAAGTTGGTCGACGAACAGAAACGTACCGGGATGAACGATGCGGCCATAACGGGTACCGGCATGATTCGGGCCAGACGTGTCGCTTTCGGTGTTACCGACTCTTCATTCTT
>JASLPZ010000177.1:0-14271 GCA_030744725.1 Pirellulaceae bacterium
CCGTCTTGCCTACGCCAGGTTCGCCGATCAACACGGGATTGTTTTTCGTGCGGCGCGAGAGTACCTGGATGACACGTCGGATTTCCGTGTCGCGTCCGACCACGGGATCGAGTTTGCCTTGGTTGGCATGTTCAACCAGATCAATGCCGTATTTTTCCAAGGCTTGGTATTTGTCTTCGGGCGTCTGGTCCGAAACACGCGCCGTGCCGCGCACTTCCTGCATGGCAGCCAGCAGATCATCCGTACGAATCCCGTTCAGCTGCAGGGCCTTTTGGGCCTTGGAATCGATCTTCGTCAGGGCCACAAGTAGATGTTCGGTCGAGACGAAATCGTCTTGCATCGCCGAGGCGTCGCGCTGGCTCGTTTCAAGAACCTGCTGAAGTTCGCGGCTGAGCTGTGGAGGGGCGCCGCCACTGGCCTGCGGGAACCGCTTTAGCTCGGCCTCCAGCATCGTTCCAAGCTGGTCAACATTGACACCAATCTTATTCAGGATTGGGCGGACGATTCCACTTTCTTCCGTGATCAGGGCCGTCAACAGGTGTAACGGGTCGAACTGAGGGTGCCCCTGATCGGCGGCAAGCTCCTGTCCGTTTGCTACGGATTCTTGGGCTTTGATCGTCAGTTTGTCCATCCGAAATGCCATGACGTGCCTCCCCTTGACGCGCTCGGCGCACAGGCCGAGCGCACCGTTGCTCAGTAGCTCTCAGAGTCCTTTTCGCTCACTTCTGCGCGGCGTGCGCAGTTGTTCGATAGCAGCAGGCGCACTCCGTGCGCCTGCTGACTTGGCTGCAGCCGTTGGGCCGTTCTTAGGAGTCCTTTACTTCGAACTCGGCATCGATTGCGTCGTCTTCGCCTGCGGCCGCTTCGGTGTCACCTGACGTATCTTCGGCGGGATCTTCTGCACCGGGTGCGGCGCCACCTTTTTCGTAGATCATTTTCCCAAATGCCATGCGAGCCTGTTCCAGCTCGTCGATGGCGGACTTGATCGGTCCATGATCTTCGCCTTTTGCTGCCTCGCGGACCTTTTCGATTGCCTTGTTGAGCGGCTCGCGATCGTCGTCGGTCAGTTTGTCCTCGTGCTCTTTGATTTCCTTCTCGAACTGGAAGGTCAAATGCTCGGCTTCATTCCGTGCGGTCGCCAATTCAAATTCTCGTTTATCTTCGTCGGCGTTTGCTTCGGCGTCTTGCTGCATACGTTCGATTTCCGATTCGTCCAGGGCAGACGACTCTTTGATCGTAACGGACGCTTCTTTGTTCGACTTCAGTTCCTTGGCCGAAACAGCCAGAATGCCGTTTTGATCGATGTCGAACTTGACTTCGATTTGGGGAGTTCCACGCGGTGCGGGAGGAAAGTCCTCCAGGTTGAATTCGCCCAGCAAGCGATTGTGCGTCGCCATTTTGCGCTCGCCCTGAAAGACCCTAACCGTAACCGCAGTTTGGCCATCGGCAGCAGTGCTAAAGGTGTTCTTCTTTTCCGCCGGGATCGTGGTGTTGCGATCGACCAATGATGTGAAGATGCCGCCTTCGGTTTCGATTCCCAGCGTCAATGGAGTCACATCCAACAACAGCACGTCGGTTCGATCACCCGCCAGGACACTCCCTTGGATCGCGGCACCCACCGCCACAACCTCGTCTGGGTTGACACCCTTGTGTGGGTCTTTTCCAAAGATTTCCTTAACCATCGTCGCCACTTTGGGGACACGCGTCGAGCCACCAACCAGCACGATTTCGTCGATATCACTGGGTTTGAGCTTCGCGTCGGCCAAGGCCTGCTGGACCGGCTTGCGGCACCTTTCGACGAGAACGTCAATCAACTCCTCGAAAGTCGATCGAGTAATGTTCACCTGCAGATGCTTGGGTCCCCCGGCATCAGCGGTGACGAAAGGCAGATTGATATCTGTTTGTGGAACGGAGCTCAATTCCTTCTTGGCTTTTTCGCACGCTTCCTGCAGTCGTTGCAGCGCCATCTCGTCCTGACGGAGGTCGATGCCTTGTTCTTTCTTGAATTGGTCGGCGACATAGTTGATAAGTACCTGGTCGAAGTCGTCGCCGCCAAGGTGGGTATCGCCGCTGGTACTGATCACTTGGAAAACGCGGCTCTCTTGACCGTCATCGCCAGCATCGGCAACTTCCAACACGGACACATCGAACGTACCACCACCCAGGTCGAAGACGACAATCCGCTCGTCTTTCTTTCTCTCCAAACCGTAAGCCATAGCAGCGGCCGTCGGTTCGTTAATGATTCGAGCGACTTCGAGCCCGGCGATTTGGCCGGCATCTTTGGTTGCCTGACGCTGCGCGTCGTTAAAGTAAGCGGGAACGGTGATCACGGCTTTGTTGACCTTTTGGCCCAGATAAGATTCCGCCGCTTCCTTGAGTTTGCGGAGTGTTTTCGCGGAGATCTCCTGTGGCGTGTATTCGTCGTCGCCGATCTTGATCTTGACGTAGTCGTTCGGCCCACCGACGACTCCGTACGGCACCATTGTTTCTTCTGACTTGACTTCGCTATGCCGGCGTCCCATGAATCGCTTGACCGAATAAACGGTGCGACGCGGGTTCGTCACGGCTTGACGGCGTGCAGGTTCACCGACGAGCGTTTCACCCTTCTCTGTGAAGGCCACAACGCTGGGCGTCAGACGATTGCCTTCCGGGTTGGGGATGACCTTCGCTTCGCTGCCTTCCATGACCGCAACCACGGAGTTCGTGGTGCCGAGATCAATGCCGATAATAACTTCGCCTTGAGCCATGATGTGCTCCTCTGTTTGAATCTGAGTAGTTCGCCGATTGGCGTTGGTTGTTCCTTTGTCCATTCAGGTCCGGCATTCGCCGGGGGTGTAGCTAGTAGAAGCAAAGGCCGTGCCAGCCAAGGAGACTGGATTCGATAAATCTCGTAAAGTGTGTATATCATGCTAGTTGCAGTCAAGGTCGAATCACCGCGAAAGCAGCCTCGCATCGGCATTCGTAAGTGATCTGCCATTTTGACATGGGTGGGTCTAGTCGTGCTGGATGGAGGGGCAAGCGGTTGCGGCAAATTGACAGTCGCCATGACGCCTTGTACAAGGGACAGCCCACCTAGTACCTCACACCGATTGACTTTGTGGGTTGGCCGACCAAGTCAACGACGACCTTGAAAGGCTATCGTACTGACAGTTTCGACTGACGTGAGGCACTAGCAACTGGCCCACATGATACGATTCCATTTGGTTTTTCGTTTCCCAGTGCGTGAGAACTCGGACCGTAAGTCTCAGGACTTTTGCTACCCATCGTTGCCGCAGAACGAAGCTTCGCACCTATGGCCAAGAAAAAGCCCGCCCCGAAACCAAGTCGCGGCCGCACAAAACCCGCCTCGCCCTCCCAACTCCAGCGTGCCCTTGAACGTCTCGATCGCGAACTGGTCAAGGGACTCAATGACCGCGCGAAACTGGTCCAGAAACTGGCGGCCTTGAATGAACCCGCCTCGTCCGTGCCTCAAGGCGTTGATGAAGGCACGTTCGGGCGCATCGTCACCGCTAACAAAGGGCCATTGACCGACGAGACGTTGCGGGCGATCTTTCGCGAAATCACTAGTGGCAGCCGTTCGCTCATTCGCCCTGTACGTGTCGCCTATCTGGGGCCGCAGTACAGTTACAGCCATCTTGCAACAACAAGTCGGTTCGGATCAAGTGCCGACCTAGCTGCGGTTGCAACCATCTCCGCCGTGTTCGAAGAGTTGAATCGTGGACACGCTGACTATGGTGTCGTGCCGTTAGAGAATTCGACGGACGGTCGCGTCGCCGACACCTTGGGAATGTTCGCTCGCCATCCGCTACGCATCTGCGGTGAAGTGCAGTTGAAAATCCACCACAATCTGCTGTCGCGCAGTGCACGTGAGGACATCCAGGAAGTTTACAGCAAACCGCAAGCGTTATCCCAATGTCGCGATTGGTTGGCAAAACATCTGCCGTGGGCTCGCATGGTCGAAATGGCCAGTTCGGCCGCGGCCGCTCAGCTTGCTGCTGGAAAGCCTGGTGCGGCGGCGGTGGCCAGCCGCCTGGCGGCCGTCAACTATGGGCTGGATATTGTCTGTGAGAACATCGAAGACAACAAATACAATGTCACGCGTTTTGCCATCATTGGTGGCCGGGCTGCGCCACGAACTGGACATGACAAGACTGCGATTATGTTCGAGATTCCACACAGTGCTGGATCTTTGGCCGACGTCATGGGCGTCTTCAAGCGAACACGATTGAACTTGACTTGGATCGAGTCCTTTCCGATGCCCGGCAGCAAAAGCGAGTATCTGTTTTTCGTTGAATCGCAAGGACATGAAAATGACGCGAAGGTCAAGAAGGCACTCGCAGCCTTGGAGCGGCGGACGGTTCGACTGAACGTCCTGGGTTCGTACGCAAAGTCAGAGCCGCTTGACTAAGCGGGATTCGCAAATGACTGCACAGTCGACTCACAGAAATAGTCTAAGAAATCCCACAATTCTGAATGGCAAACCGCGCGTTCCTTTCTAAGCATCGCTTCGTATCGGCCGGCGGCGCAACAACTCGGAGATCACCGACCATGAGTGAGAACGTTGGTACACGTATGAAACTCGGTTGGATCCTGGCTGCGGTGTTCGCACTGGCCATGATCTTGGGGGCCGGGCCCGGAGTCTTGTTGGTCAATCAACCTGCCACGTGGTTTGGTTTGCCGCGTCTGTATGTCTGGGGAATGTTCTGGTGCGCCGTCGAAATCGCCGTGGTGGTGGCCGCCTACCTTCTTGTTTGGACAACCAACGACGAGGCAGCGAACTAACATGGCGGACGGACAACATTTCGAAAGTGTCGCCATCGTCGTCGCCTTCGTGTACCTATTGGTATTGCTGGGGCTGGGCGTGGTTGGGTATCTGCGGAGCACGCCCAGCGAAGAAGACTATTACCTGGCAGGTCGCAACCAAGGGTGGTTCGTCACGTCGTTAACGATCATCGCCACGTTCTTCAGTGCGTTTGCGTTTCTGGGCGCACCGGGTTTGGTCTATCGACACGGCGCTGTCTTCGCGTTGTTCGCACTCAACGTCCCCTTGGCTGGTGCCTCGGTGTACCTGTTGGGGGCACGAATTCGTCGGGTTGGTCAAGCCAAGGATTTCGTCACCCCAGCCGACATGATTTCGGACTACTACGACAGCCCCGTTACGTTGCGACTGTTGGTGGCGCTGGCCGGTTATCTTTATGCGATTCCATACGTAATGATTCAGATCAAGGCGGGAGGGGAGATTTCCGCCGTCATGTTCAAGGGCTGGCAGTTAGAGTTGGGAGCACTCGGGAGCTTCGACGCATTTCAAGTGGGCGCGGTGGTGTTGTCCTTGATCACGATGACGTACATCATGATCGGCGGGATGCGGAGCGTGGCCTGGACGGACGCCTTGCAAGGTCTCCTGTTAATCGGCGGTATGCTGCTGGGTGGCGTGGCGGTCATATCGGCATTTGGCGGATTGCGTGGGTTCGGCGAAGCGGTCGCATCGTTGCCCGCGACCGCGTTGACATCACCTGGCCCGACGGGCGCGTTTCCCTGGTCGAAGATGTTGACGATTGTTATGTTCGCATCCGTAGGGTCGCTGGTGCAGCCGGCCCAATGGATGCGTTTCTATTCCGCGGCAAGTTCGAAATCACTCAAGCGCAGCGCACTCTTGTTCGCGATCGCGCTGCCGCCTTGCTTCTTGCTTGGTGTCATGCTGGTGGGCCTGGGCGGTCAGTCCCTGTTTCCACTGGTGGGTGAAGGTGCCAGTGCGGTCGCCCATCCGCTGGTCGAACAGCCGGATCGCATCTTGATTGTGGTCCTCCGAGGCCAGTTGCCGATCATGTTGGGCGTGACAGTCGGAACTGCCCTGGCGTCGTTGGTCATCGTGGCAATCATGGCGGCATCGATGAGTACCGCCGATAGCAATTTGCACGCCCTCAGCGCCCTGACGGTGCGCGACATTTATGATCGGTTCTTTCGTCCGAAGTCCACCCAAGTCGAACGTCTCTGGGTGGGGCGTGCAGTGATTGTTGTGACGACACTGTTGGCATTGGTGATGGTACTGCGAAGTTACTCGTCGCAATCCACCAGCTCGAGCTTCGACGTGATGCGGATGATTGCGCTGTTGGGACTGGTCGCCATTGGCTTCAGTTGCCAGCTGCTACCTTTGACCATTGACATGTTGTTTTTGCGTCGCGGTACGGCCGCGGGCGCTGCGTGCGGACTGGCTGCGGGCCTGGTGGGTGCGTTCTTTTTCGGCGGCATGTTCGATCCCGTCGCCGAGGCGATGCAGGGAACCGCATTTGGGCCCACCGCAGCGTGGATTCAAAGCCTCAAGAGCGGCTTGCCAATGGACTCGACCGCCTGGGGCTTGCTTTGGAACGTGCCAGTGTTTGTCGTTGTGAGTTGGTTCACGCGGCCTGTCGATCCCGCCAAATGTGCCGAGTACGCCAAGCTGGTTCGCGAATAAGGTGGTTAGTGACCAACTTTGCCAACCAAGACGAAGCTGGCGACGGTTACCGCCACGTAGACGAGCAACAGGAAGGCACCCAACGGGCGAGACAGTCTTCCGTCGCGCGCCGCCCAGATTCCGAGGCGAAAGGCGAACAAGACGAACAGCATCGCAGGGAATTGAAGGCGGAAAAACGCCGGGTCGGCGTGCAAACCCGCGGGGGTCACAGCGGCCGCGGCTCCTGCCACAAAGAGAACATTCAAGATGTCCGCACCGATCACGTTTCCCACGGCGATTTCACCGTGGCCTTTGAGTGTTGCCGTGAGCACAATCATAAGTTCAGGCAGCGAAGTACCAAAGGCAACCAACGTCGCGGCAATAATAGCTGGTGGTATCTGCATCCGCTCGGCCAATTCCGTGGCCGAAGCAATCAAAAACGATGACGACACCAAGACGATCGCGATCGCAATCAAAAAGTGAAGAATTCCTCGCACCATGCTATGCGACGACAGATTCTCGGGGGCGTCATCCGCCGACTGCGATTTCGCCATGCAAACCGACCACCCGATGTATGCTACGAGCAAACCCAGAAAAACGAATCCAGCGATTTGCAGCATCGTACCGCCGACCGTGAGGGCCATGGCCGGTGCCGACCATGGAAAACAAACTGCGACCAACAACACGCCACAACCAAGCTGAACCCAACCCTGGCGATTGACGATTGCGGGATCAAACTTGATCGGGGCGATCAGACAAGCCAGGCCGAGAATCAGTCCGGTATCGCAAATGATCGAACCGACGGAATTGCCCAAGGCGAGGCCTGGGTTCCCTTGCAATGCGGCCAGCACAGAAACGGCTGCCTCCGGCGCAGTGGTTCCCAGACTGACGACCGTTGCGCCGACAATTGCGCGAGGGACCCCGGAACGAAGTGAGATCGCGACGGCTTCCTCGACCAGCCAATCAGCGCCCTTTCCCAGGGCCAATACGCTCACAATGACCGTCGCTAGTAACGCGGACCAGTGCCAGTTTGCGATCAGCTCGTTTAGTTGTTCGGCCATGGCGTCTATGGAGGAGGGGGTGTGTTGGGGGCGGGAAGCGGGTCATTCCAATCGCCCCGCCTTCGTGGTAGAGCGCTCTGGCACGGCGAAGGTCACACTCTAAATCGGCACCTGGGGTCTTGGCAATGGGCGTCAACGGCCGAGAGGTCATCGAGGCGGTTCGTGTACAGATCCTTGCCATCCCCGAACCGGCTCGTAAATTTTCTTGACCGTTTGCGGCGGATGCCGCACACTGTAACGTTTGCGGGGCGGGTGCAGGCCCGCGTTAACACCCGCGCCGAAATCGCATGAATCAGGGAGCTTATCGATGACACGGCAGTTTTTGACGCTTTCGGCCTGGACGATTGTCTTGGGAATAGCCACCTCCGCAGTGCCACGGCTGGGCTGGGCCGGTGACGCGTTCCAAGCGCCGCCGATCACCGTTCCTGGCGGTTATACGATCGAGCTGGCCGCGGCGCCACCATTGGTCAAACATCCCATGATGGCCGGATTTGACGATCGTGGTCGACTGTTTGTTGCCGAAGCCGCCGGGGAGAACCTGCGCCGCCCGGATCTGGAAGAACAACTGCCCAACTTTGTACGGATGCTGGAGGACACAGACCACGATGGAGTGTTCGACAAGAGCACCATCTTTGCAGACAAGATGACGTTTCCCATGGGCGCGCTGTGGCACGAGGGTGCGCTGTTGGTGGCTTCGTCCGGTGCCATTTGGCGATTCGAAGACACGGACTACGACGGCGTCGCGGATCTGCGGAGCAAGATCGTCTCGGACTTTGGCTATTCTGGCAACGGCGCGGATGTTCATGGCTGTTTTCTTGGACCTTGTGGTCGGATCTACTGGTGTGAAGGCCGCCATGGCCACGAGTTTCGCGACGAACAAGATCAAGTCACCAGCGCCGGAAAGGCGGCGCGAATATTTTCGTGCAAATCCGATGGCAGCGACGTTCAGATCCACTGCGGCGGCGGAATGGATAATCCCGTCGAAATCGACTTTCTACCGACCGGCGAAATGCTCGGCACCGTCAATATCATGTTTCGTCAACGTGGTGATTGCCTGGTGCATTGGATGCACGGTGGCGTTTACCCGCGTCACGATCAGCCCAAGGTCGTTGACGAGTTTCGCCGTACAGGTGACCTGTTGCCACCGGTGCACAATTTTGGGCACGTCGCTGTTTCAGGCATGACCCGTTATCGCGGCACGCAGCTGGGTGAGTCGTTTCACGGCAACCTGTTCGTGACCGAATTCAACACACATAAAGTGAAACGCGTGCACCTCCAACGTGATGGTTCGACGTTTTACGCCGAAGCTGAAGATTTCTTGACATCCACATTTGGCGACTTTCACCCCACTGACGTTTTGGAAGACGCTGACGGCAGCCTGTTGGTAATTGATACTGGCGGTTGGTTCCGCATCGGCTGTCCCACCTCGCAGATCGCTAAACCGAATGTCTTGGGCGCGATCTACCGGGTTCGGCGGAAAGGCCTTGCAGACAAGAATCCACGCGGCGCCGACATTGTGTGGCGTACGCAGACGATGGCGCAACTTTCGAACCTGATTCAGGATCGACGCTGGGCGGTGCGCGATCGTGCCTTGAGAGAGTTCGTGCGCCGCGGCGATGCGAGCGTTGACGTGTTGAGTGCGTCACTGGCGCCTGCCGACGACCGCCCTCTGCTTGACGAACTACAGGTGCTACCTGTCTGGGGACTGGGGCGCATTGCCAACGAACGGGCTCGCCTGGTCTTGCGCGAACAACTTGCGTGTGACGGATCTTCGATCCGCCTGGCCGCCACGACCGCCTTGGGAATCCTCCGTGATCAAGCGGCAGTGCCGGCGCTGTGCGCGTTATTGATAGACGACGATCCCGCCATTCGCCGCGAGGCAGCTACAGCGCTCGGTCGCATCGGTTCAGCCTCTGCTGTCAACCCGTTGCTCGATGCGCTCCGCGGCCAGGTGAACCGTGTCGAAGAGCACGCATTGATTTTTGCCTTGATCGAAATCGGTCGCGCCGACGCAACAGCCAAAGCGCTTGCCAGCGACAACCCGCGTGTTCGGCGCGCGGCGTTGATCGCACTGGATCAGATGGACAGCCAACCGCTGACTCGCGAAATGGTGGCCGGGCTCCTGGAGACAGACGATCTGGAGCTGCGAAACACATCGCTTGAAATCGTCGCTCGGCATCCGACATGGGGAGACGAGATCGTGCAGGTCGCGGGTCGAATGTTGGGAACTGTCGATCTGTCGTCTGCCGAACAATCCGTGTTGAGCGGCTCGCTGTTGGCGTTCGAGCAAAACCCGGCGATTCAGCAGCTTATCGCAAAATCGCTGGCAGACGAAGCGACACCAGCCTCGCGAAAACGGCAAGTTTTGGAAGTCATCGCGCAGACTGGATTGGCCGAATTGCCAACAGCTTGGGGGACGCAAGTCCGCGCGGCCTTGACATTGGGTGACCCGTTGTTGGTCGAACAGGCGGTGAAGACCATCGCCGCGACAGGGTTGGAAGATGTCGGACAGCAACTTCAACGGATTGCCGCCGATGGTACGCGACCGATCGATTTGCGGATCGCCGCGCTCGATGTTCTTTCGCACCGTGGCGAACCGTTGGCTGCAGATCATTTTAGGCTGTTGACTGATCAACTGGGGTCGAACGTCCCCCCGCTGCGGCAACTCGCCGCCGCGAGATGTATCGGCGCGGCAAACCTCAGTTCACCACAAGTCGACGACGTCACACAAATAGTGGGCCGGGCTGGCGCGTTGGAACTGCCGGCGTTGTTGGGCGCGTTCGAGGGCAAGAGCAATGACGATCGGGTTGGAAATGCATTAGCGATTGCGCTGCTGAAGTCGCCAGGGCTGGCCAGCGTTTCGGTGGACCGGATCAAAAGTCTGCTAGGATCGTACTCCGACGACGTTCGAACTGCGGCCGAACCGTTATTGGCAAAGTTGAAGGCGACGACGACCGAACAAGCTCAGCGATTGGCAGGCCTGCAACGTTCGCTGCGCGGTGGCGATCCAGAGCAGGGTAAGCATGTCTTCTATGGCCGGCACGCGGCCTGCTTCACGTGCCATCAGGTCCAAGGTCAAGGCGGGAAAGTCGGTCCAGACCTGTCGACCATCGGTGGGCGACGCAATGACCGAGATTTGCTCGAGGCGATCGTCTATCCCAGTTCGTCACAGGCGCGAGGCTTCGAAGGTTTCACACTGATTACCACGGCCGGGAAAGTGATATCGGGTCTGATCACGCGTGAAACGGCACGGGCGGTCTTTGTCCGCACGACGGACCAGGCAGAGGTGCAGGTGTTGCGAGATGCGATTGAGGAGATGCGGCCCAATGGCGTTTCGATCATGCCCGCAGGGCTCGACCAGAACATGCAGGCCGACCACCTGCGCGATCTTTTGGCCTACTTGCAGTCGCTGAAATAGGGCCGATCGCCGGCGCTGCACCGCTGTGGCCCGGTCTCCCCTGCTGTGGCCCGTTTCCGGACAGGGACGCGACGTCGACTGAAGGTCGGCAGCTCGCAACCTGGTGTTTCATCTCGCGCTCAGGAAGGGAGACCTTCCGTCGCGACGCGTGGCAGGGTCGGGAGACCACTGCTGTCTCCATCTTGATCTTGCGTAACTCCCTGCCACAACCGGTGCCTGCCACAACCGGAGGGGCTGGAATTAGGGTATTTGCACGGTCTCGCGTTTGCGAGCAGGGGCCGCCCCGATTATGGACGATTTCGAGCCGGACCGAAACATTCGCCAAGTTACGGTGTTTACTTAGCAGTGTTCGATCTTTTATTGTCGTCTTTCGCTCCGCGAAAGCACGTTCCTTTCGCGGAGCGAAAGGCGACTAAGGGACAGTAATTCCTCGAACGATACTTAGTCGTCGTGCCGATCAAAAACGACGTGCCGCCAATGGCGGTCAGGCAGCACGGCATATCGGTTTCGCAGAAGCCGATTCCACAGAACACACAGGAGTGAATCGAATGAAGATCAGTACATGTGTTTCGACATTGGCGATGGTATTGTTGATCGCCACAGTTTCGATGGCTCAACGACCAGGCGGCGAAGGCCAGCGCCGTGGTGAAGGACAGCGCGGCGCCAGTGGTCAGCGCGGTGCCGGCGGCCAGCGCGGTGCCAGTGGCCAGCGCGGCGCCAGTGGCCAGCGCGGTGCGCCCCCCGTCCACCCGCTCATGGCAATCTTGGATGCCGACAAGAACGGCACTTTGTCGGCCGACGAGATCAAGAACGCCGCCGCCGCCTTGATGAAACTCGATCGCAACAAAGACGGTTCCCTTTCCATGGACGAACTGCCGCGACCTCCACGCGGCGGCGAAGGCGGTCGTGGGGGTCCGGGTGGCAGCCGTGGTGGCGGTGCTGATTTTATCCAGCGCTTGCTGGCCCTGGATAAGAACAAAGACGGCAAGATCACCAAGGACGAGCTTCCTGAGGATCGTCAACGAATGATGGAATTTGCGGATCAAAATAAAGACGGCGCGATCGACAAAGCAGAGCTCGAACAGATGGCTCAACGATTTAGTCGCAGTCAAGGTGGACGTGGAGGCGCAGGTGGCCGCGGTCGGCCCGGTGCGGGTGGGCAAGGCGGCGAAGGTGGACGCCCCCAACGTCCACAACGCCCTGACAATTTCTGATCCCCTCGAATCACACTGAAAATCGAATCACGCCCCGCTGACATTTCGTTGGCGGGGCGTTTCTCATTCTCAGTATTTCGTGTTGCCTGGGGCATGAAGGTTGTAATCGCGCCAGTGTGAGACCATGCGCTCCACGCATGATGCCCGTGGAAGCCAAAGGCAGGCGAATCTGATTCACCTGGGCGATCTATACCGGCCATTCTGTCTGGTTGGCAGTGGAATTGCTACCGCCGCGACCGCCAAGAAGCACCGCTAGCGGGAAAGTTCTCGCCGGAAATGGTGAACGTCGTCACCAAGGTCGATCGATAATCATGAAAGCGCATTAGTCTAGCGAGGCTGTGCCTCAGACCGACGCGAGCTATCGCTCGGTAGTGGCGACTCGCTCCCCGACCAACCTGCGGTCGGTGCACGTCGCTGAAAACTTGACTCAAAACAACCTGGGGGCAGGTACAAGGATGTACTGGTCGCGGAAAATGCTGACGTTTGTCGTGTGGTTCGTGGCGACGACAATCGCCTCGGCTGACGTGGCAGACGATGACTTTCGCGTCGCGTCACGTCAGTTTTCTCGCAAGCGATGGGCACCGGCGGCGACCGAACTGGCTGCGTTTCTCAACGATCACCCCGACGATCCTCGTTCCGCGGATGCACGTTACCTATTGGGCGAATCACTCGTTCAGTTGCGACGTTATCCCGAAGCACGCAAACATCTCAACCAATTCTTGCGACAGACCGACGATCATCGCTATACGCGTCAGGCAGAGTTCCGTGCTGCCGAATCTGCCTTCCATGCCGCAGACCATGTGGCCGCTCGGACTGAACTCGAAGCATTCCGCCAACGATATCCAGACGATGCTTTAAGCCCATACGTGATGGCGTACCTGGGTGAGATAGCGCTGATTGACCGCGACGGACAAACGGCAGTAGTCATGTTTTCAGAAGTGCTGCAGCGCGAAACAGTCAGTCGGTTGGACTCACAGTGTCGCTTTGGCTTGGCGCAGGCCCACGAACTGCTTGGCAATGCCGAGGAAGCGATGCGTCTCTATGGCCAGGCAGTTGAACCTGCCAGTCGATATTCGCAACAAGCGCAGTTTCGGATCGCCATGCTGCAGTACCGGCAAGCGGGATACGACAAGGCGGAACTGATACTTGAACATCTTGCCGCGACGCTCGACGGTGATTTGCTTTTCGAGACCCAATACTGGCTGGGAATGTCTCGCCTCCGCCAGCAAAACTGGCTGGCCGCAGCGCAAGCGTTGCAGGAAGGTCTGGAGGATTCACCGGCGCATCGACTGGCACCTGGGAGGAGGTTCGCGTTGGCCGAAGCGCTCCGCAAGAGCGGTCGCAGGGACGAGGCGAAAGAACACTATACGACCGTCTTCGAACTTGATCCGCCGGCCGACTGGTCGGACGACGCCGGGCAGATTCTCGTGCTTTTGGCTTGGGAAGGTGGCAACCTGCCTGGGGTGCACGAAATGGTCCAACGGTTCTTTGATCGATTTCCGCTGAGCAGCCTTGCCGATGACGTTCGGCAGCATCAAGGACGAGCGTTGTTGAAAGAGCGGGATTTCGCGATGGCGGCGAGAATGTTCGAGCGGCTGCTAGAAATGGACGTTGTGTCAGGCGAAGCACCGCACAGCGCGGAACACAAAAACGCCTCGCATCAATCCACCAACCGTTATTATCTGGCGATTGCCTATCTGGGTGCCGGGCGACCGGCAGACGTTCTGCGCGTGCTGCCCGCCATGGAAATCGACGGTCACGATGTGGCGGCACTGAACGATGGCCTCCGTGTCGCGAGAGCCTCCGCGCTGATGGCGCTGGGGCGTTATGAACAGGCCATTGACCCGCTGCGCGCCTATGTCGCCGCGCATCCTCGCGGTGCGGACAGTGTGGACTGTCATGCGAAGCTAATCGTGGCATTGGGCGAGACCGGCCAGTGGTACTCCGCGGCCGAGTCATTCGATTGGTTTCGAAATCGTCATCCCGAGTCTGTCGCTTTGCAGACGACGGGCATGTTCCTCGCGGATCTTGCCCTTGCCCAGGGGATGCACGATGTTGCCGAGCCACTTTACAGATTCCTTGCCGACGGCGTAACGGCTACCCGCGACGAGGCAGCTGATAGTGGAACAGCTGCCGATGAGGTGG
>JASLPZ010000178.1:0-14199 GCA_030744725.1 Pirellulaceae bacterium
CTGTCTTCCTCTGGGAACTTCACCGTCCTGAAGGCATTGCCGGACGAGTCCTTGAGTCGAACCTCGAAGGAGACACCGGGCAACACGGGACGATTGCGAAGAAAGTGATAGTTGTTCGTCATCCCGATGGACCGCAAATACGCGGCGGGAACTGCGTTGTTCAGGGAGTAGGCGAACTGGGGCGGTGTGGACAGCGTACTGCCTTCGGCTGAGGGCCAAGGACCACTGGGAGCCGCTAGGACCATAGCTGCCACCGCCAGAAGATGGCCGGCAATGGCCACGCTTCCAATGACGATCTGCCACGACGGAAGAGAACGGGATGTGTCAGTCGAGCTGGACATTAGGTCCTTTAATGTAATCTGTAACCGAGTCAAAAAGCAAAGCCCTCGCATCGGCGGCTACCGAGGCGAGGGCTTTAGTGGTCAACTTGAGACAAGCTGTCTAGTTCCGCACGTTGAGCGTCAACACCGCTTCAGGCTGTACGGCGTCGTCAAAATCAAACGAGATCTTGGCTTCGGATCCCGCGGTGACTGTCACGCTCTTCGTGAGCGCCAATTCTCTTCCATCACGCTCAACCACCGCCTGCACCTCATATCGGTACGAACGGCCGGAGATTAAGCCAGGCGACATGTAACGCCGGTGACGACCTTCAGTCTTCGTCTTGCTGCCATTGACATAGATCTTGGCGCCAGCCGGCACGTTAACGGCCAGGACCGCCGTGCCACGAGACACTCGGGCACCTTCGACGGGCGGTGGTGTCGGCGCCGGATTGGCTGCCGGCGCTGGGTCGGCTGCCGCTGGTTGCGCTTCTTTGACGTCTTGCTGCATAGGAGCGGAATCGTAGATCACTTTCGAGCCATAGCAGCCATGACACCCGTAGCAACCACCGTGACAGCTACTGTAACACCCGCCGTGACACCCGTGCCACCCGTAGCAACCATGGCAAGCATACGCGCGGCGCGTAGCACGTCGATGTGCCCATGCAGCGTGGTGCCCTCCGTAACAGCCGTAGCAGCCGTGACAACTACTGAAACAGCCGCCGTAGCAGCCGTGTCGACTGAAACCACCGCCGTAGCAGCCGTAACAGCTCGATCTGACACCACAGCAGCTAGCTTTGACGCCGTAGCATCCCGAAGAGACGCCGAAACACCCCCAACCACCGGCGTTAGCACTGTTAACGCCAATTAAGAGTGATCCGATCGCCGCCAGAATTACAATTGTTATGATTCGCATTCTCATCTCGGTGTGTCCTCCGCAAACGGGCTGAATTTACACTAGCCTAGCTTATGTCTTTGATACATAGGGCTCATTTTACTCAGCTTAGACCCGATTACAAGACAACAATACAGTTGTTTAGTTGGTTTTTGTGCATTACGACTTTGGAAGGAGTTGGTGCCAATATCCTGATCGCCGTCGGAAGGTGTCGATCAGCTCAACGGATGCCTTGGCCCAGGAATCGGTGTTCTTGATGGTCCGAGGATCTCGTTGTTCGCCAATGAGTATCTTGCTGGCGCCCCTGTCACCGACATATTGCCAGCATCGGAGTGCCATCTGAGCTCACGACCTAGCATCATGGCCACGTCAGTCCTCCGAGGCGATCCACTCATCATCGCCATGGAAGCAGATTCCCGGCTTGCTGCTGGAAAAAGTCAACCCTCGCCATTGGCGTACTTGTGGTCGATGTCAATTTCGGCGGCCGCATCAAAGACCGCTCCGCGCGGCGGAAACTTGCCGGTGCCTTCGACTTCCATCGGTCCGGTCGCTTCGGTCTGCGGCACAGCCTTGCTGGCCTTGCTGAATGTGCTGGCTTGTATACTACACAACAACGACTTAGTTTATAGGTTAGCTCTCGAAGTGCTACGTTTGAGAGACCGTTTAGACGTTCGAGACGAGGAACATTCGCTACGGGACTCGGTCGCAGGGAGAACGCACTCATGAAATGGTCTCTTGCTCTGTTCAGCGTCCTCGCGGTTGGGTCTGTCGTCTCGGCTGGCGAGACACTTTTCACTTCCGGACCTCAGGAATTCAGTGGACGGAAGTACTATTGGCTCGCCGAGTGGAAGCTCGAAGTGACGCTGCCCGGCGACGTTGCAGTCGACGATCGTTTCGAAGTCCTTTTCGGATCGAAAGGTCCGGCCAAACGCTCGCTCTCATTTCAGTATGACGGCCGCCGCGGTTCGATGTCCGATGTCAGGCAAGAGCCGTATCAATGGGTCGAGATCCCGTTGAGCCGCCTGTCCGGCGACAAGAAAGTAGTCCTTACTGGCACGGGGGATGCGAAGGTCGCGTTTCTGGCCGGGGTGCGTATTTCTGGGAAGTCGAAGCTACCGCCGCGGGTCAAGCCGATTCCCACGGCGTCACCTTTTCGGAGCGGTGATGGCACTCTGGTATGGGCAGACCTTCCCGGTTTCGAGTTGAACGATGCGACGCAGAGGCTCTGGAATCCGTCGCCAGAAGAACCCGATTGGCATCGAGCTGAACGTTCTTCGAAGTTTGCTGGCATTGCTCTGACCAAAGTCCAGCGTTGGCTGCATGAACGATGTCTCGCGGTACGTGATCAGCCATCCGGTCTGTTCCGCCCGACTGGTCGACAGTGGAATTATCGTGACACGGCAGCCGATTGTTACCCGTTCTACGTTTGGGCGGCCTACTTCACGGACAAGAAAGTACTCGAAACCGTGATGCTCGACGCGCTTCAGGCAGAGCAGCGGCTTTGCAACCATCTGGATCGTCTGCCCGTTCCTTACGACATGGACAAAGGGCGTAAAGACGTCACGCCGTTTGACAGGATGATCTTCGGCGCCAGTGAATATGCCAAGGACGGCCTGATTCCCATCGTTGAAATCACTGGCCAGGAGTATCCGTGGTACGACCGCATGCGCGGGCTTGTCGACGATATCTTCAAACACGCTCGAATTGAGACTCCATTCGGCAAGATCCCCTCCACCAACATCGAGGTCAACGGCGAACTGCTGCAACTCTTACCACGACTGCATTGCATGACGGGCGAACAGAAGTACCTTGATTGGGCGCATCAGTTGGCCGACTATTATCTACTGGACGGTGAGTTCGTCCCGTCCCGGTTGTCCGATCACGGTTGTGAAATCATCGGCGGATTGGGATTGCTCTTTGCGGTTGATTCGACGGTCTGCCCGGACAAATGCGAACAGTACAAGCCGCACATGGAATACATGTTCGACGAGATCTTACGGCGCGGGAGGAACTCAGACGGAGTAATTATCGGGAGCCTGCAGAATACTGACGGCCCACACGACAACGTGACGATTAGAGATGGTTGGGGCTACGACTTCATCGGCCTGCTCGACTACGATTTGGCGCTGGGAACTCAACGCTACCGTGAGGCCATTCGTCGCCCGATGACGAACCTCCTAAAACCGCGGTATCGGGAATTCAATTGGGACCATGGTTCTCGCGACAATATCGCCGATTCGGTGGAAGGTGGACTGTATCTCTTGCATCGTTTTCCCACCACCGAGTCATTTGTCTGGGCCGACCGCGAAATCGCCACACAATTGGTTGACCACACGGTCGCAGATCGGCTCTGGGACACGCACAAGCTGGAAGCGAACACGGTTCGTACCGTCCTGATTCACACAATGCTGCACACCCGCAACACGATCGCCCGGCCATGGCAGCAAGGGCTTCAATTGGGTGCTGCCCCCTGCGGTGCTGGGATTTGTATCGCTATGAAATCCGAAGAACCGTATAAAGGCCGGCTTCAATTCGACATTCCCCGTCACCGCCTCTACATGGGATTTCGCCAGGATTGGCCGCGGATGAACGCCGTGCCGGAGTGGTTTACTGTCGAGCCGGATGAATCGCACATGTACGACGTGACAAACGTCGACACCGCAACGGTGCAACACGTTTCGGGTAAGTCGCTGAGCGTTGGGTTACCCATCGTTCTGGAATCCGGTAAACCGCTACGCTTGATTGTCCAGCCACAGCAATGACAATGACGTGGGTGAGCGGACTGCCAATAGACCGACCACCTCCGTGGTCGACCGGCCATCGTGCCGTAGAATTATGGTCAGTGCGTGCCTCATCCCGCATCCAACAATGACAGGAAGAGATGATGTTTGTGACGAGACTGAACAGTATGACAGTTGCTTTGGTATGTCTATTTGCGTTTCTCAGTGAGACGGCCGCGGAGGAGAAGCGTCCGCACATAGAGGTCCGCGGTATTTATGGCGGTGTGCCCGTCGAACTGTTAGAGCAAGGGAAGACGCTACGGGATTTCGGAATCAACGCCATCTTCATGGGATCCGGAGGCCTTACTGCCGAGCGGATTGCGTTGCTCAAGAAACATGACGCAAAGGTGTTTGCAGAATTCAATACCATGCATGTTGCCGCGTATTTGAAAGATCATCCTGACGCTGCCCCCATCGGTGCCGATGGGAAGGTCTGTCCAGCGCCTCATGGTTGGCAGGGCATCTGTCCGACGCACGCCGGCTATCGCAAGTTTCGCATGGACACTTTTCGCAAGATATTGAGCGATTTCGAGATCGATGGAATATGGCTCGACTATCACCACAGCCACGCTAGTTGGGAGCGAGCTGTTCCCAACATGCCCGATACATGTTTCTGCGGACGCTGCCTCGGTCAGTTCGCGCGGGAGGCCAAGACAGACTTGCCCGGCGAGACGACGGCGCAGCTAGCCAGCCTGCTGCTGGGAAAACACTCGGACACCTGGGTACAGTGGCGCTGCGATGTCTTTACCGACTGGGTGCGCGAGTTCCGATCGATCATAAACGAAACACGCCCTGCGGCACTGCTGGGAACATTCCATTGCCCCTGGTCAGATTCGGACTACGACGGTGCGTTGCGCAACAAGCTTGCCATCGATCTGAGAGCGCAGGCCAAGTATGTCGATGTGTTCAGTATTATGCCGTATCACGCTCGCTTCGGGCATCATACCGATCCGTCGTGGAACTCACGACAGACCGCATGGTTGGGCAATCATCTTGGTATCGACGGCGAGCGGGATGAACGAAATAAGATCTGGCCAATCGTGCAACTTTCAGATTGGGGCGAGACCGTGTCGGTTGACCAGGTGCGCTCCGTGCTCGACCACGGTACCCGCCCTCCTGCCACTGGCGTGATGGTCTTCGCCTGGGGTTCGTTGCGCAAGCAGAGAGGGAAAGTTGATAAGATGAGTGAGTTTTATCGAGGTATCATGCCTTAACTCGAACTGCACTTGGCAATGCCCGTGCGTCGTGCGCTGTCTCAGCAACCGAACGTATTTCGCGATCACATCGCCCTGGTCAGCGACGACTGAATAGGCAGTAACAGTCACAGTTGTGATGCGCTCTCTGGCGCTGTTGTGATGCGGTCTCCCGTGCTGTTGTGATGCGGTCTCCCGACCGCAACACCACGCCGATCGAAGGTCTCCAAAATAGTTTGGAACGTCTGGAAACGTTTGGTGTAGAAAGAGGAGACCTCCGGTCGAAACGGTGAGCAGGTCAGGAGACCAGCTCACAACGGGGGAGCCCAGCTCACAATCTGGGAAGACCAGCTCACAACGGGTGCTCACAACCTGGCAGGTGAGGAGACCAGCTGACAACCTGGAGGAGACCCGCCCACAACCTGGGAAAGCTTGAGACCGAGCTTCGAATACGATCGCTATTGATTGGCTCGCTTTAACTCGTCAGCTCTGGGTGTTGCCGTCGCGATGTTCGCGGTCACGTCGGTGTCGACGTTGCCCAGTGCCCAAGCCAGACCACCAAGTACGATCTGCTGGAAAGGCTCTTCCAACCAGACGTTCTCTCGGTGTGCCATCGACGTAACAAAGACCCGTCCCTTGCCATGCATTCGCGCCCAGGTCGACGGATAGGGCGGGCGTTGGTAGCAATCGCCTTTCATGCCGACTGTCTCCTGCACCAAAATTACGTGCATGTCTTCGGCAAAGTTCTTCAAGGCGTACCACTCTTCCAGCATCTTGAACGAGTCACCCAAACCGTTCATTCCCGGAAAGCCCGGCGAAGCGACTCGCATCGTGGCCTCTTGCTGCGGACCGTGGGCAATAAACTCGCCACCGATCATGGCGATATAAGGATCGACATCTTCGCTGTTGGCGTTCCGTTTGCCGGGAGTCCGCCAGCAAGCGCAACTCGAATGAAACGCCACGAACCCCTTGCCACCCGCAACGGCATCCAACAACCGCTGCTTGCCATCAGCCGACATCGGCGGCTCTTTCTGGTCGTTGGGAACGGTTAGATCATTGTTCGTATAGAACGCAATGGCATCGTATTGATCGAGATCGCTGTCGAAGACACGGCCGTCCTTCGTGCACTGGACATCGATGCCGACTCGCTTGCCCATGTCGATCAACGCTCGCTCCGAATGACTCAGTGCGTCTCCCTTCCGTTGAACGACGGAGTGATAGAAACCGACGTTGCGGGTGAAGTAGAGCACTTTCTGCTTCTTCCTGCCGGCGGCGGCAGCCCATCCCGTTGGAAAGATTGAAGTGCCAAGTGCGGTGGCTCCGGCCGTCAAGAGCATCTCGCGTCGTTTCACGGCTGTTTCTCCCAAAGTTATCGTCAGTTGTCGAGTAGACGGTTACTTGTTCGCGGCCTATAAGTGCTCAATGCATGAAAACCAACAGGCTGCTAAAGCGTCTTCAAATACTCGATCAGATCGTTCAGCTCTTGTGCAGAAAGTCCGGACGTCTTGCCGTGCTTGTCGTTGGGATTGTGCTTTGTGAAGACTTCGCGCAACGTCTTGGCGCGCCCGTCGTGCAAATATGGAGCGCTGTCCCAAGCACCCAGTAAATGCGGCACGTCAAACTGCGTGGGGAAGATCTTTGTTCCCGTGCTCAGTTCGATCGTGTCATAACGCCCTTCACCCGTGTCGACGAAACGACGTTTGCCGATTGTTAACGCTGGCCCTTTGTGGCACCGATCGCAAGAAGCCTTGCCCTCAAAGATGGCCCTGCCTCGCTCGGCTGCCGCGGAAATCGCGCCGTCTTTGTCGTGGTAAGGGTTGGGAAGCAAAGGTACGTTGGTGGCGTAGGCCTCCAGCGCTCGCAGGTCGCTTTCGCTCAGCGCCTGCCCACGCATGGCTCCCGTCACCGTCGGGCTGCACTCGTTGTCACCGATCGTCAACGCCTCGCCTTGCCAGCGGAATGGGCCGGTATCTGCCACACCTCGAAAGGTCTTGATGTTCTTCACGTTGCCCAGCCCATCGTCCTCCAAGTCCCAATTCAATCCCGTGGTGTGTGCTTCGGGATGACAGCTCGCGCAGGAGAACTGGCCTTGGAAACAGAGGCTTGCCGCATTGAACAGGATCTCGCCGCGACGCAATTGGCTCATTTCCGTTTTGTGGCCCACGTCGACCACGGCTTCGACTTGCTGCGACCTCGCATTGATGATCGAAACCGTGTTGCCCAGATGGTTAGCGACGAAGACGAACTTGCCGTCTGGGGCCATGACGATTCCATAGGGATTCACTCCGACCGGGATCTGTGCAGCAACAAACTGCCGGCTGACACTGAGTGTGTTGCGGAGAAGGGGACGTTTCTCAATCGGTGTTTTGTTGATCAGGTTGATCGCTTTGGTGACGTCCACCACAAGTACCTGGTCGGCCCCGCCACAGGTCACATACGCGAGTTTTCCGTCCGGCGTGATCGCGATGTCATACGGGTTGGAGTAATATCGTGTGACTTCGTCGAACAGTAGCCCGACTGTCTGTGGCTTCTCGTCAGAGAGGAAGACGAGCGTGATCCCGTTGGTGTTGACCCACCCCTGCTGGACTTGAGTCAGCGGGGCGAAAGGGTTCGGGTTGACATGCGCCACCATGACTATGTCCGGCCGCACGAACGCAACGCCGCGAATGGTGCTGACCATATCCAGCGGGATACGCTGGCGAACTTTTCCGCTCGGCAGATCGATCACATCGAGATACCGCGTCGTGTCGTATACATCGCAGGTGACCAACAACGTCTTCTCGTCGGCCGACAGCGCCAAATGCCTCGGGTTCTGATCGACGGGAATGGTTTGCCTGACGGTGCCTGTCCCGCCGTCGATTATTTGCACTACTTCGTCTTTGCCAACGCAGGTAACGTAAACCGCACCGTCGTTGCCAACGATAATATCGTAAGGCTGATTGGCGACCGCGATTTGATGTGTGGCCTTTGCGGTGGCCACATCCACTACCGAGACCGTGTCGTCCAGGCGATTTGCCACATAGACGGTATTCCCACCGGGGTTGACAGCGACGCCGTTTGGTCCCGCGCCGACCGTTATCTCGCCAGTCACTTGGCGAGAAGCAACATCAATGATGGAGATGCTGTTGGCAGTACGATTGGCCGTAAACACGCGTTTCCCATCCGGCGAGACAGCGAGTTGCAATGGACTGCGATCAGCGTTTCTGGTTGCCGCCACTGTCCCAGCCAGATCGACTGCGAAGGCGCAAGGAACCACGTGCACAAGTGATGCCGTAGCAAGAAGTGTGAACGTAGACCAGACGACCATCGCGCGGTTAATACCATTAGATGTCCGGTACATCCGAATGACTCCTGGGGAATTTGTTTCAATCCTGTAGGGGGCTAACTACGGTCGGAGCAGACGATCGACGGTCAAGCCACTCTCTTCAAGGCCGTTTTGAGTGTTGTGCCGAAAGTCGCTATTCATCCGATGTGCGAATCTGTGGTGGGCAACCAAAGGCGGGATTCCATTGGAGAAATCAACTCCTGAGAATTTGGGCCAGTTGGGTCATCGTTGCTGGAAAGACACTAACGAGGCAGGGCCTCGAGCCAATTCGAACTACCGCTCGGTTTTGTTAACCCGCTCCCCGACCAACCTGCGGTCGGTGCCTGTCGCTAGAACTTGACTCATGTACGACAAGTTTCCGACCATAAGGAGACTAAACTAAACCGAAATTGTCTGGTTAAGATGTTAGACGGGAAACACTTACGCGTCAATACATTGCGACTAGTTTCCAACAGAGATGTGTAGTAAAGTGGGTAATCATTGTTGCGTATGAATGGAGTCAAAAACGCAAGTTCGACTGGGCAGGTAGTTAGTTTGACATCGACTTCAAAGAATGAAGCACTTGTTCGTCACGGGCCACGAGCTCGGCAAGATCTGGAAAGACTCCAAAGCGTTCCGCGAGAAGCTCGAAGCGTTATACGGCGAAGTCAACATACAGCAAAAGACTCCGGACCCTTTGAGACTTGCTTAGGAGTTGCAGCGTGAATCATCGCGAGCGTATCTTGGCAGCACTCAACCATGAAGAGCCCGATCGAGTTCCACTTGATCTGGGTGGAACATTGGCTACGTCGATCAATGTGGGCGCCTACGAGAAGCTCAAGGCATTTCACGGACTTGAGGGTCCGGCAAAAGTCCTGAGCCTACGCTCGATGATCCCTGAAATCGACGAAGAGATTCTCGAGCGTTACGACATCGACACGCGAAGTCTGCCGCTGCTGGGTAACAGTCGACCGACCGGGCGAACGCCGGACGGTGGTTACAAGGACGAATGGGGCGTGGTCCGCGAGCAACCCGATCCCCAAGGGCATTTCATGGATACCGTCAATCCACTTGACGGCGATCGGACGCTGGACGACTTGGAAAGCTATCCTTGGCCGGACCCCGAAGACCCAGGTTACACGCAAGGGTTGAGCGAGGCCGCTGCACGGCTGCGCAACGAGACAGATTGTGCAACGGTCTTGAGCCTTCCCGTTGGACCGTTGCACCTCGCCCAATGGATGCGAGGCTACGAGAGTTGGATGTTAGATCTGGCCGGCAACCTCGAGTTCTATGAATCGCTGATGGACAAGATCACGGGGCTGTGGCTGCGGATGTCCAAGCGGATGCTCGATGCGGTAGGCGATAACCTCGACATCATCCTGTATGGAGACGATGTCGCTTATCAAAACGGGCCGATGGTACGTCGCGAGATGTATGAGAAACAGATCATCCCTTACCAGCAACGCATCTTTGATTTGCTGAAGCAGTATCGCCCGGCAAAGGTCCTGTACCACAGTTGCGGCTCGGTCGTGTCGATGGTCGAGGACTTCATTGAATTGGGCGTCGATGCATTGAACCCGGTCCAGGTCAACGCGGCAGGGATGGACCCGGCGATACTAAAAAGAAATTTTGGTGACCGCATCGCATTTTGGGGCGGGATCGATACGCAGCAAGTGATGTGTCGCGGGTCGGCCGAAGACGTGCGACGCGAAGTGCGCGACCGCATTCGCACACTGGCGCCCGGCGGTGGCTACGTGCTGTGCGCTGTACACAACATCCAACGCGAAGTCCCCCCCGAAAATGTGCACGCCATGTACGACGAAGCGCTCGTCTCGGGAACTTATCCAATTGAAAATGTGTAGCGATTCCAGGTATAACATTGAATGCAAACAGCGAGGCGCACGTTACTCCAACCAAGAAGTCACTACACGAACCAGGAAGTCACTACGCTAACCAACAATCATTCGAGGAGCTAGATCTTACGATCGAGTACAGGAGCTACCATGCCTGATGCTACACCTGACGTGTCGAAACTGTACGATGCAGTTCTTACCGGGGATGCCAAGACGGCAGTCGAAGTAACTCAAGCGGCGCTTGCTGCGGAAGTCGAGCCACAGGATCTGGTCACCGGCCAAATGATCCCAGCGATGGATGAAGTCGGTCGGCGGTTCGAAAATAACGAGTACTTCGTTCCCGAGTTGCTGATCGCTGGTCGCGCGATGAAGGGTGCCTTGGAAATACTGCGGCCATTGTTAGCGGAGAAGGGCGTCGAGCCAGTTGGCCGCGTAGTGATCGGCACAGTCAAAGGGGATCTGCACGACATCGGCAAGGGATTGGTGGCGTCGATGCTTGAAGGCGGCGGGTTCGAGGTCATTGACCTAGGCGTTGACATCGCACCCGAGAAGTTTGTTTCCCAAGCCAAGGAGAGTGGTGCCAACATCATCGCCGTGTCAGCTCTGTTGACGACAACCATGACCGGAATGAAAGCAGTCGTCGAGGCAGTCCGCGAAGCCGGGCTGGAAGCGCAGTGCAAAGTGATGATTGGAGGTGCGCCGGTAACTCAGCAATTCGCTGATTCGATTGGTGCTGCCGGTTACAGCAACAATGCCAGCGCTGCAGTTACTGTGGCCCGGGAACTTTGCGTCGCTTAGCTTCGCTCGGTCGCTTAGGTTCATGTGCCGCTTCAGTTCTTCCGCTTCGGCGACATTAGAGCGATACGCTTCGTGTACCCCTGGTCAGCTCTCATTGAGCACCTCTCTTGACCGTTCTGACAACATCCGGCCCTGTGCCGTGGGAGTGAATCGAACTTGAAGAATTGGAGTGAAAGATGAACCGCGGGCAACAGTTTGGTATCGCCACCGCCTTGATGGTTGGTTGCTCTTTGTCTCCTCTGTTCGCCCAGACGATCACGGCAAACGTGACTTCCTGCGACACCGGAGGCGACGGTCAACCAGCGATAACTCTCGTTGCGCCTACCAGTAATCGTGTCCTGCATGTAGCGATTCCGCTGCCACAAGATGCGAAAGTTGCGAGGAACAAGATATGGCAACTCGCCGAGGTTGATCATCCACAGGCAACGGTGCCTGTCCAATTCGTCGCACTGGCTGCAGACGACGGCTCAGCCAAACTCGAAGGCGGAGAGCTGCTTGCCGTCATTCCACCACGAGACGGTGCACGCGATCAGCGCCGGTTCCGCCTCGAGGCGGTTGTGTCGGCAAAGCGCGTTGGCGGACCATTTGAATACCGCGAGACGAGCGAGACGTCGCTCGGGCTCTGGGAAGGCGAACGACCGGTACTGGTCTACAACCACGGTGAAGTTGTGAACAAGGATGTTCCCGAGAACGACCATCGGCGTAAGCGGGCTTGCTACATTCATCCGGTGTGGGGACTCAACGGCGAAGTGCTTACTGCTGACTTTCCCAAGGATCATTATCACCATCACGGCATTTTCTGGACCTGGCCGCATGTTGGCGTTGGTGGGCAGGAGTATGACTTGTGGATGTCTCGCAAGATCCACCAAAAGTTTGTTCGCTGGATCCACCGTGAATCGGGCCCGCTCGCCTCGGTGATGGCCGTCGAGAATGGTTGGTTTGTTGGCGACAAGCAGGTGATGATTGAACGTGTTTGGCTGCGAGTCTTCAAAGCGTCCGACGACGCACGCGCGATCGATATTTCTCTAACTTGGATTCCCACGGATCAACCGGTGACGTTGCGAGGTGCCGAAGGTAAGAGCTACGGCGGACTGACGATTCGCTTCGCACCGCGCTCGCGCCAAAGTACGATGATCACCGTACCGAACGGACGCACTGACCGGGATTTGCCCGACACGCCTCTGGCATGGGCCGATTTGACAGCAGAGTTCGGCAGCGCGGAAGCGGCGAGCGGCGCGGCTCTGTTGGTCCATCCCAAGCATCCGGACTTTCCGCCGACTTGGCTCACCCGCCACTACGGTCCGCTTTGCGTCGGTTGGCCCGGCATCGAACCGCAGACGTTTCTGCCGGGGAAACCTCTGCGACTGGACTACCGCGTCTGGATCCACAAGACACAAGTCACTTCGGCCCGGTTGCATGAAGCATATGGAGACTACTCCGCTTCTACCGAAGCGGTCTGGAAGTAGTAGGTTTTAGACCCGTGGCCTACGGCCGTGCGACCCTGCAAGGCTCCGCCGATCCAGCGTGAGAAATCCACAGTTGTTGTGGCACGGTCTCCCGACCGTGCACGGCGGCGACTCACCGATTGACCTTCCCGAACGTGGGCGGGTCGGGAGACGGCCCACAACGTGTTGTTTCATGCAAACGCCCCGCCCCGGTACAACTTCCTGATACTGGCAGTCGATTGATCGGTTTCGCTGCGATTGTTGCGAGTGCCTTTTCCATCGCCAATAATGGTACAGAAGTTCGAGAAAGAAGCCGGTCAAGGAGAATGCCATGGTTCACAGGACGTACGCTGATCTGAAGGCCATTGGGTTTGGCTGTCTCGTGGTGTTGCTGATCTTGGCTGAGGGACAAGGCCATGCGGCCGAGCCATCGGCACAATTGACCGTCGCTGTCGTATCGCCGCGGTGTGTGTTTGGCGATGTAGAAGCCAACCTCAGTCATTTTACGGAGCTCATTGCGGAGGCAGCAGCGAAGCGGGCGCGGCTGATCTGCTTTCCAGAATTAGCGTTGACCAGCTACTCGACGCATGCTGATGTCCTAAGATCCGCCGAGGAGATTCCTGGACCGACGACCAAGAAGCTTGAGGGAATTGCCAAGCGGCTGGACGTCTACATTTCCGTGGGGATGGTGGAACGAGACGGCGACGGCCACCATATTGCGCAGATACTGGTCGGCCCCCAGGGTTATCTGGGAAAGTACCGCAAGAATCATCCCACCGGCGGCGAGCAGGCCTGTGGGTTCGCTCCGGGGAAGTCTTTTCCCACTTGGGAAATCGATGGATTTCGTTTTGGTATTCTGATCTGTTATGACGGCCGACATCAGGACACCATCGAAGCAATGAAGAAAGCTCACGTCGACGTAATTCACCACCCTCACGGCAACACGATCGGCGGCTTGGGGCGGGAGGCCGAAGAGTGGACCCGCAGTAAGATGGTGTATTTTGTCCCGCGAGCGGTGCAGGCGCGGGCTCACATCCTGGTGAATAACTCTGCTGAAGACACACAACAACCGCACGCCACCTTGCAGTACGCCAGCGGGGCGTTGATCGTTGACGCACTCGGACAAGTCGTACGTCGTACCACGCAGAAGGACCGCAAAGAAAAGATGATCATTGCCACGCTTAAGAAGCCGCAGGCGAGCATTCCCATCGGAGAATTGCTGAAATTGCAGGCGGACCCCGTTTTCAAATCGCGATTCAAATTGAAGTAACGTGGCTGAAACAGTGTTTCCAGCAATCTGTAATCCGAACATGGACAACTCGACATGGCTTCCTATCAACCGCTTCTCCGCTCGCTGGCTACGTGGATCACGTTCTTGACTGCGACAACCGTTCTTGTCGCCGATGAGCCGGATCGCATTCAGATCTACACGCAGAATCTCCGGTATTGGCAATACAAAGGCCAGCCAGTTCTATTGCTTGGGGGGAGCAAGACTGACCACATCTTCCTCGCGGAAGGGCTCAAGGAGCACCTCGATGAGATCGCCACGGTGGGCGCGAACTTCGTCCGTAATACGATGAGTCAGCGAGAGGGCGTCGACCTCAAACCGCACAA
>JASLPZ010000179.1:0-14112 GCA_030744725.1 Pirellulaceae bacterium
GTCGGAATAGAAAAGCGTAAACAAAACCCGAACGATCGCCCAGCTCAAGCAATACTAACTTTGGCGCAGCCTAGGCCGTGCCTCAGACCGCACCGAGCTATCGCTTGCTGATGCTATTGTTCTTCTTGGTAGGCCGTTCGGCTTGACCTCCTGCCGGCTTGGCTAGACGCCGACTCGCGCTTCATCGCCAATCTGCCCGGGATCCCATTCGCCTTGTCGTGGGTCTACGGGAGCGTACCGGTATGCACTGCCGGACGCGATATTCCGCATAGCTGATCCGACTGCACTTGCATCCACTCTAAATAGTGCATTATCTCTAGTTTGCCTAGTAATTTCAGTTTGACATCAAGCGGTTGTCGCCTAGGTTTTACCTAGCACGAGGGGAATACGGTTATTCACACCTTGCTTGGCTTTCTCACCCCCCCGTGTAGGGCGGGCACTGTCATTCGATGGTCCCGCCCTTTTTCGTTTCTTGCGTTTGTGGTGGTGATTGAGGGCAGCGAGCCATGCCGTTTGGGCGCCGCGATTGCCGGTTTGCGCCGACGAGATTCTGCCTTCAGCCAATGCCCAGCAGACGGATTCCACGGTCACGGGGATTGCCGCGCCGACTCGGCTCGGCAGCGACGAATCAAGAAGACTCATCCGATCGGCCGGAGGTAGCGGTACAATTTGCCTATTGTTGAGTGCATGATTGTAGATTGTTGGGTGCATGAAATGCACCGAAGCCGACAGGAATGTCGTCTTTCGCACGCCCGGCGAGCAAACTACGTCACCACCGGGTAGGTCGGTCGCTTGACAAAACTCGGTGCCTCGACTACCTAAGACCGATCAATCTCTCTTTGGCGCCGTTGGACTGTTGTTTTTATCGACCAATCCTGATCTCGAAGAAAAAGGGTCTGGGCACACAATGTCATCCGTTATCGAAATATCGCCCCCACCCTTTCCAATCCCGTCCGAATCACGGGGACATCTAGCTGATGTGATTTCGGAGCTTTCGGACATCTCAGATGTGGATGACGAATTCGACGAAGACGATTTTGATGACGAATTCGACGATGATTTCGAAGAAGAAATCGAAGACGAATACGACTTGGAAAACGACGAATTCCCTGATGACACATTCGGGCCCAAACCGCGATTCGGCGAGGACGAGGGCACTCCCGCGGATTCGGATGATCAATAGCCGCTTAGCGCACGGAGCCTGGCTGCGGTTTCATCACCACGCGGTGGGTAGTTGGCCGCAGGATGCTGGCGGTACGACCGAATGAACTGACCACTTGATTTCCGGTTCGCCTTGTTGCCACGGTGCACGAGATAGGTGTGCCACGTCGATTGACGACCAATCGAATGACCGCTCATTAAGCTCGACAAAAAATAAAAATGTTTCAACCGGTAGCGAACGATGCAAGCTTTCCAAATCTGGAACAGGAGGTTCTGGATTTCTGGAAGCAACAGAATATCTACGATAAGTCCTTGGAACGCCGGGTCGGTGCACCCCGTTTTGTTTTCTATGAAGGGCCACCGACGGCTAACGGTATGCCGCATCCTGGACATTGCCTTACTCGAGCCATCAAGGACCTGTTCCCTCGCTATCGTACGATGCGTGGCTATTACTGCGAACGCAAGGGCGGCTGGGACACCCACGGGCTGCCCGTTGAAGTCGAAGTCTGCAAAGAACTTGGAATTCATTCCAAAGAAGAGATCGAAGCGTTCGGCATCGAACCATTCATTCATAAGTGCCAGCAAAGCGTTTGGCGTTACATGAGAGAATGGGAACGGATCACCGAGCGGATAGGCTTTTGGATTCACCTTCCCGACGCCTACGTGACCTACCACAAGAGCTATGTCGAAAGTGTGTGGTGGTCGCTGAAGACGTTGTTCGATCGTGGCCTGCTGTATCAAGGACACAAGATCGTCTGGTGGTGGGCCCAGGGAGGTACGGCGCTCAGTGCAGGTGAGGTTGGTCAAGGGTATCGCGAGGTTGCGGACCCAAGCGTCTACGTGCGGTTTCCGTTGCTTGATGACCAAGGCCGAAAGTCCGATACGTCGTTGCTCGTGTGGACCACAACGCCTTGGACGCTTCTCAGTAATCAGTTTGCCGCCGTTCACCCGAACTTGAGCTACGCAACGGTCACGGACGCTGAGACTGGCGAGAAACTGATTTTGGCTGCTGACCTGGTCGAGCAGGTAGCAAGTAAAGCAAAACGCGATTGGACCATTCAGTCGACGTGCCTGGGTAGCGACCTGATCGGACGCCGTTATGAACCACCATTCGACTATTACCACAAAGACAAGGGACAAAAGACAGGTAGGCTAAGAACGGGAGCCGACCAGTACGTCGCCTGGCGAATCCTCTCAGCCGACTTTGTCACGACCGACAGCGGTACCGGTGCCGTCCACCAGGCACCTGCTTTTGGCGAAGTTGATTACGACGTGCTGATCGCAGATCAGAATTGGTTTGAACCGGGCGAGGGCCCCGAGCTGATTTGCGCGGTCGGTCCAGACGGCAAGTTCACCGCTGACGCGCCCAACTATGAAGGCCGCTGGGTCAAAGAAGCAGATAAGGATATCTGTCGCGAACTGCGCGAACGAGGACTTCTGCTACACCTGGATCAGTACCTTCACGAATATCCGTTCTGTTGGCGTGCCGACGAAGATCCGTTGATCCAATATCCTCGCCGAAGCTGGTTTATTCGCACGACCCAGTTCAAAGATCGGATGTTGGAGAATAACCAGCAGATCAACTGGCTACCAGCCCATATTCAAAGCGGACGGTTCGGGAAGTTCTTGGAGTCCAACGTCGATTGGGCTCTCTCGCGGGAACGATTTTGGGGAACGCCGCTGCCCATCTGGGTCTGCGACAAGACCGGTCAGCAAGAGGCCGTGGCCAGCTACGACGAACTACTGGCGAAGCCCGGCATTGTCGGGACCGAAGTCTGGGCAGCCGCCAAAGAGGCGAACCCAGAACTCGCTGACGACTTGTGCGTGCATAAGCCCTACATTGATGAGGTCAGCTATGATTCGCCGTTTGAGAACGGTGGTCGGATGAAACGCGTCACCGAGGTGATTGACTGCTGGTATGACAGCGGTGCCATGCCGTTTGCGCAGTGGGGCTATCCCCACCAGGGCCAAGACGAATTCAAATCGCAGTTTCCCGCGGACTTCATCAGCGAAGCACTCGATCAGACGCGCGGCTGGTTCTATAGCCAACTGGCTATCAGCACGTTGTTGTTCGGCGACGAAGAGCATCCGGCTGTCGATTCGGGAACCGTTGATTTCCCACACCCTTATCGTAACTGCATCGTACTCGGCCTGATGATGGGCGAGGACGGTCAAAAGATGTCCAAGCAGAAGCGCAACTATCGCGAGCCCACAGAGATTTTCGACAAGTACGGGGCCGATGCGCTACGCTGGTTCTTCTTTGCCAAGCAAGCACCTTGGACCACGATTCGCTACAGCGAAAATTCGATTAAGGAAAGTATCCCAGAGTTCTTGCTGCGGCTGTGGAATGTTTACAGTTTCTTCGTGATCTATGCCAACATCGACGGCTTTGATCCTGGTCAGATGCTGGCGAAGGATGCCGAATTCCCTGACGGTGCCCAACTGAACGGACCAAATTTTTCAGGGGCACACGGCCATCGATCCATCGACCGACGAGGCGAACTCGATCGCTGGGTCCTCGGCGAACTAAACCGCACGCTGGCCGGTGTCGTCCAGCGCATGGACGCGTACGATAATTTTGGCGCGTGTCAGCTGATCAACGAATTCGTCGATGGGCTGAGCAACTGGTATGTGCGACGTAGCCGCGATCGGTTCTGGTCGAGCGACAAAGATTCGCCCGAAAAGTTGGACGCCTATTGGACATTGTACGAATGCCTGCTGACCACCAGCAAACTGGTCGCGCCGTTTGTGCCGTTCTTGTCCGACGCAATTTGGCGCAATCTGGCCAGCGTATTCGGCGACAAATCGCTCGAAAGCGTCCACTTGTGCGACTATCCACTTAGCGATCCCGCAATTGTGGACGAGGAACTATCCTCGCGAATGAGGTTGTTGCGGGAGATCGCGTCATTAGGACGCAGCGCTCGGATGGACGCCAAACTGAAGGTGCGCCAGCCGTTGGCAAAAGTCGAAGTCATCTTGACCGATAACACGCACCAGCCCTGGCTGGAAGCGCACGATGCACTGCTTCGAACCGAACTGAACGTCAAAGCGATCGAATATACTGCTGATGCCGAAATGTACATCGACTACGAAGTGCAGCCAAACTTCAAACGACTCGGGCCGCGCGTCGGCAAGTTGATGCCCGCAGTGAAGAAAACGCTTAGTCAGGCGGAAGGCAAGGTGTTGCTCGACGAACTGGACAGGCAAGGCAAGGTTACGCTCGGGCTGGGCGAAGCGAAGATCGAACTGGACAGCGACGATATTCAAGTTCGCTTGCGCGCCAAACCAGGTTGGTCCGCCGCGCAGGGGCCGTCGTGTGTGGTCGTGCTGTCGACGGAGTTGACGGACGAGTTGATTCGCGAAGGCCTCGCAAACGACATTGTCCGGTTGATCCAGGATCGTCGTAAGCAGTTGAAGTGCGAGTTTACCGATCGTATTGAGATTGGCATCGTGACGGATTCAGCTGACCTGAACGCCGCGATCCAAGACAACATCGACCATATCAAGGCGGAAACTCTGGCTGACAGTCTTGTGTTTCAGCCGATCGCCGGTTGCGAAGGTGCCGAACATCAGCTTGGTGAAGCGGATCTTGGTTTGTATCTCAAAGTGGTCGCATCATGAACCGTGATCAGACCGGAGCCCGCTTTCCTATTGCCGTTCTGATTTCCGGTGGCGGAACGACACTCAAGAACCTGCTGGCACACATCACCGACCACGCACTTCCCGTCGAAATCACACTGGTGATATCCAGCGCCCACGACGCGAAGGGGTTGCGCTACGCGGAAGAAGCTGGAATCAAGACCAATGTGATCCGTCCGCAAAATCACACTTCAAACGAAGCGTTCGGCGACAAGATCTTTCAAACTTGTCGTGATGTCGGAGTACAACTGGTCGTCATGGGTGGGTTTCTCAAGTTCGTACCCATCCCCGCCGACTTCGAAAACCGCGTGATCAACATCCATCCCGGGCTGATCCCCGCCTTCTGCGGAAAAGGCTTCTATGGGCTCCGCGTTCATCAGGCGGTTCTGGACTATGGGGCGAAGATCAGTGGCTGCACGGTCCATTTTGTGGACAACCAGTACGACCACGGTCCGATCATCTTGCAGCGCGTCACTAATGTTCGTGACGACGACACGGCCAAATCGCTTCAGCAGCGTGTCTTCACGCTCGAATGCGAAGCCTTTCCCGAGGCAATTCGTCTGATCGCTGAGGGCAGGGTCCGTGTCGAAGACCGGCACGTTCGCATTGACGCCCGCTGATCTGGGCGTTGTTCGCCGCCATTGACGCGACAGCGGTCCCACCGCCTTCCCAAGAACTCCTCCTCAATGCCCCATTTGCAATGTGATTCTAACTCACTTCAAATCAGTGACTTACGCCATGACAGCATGAAATCACTCTAAGAAAAGATAGAAATCTATCATCTTATGATGTGAAGTGATTGATTTCCGTCATCATAATGCCCATAATCATTTTTCAAGGATCGTATTGTCAAATGTGAGTGTGCACGTAGATGGCCCCGCAACCTGTTGCCGAGGAACGCAGAAACCGGCTCCTGGAGTTTGTCAGGCAGCAGGGTTTTGCCTCGCTGCCTTCGCTGGCCAGTGAAATGCAGGTATCGGAATCGACGATTCGCCGCGATCTGGACTCGTTGGAGGAATCTGGCAGCGCCAAACGAACGCATGGCGGCGTCTTCTATACGGGACCTTCGCCCAAATTGCAGCATTTCGATCAACGCCAAAAGACGCACTGGGAGAAGAAACGGCTGATTGCCGAGACCGCCAGTCAACTGATTGAAGACGGCGATACGATTCTGCTGGATGGTGGGAGTACGACGTACGAGCTTGCACGGCTGCTGGTCGGCCGACCGCTACAAATCGTCACAAACTCGCTTCCCGTTGCCAACCTGTTCACTACGAGCGACGTAGATTTGGTGATCGTCGGTGGTTACGTCCACACGCGGACAGGGGTCTCTTTAGGGCCGTACGCCAACGCGATGCTGGCCGAAATCAACGTTCGCCGAGCGGTGTTGAGTGTCGCCGGGGTGAATGAAAAGGGCTACTACAACAGCAACTTGCTACTCGTGGAAACTGAACGCGCGATGATGAATGCTGCCGACACCGTCATTGTGGTGGCGGACAGTACGAAATTCGGACAGTCGAGTTTGGCTCGCCTGAGTGGTCTTGGCGAGATCGACACGATGGTGGTGGACAACGAGGTCACGCCCGAGTGGCAAGAGAGAATTCGCGGCAGCGGAGTCGACGTGATCGTCGCTAGCGGCGAGGAATAAGCGTAGTCAACGTTCAAGACAAGGCCATGAGACAACAGGGATCGACACTATGAGTTCCGCAGCTGGGCTCGACCGCGCGATGGTCGAACAGATCGTCCGCCGGATTGTATTGGGGCAGTCTGGCAGCGCGCCCTTGAATTCGACGAATGCCAGGGAAGCCGAAGAGTTGGTCGTGAGCATTTCCGCGCGGCATTGCCACCTCAGTGACGAACACGTTGAGATCTTGTTTGGTCCTGGTCATACATTGACGCCCGAAAAGCCACTCTACCAAGACGGTTTCTTCGCAGCCGCCGAAACCGTGATGGTTGTCGGTCCGCGGCGGCGCATGTTGCCGACAGTACGGGTCTTGGGACCCACGCGAGCACACAGCCAAGTCGAGTTAGCATTCACCGACTCCATTTCGCTCGGTGTCACCGCACCGGTTCGCCACAGCGGTCAGATCGAAGGTACGCCCGGTTGCATCTTGGTCGGCCCACAGGGTGTCGTCGAGCTGAACGAGGGCGTGATCCGGGCTGCTCGTCACGTTCACATGAGTCACGGTGAAGCCCAACGGCAAGGTGTGGCCAACGGTGATTTCATGAAGTTGCGAATCGAGTCTGATATGTGCACGACGGTGATGGAAGACTTGCTGGTCCGCGCCGACGACACGGCAAAACTCGAAGTCCACATCGATACAGACGAAGGGAATGCTTGTTTCCTGGACGGAGCCACGAAAGTCGAGTTGTTAAAGCAGGAGCCCTGTTCCTGCCAAGAAGTTCAGTAGTACGTATTTCACGTTTCCTTTTTGGGAGAAGTAACTGATGGCAAAAGCGATGGAAGCGTTGGGAATGCTGGAAGCCAAGGGGTTCATTGCCTTGGTCGAAGCCACCGACGCCATGATGAAATCAGCCAATGTTCAATTCTTAGGCTGGGACAAGGTAGGGAGCGGGCTCGTTTCCGCTTTCGTCACGGGTGACGTGGCGGCCGTTAAAGCCGCTACGGATGCCGGTGCCAATGCGGCGGGTCGCGTGGGTGAAGTGGTCAGCGTGCAAGTGATTCCGCGTCCCCACGAGGACCTGGGAACGGTCTTGCCGAAGATCGTGAAAACCACTCGGGCCAAGTAGCTGTCGGTCCCATGTCGCAACAGCTCGTACTGAAATCCAGCTCCGGCAACGATCAAAGTAACGAGCTCTCCAACACAACATCTGATGCAAAACAAACAGAGGAAAAAGTCATGAGTGCAATTGGGATGATTGAAACCAAAGGCTTGGTCGGCTTGGTGGAAGCCACCGACGCGATGGCCAAAGCTGCCAATGTGGAAATCGTGAAACGTGTCGACATTGGCGGCGGTTTGGTCACGACCGTCGTGCGTGGCGATGTCGGCAGCGTGCGCGCCGCCGTTGAAGCCGGCGCTACTTCGGCATCACAAGTCGGCGAACTTGTCGGCAGCCACATCATTCCACGACCGGCTGAAGGTCTCGTGGAAGCGTATCTCTCGTAGTTACCGAAGCGGAGTCTCAAGGAACGAAGTGCAAGGAACGGGCCTCGGCGGCTCGGCTCAGGAGGACGGCAGAAGATCATGAAGATCTTGGTTGCAAATCTCGGTTCGACCAGTTTCAAGTACCGCTTGTTCGATATGGATGGCCCACGGCAACTGGCGCGTGGCGGCATCGAACGAATCGGTGCGGCCGAAAGTCTATGCGCTGTCGAAATTGGTGACTTCCGCGAAGAGCTGACTGCGGCGATCCCCGATCATGCCGTCGCGGTGAGAAAGTGTCTCGAGCAACTGACCGATTCGAAAACAGGCTGCCTGCAAGATGCCAGCGAAGTCTCCGCCATCGGGTTCAAGGCCGTCCATGGTGGCCGAGTCAGTGGCGTGCAACGCGTCACCGATGAACTGCTAGTCGCGATGGAGGAGATGAACCAGGTCGCACCGGCTCATAATCCACCCTACATCGCGGCCATGCGTCAACTAGCCGAGCAGCTACCTGACATTCCGCTCGTCGCCGCCTTCGAAACCGGTTTCCACACCACCGTTCCAGCCCGCTTAAGGTACTACGCCTGTCCGTTTCAGTGGGCCGAGCAGTACCAGGTGCAGCGTTGGGGATTTCATGGTGCCAGCCACCGCTACATCGCCAACCGGACGGCAGACCTGTGGGGTCGCGAGGAGCTTCGGGTGATTTCGTGTCATCTAGGTGGATCGAGCAGTTTGTGTGCCATCCGAGGTCGCGAAAGTGTGCAGACATCGATGGGCATGAGCCCGCAGTCGGGGCTGCCGCATAACAACCGCGTGGGCGATTTCGATCCGTTCGCGCTGCCCGTGGTGATGAAGGCGACGGGCAAATCGTTGGAAGAGGTGCTCGATCAGCTGGCCAATAAAGGCGGTCTGCTTGGGTTGAGTGGCGTCAGCGGCGATGTGCGAGACCTTGAACAAGCCGCGGCCGAAGGGAACGAACGAGCGCGATTGGCGCTCGACACGTTCACATCCGAAATACGGCGCTACCTCGGTGGCCTGCTCGTGGAACTTGGCGGACTGGACGTGCTGGTCTTCACTGGCGGCATCGGCGAAAACGGCGCGAGTGTGCGTTCGGCGGTTTGTGACAACCTGGACGGACTAGGCATTGAGCTCGATGCAAACGCAAACGGCAACACCGATGGTGAAACCAAAATCAGCACTGAGTCGAGCCGCACGCAGATTTGGACCATTCCAACCAATGAAGAAATCGTCGTCGCCAGGCAGGCACATGAGCTGTTGACTGCGGCGCAGCAATAAGTTGAATCACGCGTTACATCAAACAGAGTCTTACTTCGCCCCAATTCAGATCACGATAACCCAACCTCGCTAACAAGGCGTGTCATGTTCGTCGCAAAGGTAACAGGATCGATCGTCTCCACGCAAAAGGTCGAATCGATGGTCGGTTACAAGCTGCTGATTGTCGAGCCCTATCGGCTGGATGCCAAGACCCGCAAGACGCTAACCACCACTGGCCGCACGTTTGTGTCGGTCGACACACTGGGAGCGGGAGTGGGCGACTACGTGATGATCACGCAAGGTTCAAGTGCTCGACTGACACCGGAGACCAAGGGCGTGCCGGTCGACTGCGTAATCGTCGGCATTGTCGACAACGTCCACATTGACAACCTCTGTGTTTATTCCAAGGACGGCTGACCAACCGCTCATGGATGGACTTTCGCCGTAATGCCAAACAGTTGAAATCAAGCGTTCAGAAATATTCATCAGCAGAGATTCGCCATGCAAATCAACGAGACTCTTATCCGTGACGTCGTTTCTCAGGTTTTGTCGGAAGTCGGCCATGGCGGCCACGTCGCAGGTCGCAGTTTCGCAGGACGCCACGGTGTCTTTGAGGACGTGAACGAGGCGGTCGCTGCCGCGCGAGATGGGTTCGAGCAACTTTCGCAACGGGGTATGGAAGACCGGAAGCGAATCATCGACATCATTCGGCGCATCTCGATCGATCAATGTGTCGAGCTGGGCACGATGGAGATGGAAGAAACGAAGATCGGTCGGCTCGAACACAAAATCGAAAAGCTCAAAACGTTGGGCGCTCTGACGCCGGGCGTCGAGTTCATGAAGAGCGAAGTTTTCAGCGGCGACCGAGGCCTGGCGGTGATCGAACACGCGCCGTTCGGTGTCATTGGAGCGATCACCCCAGTCACACATTCATTGCCCACGATTACCGGAAATGCTGTCAGCATGATCGCGTCCGGCAACACGTTGGTGGTCAACCCGCATCCCAGTGGAAAACGTGTGGCCGTCGAAGGCGTCCGCCGATTCAACCGCGCGATCTACCACGAGGTAGGTATCGACAATCTGATCTGCGTGATGGCCGAACCGACTTTGGAAACGGCCGCCGGAATTTTTGGCCATCGTGACATTGCCTTGATCTGCGTGACGGGCGGACCGGCTGTGGCTCGCGCGGCATTGAACAGTGGCAAACGGGCGATCGTCGCCGGCCCAGGAAATCCGCCGGTCGTGGTGGACGAGACGGCGGATTTGGATAACGCCGCTCGGTGCATTATCCAGGGAGGTGCGTACGACAACAATTTGCTTTGCATCGGCGAGAAGGAAGTCTTCGTTGTCGACGAGGTGTTCGATCGCATGATGCAGGCAATGGAACGAGCCGGCGCCGTCCGCTTGAACGCTCGCGAAGTCACCGAACTGACCCGCAATGCGATTACGCAAGTGGGCGATGATCGCCACGACGCAGCTCATCCGGATTTCCTTGGACAGGATGCCGCCGTGCTGGCACGCGGTGCCGGGCGATCCGTCGCCCCGTCCGTTGAATTGATCTTTGGTGAAACAGACGACTCCAACCCCTTTGTCCCGGTTGAACAGATGATGCCGTTCGTTCCCTTCGTCCGTTGTAGGAATGTCGACGAAGCGATCGCCAAGGCGCGTCACTTTGAACATGGGTTTCGTCACACCGCGATCATTCATTCTCACAACGTTAAGAATATGACCAAGATGGGTAAGATCATGGATACCACGTTGTTCGTGAAGAACGGCCCGAGCATGGCGGCCTTGGGGTTGGGCGGCGAAGGCTATATTTCATTCTCCATCGCCGGCCCGACGGGCGAAGGTGTCACCACACCGTTGACGTTTACTCGCGAACGCCGCTGCTCGATGATCGACGACCTTTGGATCTTGGGTAAGCCGGCCAACTGAGCGAAAGACAACCATGCAAATCGGACGAGTCATCGGCAGCGCGAACTCTACGATCAAGCATCCATCGATGCAGGGTCGAAAGCTGTTGATCGTGCAACCGCAGCTCGTGGATAACGGGCCGGACGGCGACCCGATCTTAGCCGTTGACTGCATCGGGGCTGGCGTCAGCGACGACGTCATGCTGACCAGCGATGGTGCACGCAAACTGTTGAACGTCGACACAACACCGGTTCGCTGGACGATTATTGGAATCCGAGACTAATGAGTACCACGCGTTTGGATCCCGCGGTGTTCGAACAAATTGTGCAGGAGGTGATTCGCCGCTTGCTCGATCGTGGTGTGGATGTGGCTGGCACGACCGTTTCGGCCGAGCCCGCCACAGAGTTAGAAATTGAAGACAGGCTTGTGACCTTGGCCACGTTGCGGGACCGACTCGATGGAGTTGAAAAACTCGTGGTTGCGCGGCGTACGATCGTCACACCGGCTGCCATCGACGAACTGAACGATCGCGGCATCACATTGATGCGGCGAGAAAAAGGAAATTGCTAATAGCTAACAGCTAAAAGTCGAGCTAGATCATGCGTATCGCGAAAGTCATCGGCACCGTCACGCTCAGTCGCGTTCATCCGGCATTGTTGGGTGGCCGGCTGAAGATGGTCGTCCCACAATCAATCGCCAATCTGGCCGGTGGCAGAAGTGAAGACGCGGAGCCGCTGGTGGCCTGGGACGATCTCGGCGCGGGAATTGGAAGCATGATCGCGCTCAGTGAAGGCGGCGAGGCTGCCGCGCCATTCTACCCCGACGAGAAACCGGTGGACGCCTATTCGGCTGCCATTTTGGACGACATCAATATCAACAAATCACAAGTTCGCAAACTAGAGACCCAAATCGAAAACTGAACCATGATGAACGCTCACAAAATCAAGCAAGACATCTGCGAGATCGGCCGTCGCATCTACAACAAAGGCTTCGCCGCCGCGAATGACGGTAACATCACCGTCCGCATCAGTGACAACGAAGTCCTCTGTACGCCCACCATGCATTCGAAGGGTTTCCTGAAACCCGATGATATCTCGACTGTCGACATGACAGGGAAGCAGCTGTCCGGTCGGAAGAAGCGGTCGAGCGAGGCGCTGTTGCATCTGGAAATCTATCGCAATCGACCGGACATCAAGAGCGTGGTGCATTGCCATCCGCCCCACGCCACCGCCTTCGCAATCGCTCGCGAACCGATTCCCCAGTGCGTGTTGCCGGAAGTCGAGGTGTTTCTGGGCGACGTGCCCATCACAAAATACGAAACCCCTGGTGGTCAACAATTCGCCGACACAATCATCCCCTTTGTACAAAAAACCAATGTGATCATCTTGGCCAACCATGGCACGGTCAGCTACGGAGTCGATGTCGAACAGGCGTATTGGTGGACCGAGATCTTGGACGCCTATTGTCGCATGTTGATGCTGGCCAAGAGTCTGGGGAAGGTGAATTATTTCACCGAGGAGAAGGAACGCGAATTGTTGGAGCTGAAACAGCAATGGGGTTGGGACGATCCTCGCAACTCGAAAGAATACGAAGACTGCGACGTCTGCGCGAACGACATCTTCCGCGACAGTTGGCAGGCATCCGGTGTCGAACGTCAAGCTTTTGATGCACCGCCTCCGATGTCGTCCGGCGCTCCGACTTCCACGACAGATGTCGGCAGCACGAACCAGGAAGCGCTCATTCAAGCGATCACCGAGCGCGTGGTTGCCGAATTGGCGAAGCGTTAGGCACAGACACCACTCGTCGCCGGATGCGTTTCCCTGCCGCGGCGTTTCCGTAATACGACGGAAAACTTGAAAAGACACCCTACAGCGAGAACGAATAACTCCATGAAAGTCAGCATTATTGGCGGCGGCGGATTGGTCGGGTCAAGCGCTGCATTTGCTTTACAATGCGGTGCAACCGTTCGCGAAATCGCCTTAGTCGACGTCAATCAGGATATGGCCGCGGGCTAGGCGCTGGACTTGCTGCACGGCGGCCCGAGTACAGCAGATCAAATCATTTCGTCTGGCGGCTACGAGCACATTCCCGACAGCGACGTGGTCTGCATCACAGCCGGCCTGCGGCGCAAGCCCGACGAATCACGACTTGACCTCATCAGCCGAAATACAGATCTGTTCCTGGCGATTTTGGACGACGTGGTCGAGGCCGGCCTGAAGCAGGACACAATTGTGTTTGTCGTGTCGAATCCTGTCGATGTGCTGACGTATGTCGCCGCCGATCGTGTTGGTCTGCCTCATTCGCAAGTAATCGGCCTGGGGACACAGCTTGATACGATTCGTTTTCGCAGTTTGATCGCGCAGCGAATGGGCATTCCGCCGACGCAGACGTCCGCCCTCATCCTGGGTGAACACGGCGACAGCATGGTGCCCATCTGGTCCGGTGCGACGGTGGGCGGCTTTCCGTTGGACAAGCTGCCGGGCTGGACGCCAAACGTGGCAACAGAACTCTTCACACGCACCAAAGGCTCGGGTGCTGAAGTGATTGGGAAGAAAGGTGGTGCCGGCTTCGCTGTCGGCATCGCCATTCGTGATGTAATTCACGCAATCGCTCTCGATCAACGACTGGTGCTGCCGGTCTCGTCGGTACAGAACGGATGCTACGACATCCGTGATGTCGCGCTTTCCGTGCCAACCATCGTAGGCCGTGCTGGTGTCTGTGATCGACTGCAGATTGACCTCTGGCCCAAGGAAATTCAAGGGCTTCGTCGCAGCGGTACGGTGCTTCGGCAAACGGTCAACACCGTTCTGGCTCGCATCGGCAAACGCAGCTAACAGTCTGCTGAGGAACCGCGATTGAATGCGATTCAGTTCTTCCCATGAGCGCCCGTGGTTAAAGTGACGGGGTCGGGGGTGTTTTTGGGGCCGTGGGGTCTAACGAAGGGAAGTAGTTGGCCGCAAAAAAAACCCCCCCCCATAAAGGCCCACACCAATGGACGGGGTTTGGGTCAGAAGCGGGT
>JASLPZ010000017.1:0-38926 GCA_030744725.1 Pirellulaceae bacterium
AACCCAATTACGCTGACGCCGCCAAACCACGTCGAACTGCTGATCACCGAGTGCGAACCGGGCGCCAAAGGCGATACGGCGACCAATGTGACCAAACCAGCCAAGGTCGAAACGGGGGCCGAATTCCAAGTGCCGATCTTCATTAAAGAAGGCAACACGGTCAAGATCGACACGCGCACGGGCGACTACATCGAACGCGTCAGCAATTGATCGCGCCGACTTCTCGCTGGCCAACCCCGTTGGCCGCAGGTGAACCGATGAGTGATTTTGCACCGACGGCCAGTTGGGAACGATTGCGCCGGCGGGCTGCGCTTCTGCATCGACTCCGCACGTTCTTCAACGAGCGTGGATTCTTGGAAGTCGAAACGCCAATACTATCGGCTGACACGGTGGTTGATCGTCATCTCGACCCAATGCAGCTACTTTCACCAACGTGCAACGACGCCGCTTCCGTAAAGCCTATGTGGCTGCAGACGTCGCCCGAGTTCGGCATGAAGCGTATGCTCGCTTCCGGTGCTGAGGCCATCTATCAAGTGACTCGAGCCTTTCGTCATGATGAGCAAGGGAGTTTGCACAATCCAGAATTCACAATCGCCGAATGGTATCGCGTGGGCGATGGCCTTCAGGCGGGTATGGACTTGCTGGCTGAATTGGCCGGCACGCTGTTGGCTACCAGTGGCGTGAACAAGGTTACGTACGGTGAAGCGTTCCAACGTTATGCCGGCGTAGACCCCCATCGCGCTGACTTGTCGGCGCTATACGAAGCTGCTGCCAGTCACGGGATTGCGATTCCAGCTGTTTATGAAAACGCCGATCGGGACCACTGGCTTGACCTGCTGTTGGTCAGCTGTGTCGAGCAACATTTGGGTCGAGACGCACCAACGATTGTTTACGACTATCCAGCCAGCCAAGCAATGTTGGCTGGCGTGCGTGACGGCGATCCACCCGTTGCCGAACGATTTGAACTTTACGTCGACGGCGTCGAACTGGCCAACGGCTATCATGAATTGTTGGACGCGGCCGAACTGCGAAGACGTAACGCACGCGCCAACGAGCAGCGACGAGCGGATGGGAAACCATTGCTGCCGGAATCGATCCGGTTGTTGGCTGCGATGGACCACGGGCTACCTGCCTGCTGCGGCGTCGCACTCGGCTTCGATCGCCTGGTGATGGCCGCCACCGGTGCAAGGGACATTCGCGAAGTGATCGCCTTCCCATTTGATCGCGCTTAGCTCGGGTCGCATCATTCAGTGCTTTTTTTTAGCATGAGTCGAGCAGGTGCGGCAGAAATCCCAAGTACAGGTCATACCTGGTAGACGCCCGTGCGAAACGGTTCTTCCGTCGCGGAACGGGTCACGACTTCCAACGTGTCGATCAACGTTTCGCGCGTGGTGGTGGGGTCAACGATCGCATCGACCCAGCCATGGGCGGCAGCATAACGGACGTCGACTTGGCGATCGTAATCAGACTTGACACGATCTCGTAACGCGGTCAGTTCCGCCGCGTCGATCTCGTCGCCTTGCCTTTGCATTGCCTTGACGGTGATGTCTAGCAACGTGTCGGTCGCCTGATCGCCGCCCATCACCGCGCAACGTGCGTTCGGCCAGGCAAAGATGAAACGGGGGTCAAAGGCCTTGCCGCATAGCGCGTAATTCCCCGCACCGAAAGATCCGCCAATGATGACGGTCACCTTGGGCACGCGACTGTTGCTCAAAGCATTAACGAGCTTGGCACCTGCTTTGATGATTCCCGCACGTTCGGACTCTGAGCCGACCATGAAGCCGTTGACATCCTGCAGGAACAACAGGGGCAACCAATCTTGGTTACACGCCATGACAAAACGGGCCGCTTTTTCAGCGCTATCGACGTACATCACACCGCCAAACTGATACTCGCCATTGGCGGTCTTGATCCGGTGATGCTGGTTGGCCACGATCCCAACGGAGAACCCTCCGATCCGGGCCGTTCCGCAAACGACCGCCTTTCCAAAGTCGGCCTTGTACTCGTCGAAGCTATCCACATCCACCACGCAGTCCAGCACTTCGCGGATCTCGTATTCGCGATGCGGATCAAGATCGACAACGTTTAAGACGTCGCTCGTCGGACGCTGCGGCGGTTGGCTGTCGTGTCGTGTAAACGGCGTTGGGGGAATGTCGGCATCGGGTTGGATAAGCTCGGCGAGACGTCGCAACCGATCCAAGCAGGCATCGTCATCGGGCTCGTGAAAATCTATGGTGCCACTGATGGCGGCGTGCATGTTCGCGCCGCCCAACAGTTCGCTGGAGACTTCTTGGCCGATGGCGCTTTTGACGAGCGCCGGGCCAGCTAGGTAGAGGCCTGAACCCGAGGTCATTAGCACTTTGTCGCACAGCACGGGCAAATATCCACCGCCGGCGACACAGTTCCCCATGATGGCCGCAGTTTGTGAGATTCCCGCCGCGGACATGACGGCGTTGTTACGAAAGATGCGTCCGAAATCGTCTTCGTCCGGAAACACATCTTCTTGCAATGGCAAGAACACGCCTGCAGAATCGACGAGGTAGATCAAGGGCAGCCGATTGGCGAAGGCAATCCTCTGCGCGCGTAATGTCTTCTTCGCTGTCGCCGGAAAGAAGGCACCCGCTTTCACCGTAGCGTCATTGGCCACGATCATGTGGCGACGACCCTTCACCTGTGCGATGCCTGTGACCACCCCGGCCGCCGGTGCTCCGCCCCACTGGTCATACATTCCATCGCCGCACCAGAGCCCGATTTCACGAAACGTTGCGCGAGGGTCAATCAAGCGAGCGATTCGTTCACGGGCCGTCAGGCGGCCTTTGGCGTGTTGTCGCTCAATCGCCTGTTCGCCGCCCCCCTGAAGGATCTCCTGCTCGCGCTGTTGCAATTTGGACGTCAAGTCAGCCCAAGACAAACCTGACGTGGCCTCCGAGTTCTCCACTGCTAAAACCTCTCCGTGCCTTGTATTTGGGGGCGTCCATCGCAACTTAGAGCGCACGCGGCATAAGTGTAGCGGGTTTCTCGTCACATAGGACTTAGAAACAAGGCGTCGCGCACGCTACACGTCCGTGCGACTCGCACTGGTCATTCTAACGTGCCGGCCTCGGGCTCCAAGTGTCGCCGCGAAGGTCCCAACTGAGTTCCTGGGGCGGAAAGGCACGTTTCGAACAAACACCAGGCCTAAGGTATCGCAATCCTCCGACTGAGCGGGTAGAATTGAAGAGTGGGCCTATTCTGGCGTTCGCATAGCTGAAGAGAAGCAGCCATGCGAATTTTCTACCACCAACCGTCGGCAACAGAACAGGCAAGGCATCGCAAGTGAACATTAATAATCTGATCACGGCCATTCGACACGATGATGTGTTGATGATGAGGATCGAGACCGAGCAGATCAAAGATAGTGTCGTCGCGCACGATCTGAAGTACATTTTGAGCCATACCGTCAAGAAGTCGAAGGCAACGAAGTTTGTTTTGGACATGGGGAATCTGACCTTCATGACCAGCTTGGGATGCGTGGCGTTCATCAGCGTCAAACATGCCGTTCGCGAAAAACAGGGACGGCTCGTCCTGTGCAACATCATGCCGTTCATACACAAGATTCTCACGGCGAAGAGACTTCTTCAGCCATCGCAGCATAATGGCAACGTAGCGTTTGAATGCGCGGATTCTCTAGAAGAGGCACTAGAGATGCTCTCGCCCACGGGCAGCGAGGTGTAGTCCTGCGTCAGGTCCAAGCGTAGTCGCGTTGCTCTGAAATGCAGACCGATATCGTAGATCGGTTCAGTTCCATTCGAACATGCACCTTACGGCGTCGCTTTCAGTTTATCCTTGAAAACTTTCTCGAACTTCGCGATCTTGGGCCGCACGACCGCCTGGCAATATCCCTGGAACGGGTTCTGTTCGAAGTAGTTCTGGTGGTATTCTTCGGCCTTGTAGTACTCCTTGAGCGGGCTGATCTCCGTCACGATCGGGGCCGGGAACGCACCTAACTCGTCCAGTTCTTTTTTGAATTTCGTGGCCAGTTCTTTCTGCGTTTCGTCGTGGTGGAACACCACGGAACGGTATTGTGTGCCACGATCCGCACCCTGTTGATTTAGTGTTGTGGGATCGTGCGTCATCCAGAACACTTTCAACAGTTCGTCGTAGCCGATCTTGTCCGGGTCGTAGCTGATCCGACAAACCTCGGCGTGTCCCGTTTCGCCAGCACAGACAGCGTTATAGGTTGGGTTTTTGACAAAACCGCCTGCGTATCCGGACTCGACGGCCGTAACGCCATCAAGTCTCAAGAAGACGGCTTCGGTACACCAAAAGCAACCGGCACCGAACGTCGCTACGGCAACCTTCGCAGGGGCGGGCTTGGGATCTGGCGTTGGCAAGTTAGCTTCTTCAGCCATGGCGACAGGCTCCTCAACTGCCAGCGACAGAGGAACAGGTTCCGCATGGCAACCCAGTTGCAGACACGCGAGGATCATTCCAATCAGGCACGTCGTGATTCTAGACATTCTTGCATCACACCTATAGTGGTTGAGTGGATTGTTTGGTTGACTGTTGAAGTCTCTGGTTGGCGTGGGGATTGGGGCAAGCTCGGAGGGGCCAGCGACGCAGCATGTGTCGGCATCGTCCATCCATATTACGATTTTGGCCAATAATCGCGCTTTTGCAACCGTCAACTTTCGCTATACTCCGCCGCCGCGATGATAAACCTGTTAACGCAGGCGCAGAAACCACCGCTAGCAGAGTTTCAATGTTCCGTTTTCCTTGCCGATTCCCCTTAGCAATCCTGTTGGGAGCTGTGATCTTCACTGGCTGCGGCGCGACGAAGAGCCGCATCGCCACTGAACAGTTATTGGTCTCCGATGCGGTCGATTATGCCGTGTCGAGCATTGATTTTCGCACCTTGGCGGGCCGCAAGGTCTTTCTTGATTCGAAGTACATTCGCAACGTCAAAAGTGCGGGCTTTGTCAATGCGGACTACATCATTAGTTCGTTGAGACAGCAGATGATCGGTGCCGATTGTTGGTTGGTTGAAAATCACGAGGCCGCGGAAGTCATTGTCGAAGCAAGAGTTGGGACTCTGGGTTCTGACGGGAACGAAGTTTCGTTTGGCATCCCAGCCAGTAATGCGCTTTCAACTGCAGCCACATTGGTTCCCGGTGCGCCGGTAATTCCCACCATCCCCGAGATTTCGTTTGCACGGAAGGAAGGTCATGTGGGCGCCGTCAAGATTGCTGTATTTGCATTCGAACGTGAGACAGGCCACCCAATCTGGCAGTCAGGAATCGCTCGCGCCCGTAGTACTTCCCAGGATTTCTGGCTCTTTGGTGCCGGCCCCTTTCAAAACGGCAGCATCCACAAGGGAACGCGATTTGCCGGCGAGACACTTCGTATCCCTGTGCTTGGCTCAGACAACGTGCGTCACACGCGGTCCGCCGTGGCCTACGATATCCAGCATATCTTTCCCGATCCGGATGCCGAAAAGCAAGATATTCTTCAGGCAGACTATCACAGCGAAGATCCAATGGAGTCGGGCAATAACGTGGAGGCCAAACCGATTCAACTCTGGGGAGTCGGAAGCAACATTGCAACGCCGTTGGAAGCAGATCTCGAGCGAAGACTTGGAGAAGCACCATGAACTCAAACACCGCGCCGCGCATCCTGATCTGTCGACTGAGCGCTGTTGGGGACTGCATTCTGACAGCTCCTATGTTGTGCGCATTGCGAGAACAGTATCCCAAAGCGTTTTTGGCTTGGGCGGTCGAACCGGCTGCGGCCCCGTTGCTTGAAAATCACCCTGCGCTCGACCGACTGATTGTTGTGGGGAAACGTTGGCTCAAATCATGGCAGAAGATCCGGTCCGTGCGAAAGGAACTTCGCGCGCTGAAGTTCGATGTCGCGATCGACCCACAGAGTCTCTCCAAGAGTGCGATGTTGGCTTGGCTATCGGGGGCGAAGCAGCGAATCGGATTTCAAACGCCGCGAGGCAAAGAGCTTAGCCTCTGGTTGAACAATCATTTCATCAAACAATCCGCTCGACATTTGGTCGACTGCCAGCTGGAACTGTTGCAGGCGTTGGGCGTTGATTCGCCAAGGGTGCAATTCTGTCTGCCCACGAACCCGTCAGCAGAGGAAAAGGCGACTGGATTTTTGCACTGTGCTCACTTGACCGGTAGTTACGTGGTCATGAATCCGGGCGCCGGATGGGATTCTCGTTTGTGGCCGGCAGACCGATATGGAAGAGTGGCCCGAGTGCTCGGCCAGCACCATCGAATCCCTACGCTGGTTGCCTGGGCGGGAGATCGTGAACGCGCGTGGGCAGAACAGATTTTGACCCACTCGGGCGGTCACGCAGTTCTTGCTCCCGTCACTTCATTGCCTGAATTGGCAACGCTCTTGCGGCGTGCTCGTCTGTTTCTGGGTTCGGACACGGGACCTCTGCATCTGGCCAGTGCCGTTGGCACAACATGCGTAGGATTACACGGAACCACACGTTACCAAGACTCTGGCGCGTACGGTCCACAGCATATTTCGATCCAAGATCATTACCAGGCAGGCACCAGCCGAGCGCGACGGCGTGCCAGCAACGACGCGATGCGCGCCATCGAAGTCGACCGTGTGGTGAGGGCCTGTGAGGAGGTGCTGGCACGACCAGTGGATCAGTCCTCACAAGATGCAGCCTAGCAAGCTCGTATCAACAGCCACGGCGAGGTACGCCCGAACTTCAGGTTGCGTCGCAATACTCGCTCATTTCGAAATTGGCTGTTCCAGCCTCGCTTCTTCGACTGCATGATCAATGCGGCGTAGGTACTTGGACCGTGTCGGAAATCGCAGGACCATCCCAATCAGCAGAATGACGGCGACCAGCGCATGGACCAGGTCGTTCCTTGTGAGGAGCGCATACAGATTGGCAAACGCGCCTCCTTCCAGCAGCGCGCAACCAATGATTGTTGTAACTTGAATTCGCTGTGCCTCGTAGATGGCGTGATCGTGGCCGGCGTCGCCGGTAAGCATGGTCTGCATCGCTGGTTGCGCATTGGGCGTGCTGCCATGAGGTGTTTGAGCAACAAGGATCGGCGCGACAATCGAAGCAACAGCACAGATCACTGCCAGGCCCAACATAATGTCCATACGATCGGGACCGAAAAATGTTCTTGGCCCTTCGCTCTGGACGATGGCAAACCCGCCAAAAGACACAACACCCAGTATCAACGACGCGACGATAATCTGTAGTGTCCGGCGAAGCTGATCGAGCTGAACGATGGTCGCTGGTGTGAGCAAGCGATAGCCGGTCGAATCCAGGCTGGAGTCTCGAATGAAGTTCGGGTCCTTGGGGTCCATCTCGCGTTGTCTCCTATTAGTGTCATTCACCGTTCGGCGGAATTGGTCAAATGTGCAATGAGGGCACTTGAGCGCATTCGGCGTAAGTGTAACGGGTCGTTCGTCATATAGGACTTAGAAACAAGGCGTCGCGTACGCTACACGTCCGTGCTACTCGCACTAACGAGACAAGAGGGCCAAGATCACTTGAATCAATGAGCCCATCACCAACCACATCGTGATCCGCGAGACGACACGCGTGATAATCTCCATGCGGAAGGTCAGTTTCTCACCCGTTTCGTAGGCGATTCGCTCAAACGCTCTCTCTAGCGTACCAGACAAATCGCCGGCAGCGATCACTTCTTTCTCAGAAGGTGTCACGAGGCGCGTTGATTCGAACGCTTGAGGCAGCGATTCACCCTGCTGGATTTGTTCCGCGGCCTGTAACAGATCTTTGCGGACAGTGATGTTATTGACGCAGCGGGCCGAAAAACGAATCATCGTTTGAACTCGCCGACCTCCCGTGGCATACATCATGGCGAAGACTTGAAAAAAACGATTCATGGCCAGCTCGCGTTCGGCGGCGCCGAGCCAGGGAAGGGCCAGTTTGAGTGGATCAACTAGCGGTCGAAATGGGGGAGCGACCAAAACGATCGCGATGAGAGCTAGCGTGGCATACCCGCGTAACGACTCAACTGCCTCGCCAAACAGGCTGCTCAGCGGCAGTGTGGCAGCGATGATACCCAATCGGATCGTCGTCCCAAACAGCATGATAACCAACGGAAATAACCAGGCGTTGCGGATAGCGTGGGCCGGGCCGACGAGCAGTTTGCAATGACGTTCCAGAAACCGCAGAGACTCATCGGTCCTACCTGCCCGTTCGCCAGCATCCAGAATCGGCAAAAAAAATGCGGCCATGGAGCGGCTTCGGTTGCAAGTGCATCGTGCAGCGTAGCTCCCTGTCGCACACGAATCTCGGCAACTTCAATCGCCCCGCCAAAGCGTGTCGGCCCCAACGACCGCTTGGAAGACTTGAGGCCTTGTTCGACACTGACACCCGCTTCCAGGCACGTGGCCAAGTTTCCCGAAAACCGCGTGAGTTTTTCGTAGGGAACTTCAATCATCAAACGACTCGAAATAATGCTCCTTGTGATCGGGATCCGGCAGGAAATAGCAAAGCACAGCGCTCAGAATCGCAGCCAACGCGAAGAATCCAAAAATGCTGGAAAGCGAGTTGTATTTCATGCAGATCCACAGTACGAAGGCCACGATACCTCCGCCGATCCCCCAACTCACACCCATCGTGATCGCACTGGCAACTCGCTGGCCGTGCGGAAGCATCTGTTGTCCATAACTGATATAGACAGGCATCGTCACGCCCAGCAACAGGCCGCAGGCACCGACCAGACTGATCAGCATCCACCCGCCTGCATAGGCAAGAGCCGCCAGGAAGGGAGCCGCGCAAAGTGGGAGCACCCACAAGACAGTGCGTTCGCGCTTGTGTCGAATCAGCGCTGCGCACACCATCGCACCCAAACCGATGCCGGCCATGAAGGACGATTGAACAGCGCCGATCACTGCATTGGGAGCATCTGTCGACTTCAATGTATAGGCGAGGGCCAGAGGCACCCCCAAAGCCGGCAGGATTCGCAACGCACCAACGGCCAGCAACAACGCAATCAGCGATAGCTTGCCACCTGCCTCGAATTTCGGGGCGTTCCCCGATGCATCGTGTGGCGAGATGACTGGCGCGCCGCGAAGACCAAGATAAAGGACGAAGAGAATCGGCAGGCCCCAAACGATCCCCACTCGCAATCCACCGACACCAAACTGATCAGTCATGATACCGCTGTAGCAAGGTCCTGCCGCTTGCCCCAAATAGCCGCACAGCGCAAAGACCGCCATCGCGCGGCTGCGCCGGTTGGGTAAGAGCGAACCGGCAGTTGCAGCAGCCTCGGGGTGGAACGCCGCAACCCCTAGTCCTCCGACGACAAACAAAAACGCCAAAGCAACTTGTGAATTGACGAGGCCAACACAACTGATACAGAGAATTGCAATGCATGGACCGGTCCAGACCAGCCAGCGGCTGTGATTACGATCAGCCCACAACCCAAACAGCAGCTGGCTGAAGGACGTGGCGATCGACCAGGCGACGTAGACCCAAAGCAGGCCGCCGGTGTTCAACCGGAGATTCTCTTCGAGTGTTGGCCAGATCGGATTGGTCGTTCCAGCGACGAGGTCAACCAGGAAATGGGTTGCGGCAAGCAGCGCGAGCACTGTCATTGGGCGAGCCAACCACCGTCGGTCGACTGGAACCGGTGGTATCTCTCCAGTAGCCGTGAGGTGCGCTTCGTTCACACATTACTTTCTGCTCTTGAGACGTCGTGAGGCTGTGCCTCAGACCGAGATAAGCTATCGCTCGGTTGCGGCGACCCGCTCCCCGAGCAACCTGCGGTCGGTGCCCATCGCTGATAACTTGACTCATCTGTAAGAAAACTGACACAAGCTTACTGGTTCAGATTCGATTGCCGCGGCAGCGAGCGGTCCATTCTGATTGATTTGACTCGTCAAATCCAGCCGGTGCGTAGCCGGCCGAAGACCGCCCCTTGCAAGCGACGCCGGTTCCGATCACCGTATGTGCTGGAGATCGATAGCGCATCATGCTCGGGAGAGACAACAGATGATTCACCGTATTTACCGCCTTACTTTGCTCAGCCTGTTCTTGCCGGCAGCTTTCGCCTGTGTCGCTGGAGAACCGATATACGCGCAGGAAGTTCGGACCACTGCGGATGCCGCCAAGGTGGAATTGCCGGCCGTTGGCAAGCGAACAGGATCCAAGCCGCGGAACGTGATCTTCATCCTGACGGATGATCATCGCTACGACGCAATGGGATTCATGGGACATCCGTTTCTGGAGACGCCTCACTTGGATTCAATGGCGCGTAACGGTGTCCACCTCAAGAATGCGTTTGTCACGACATCGCTTTGCTCGCCAAGCCGAGCGTCCATCCTGACGGGGCTTTACACACACAAGCATCGGGTGATTGACAACAATCGGCTCGTCCCGTCCGGCACAATTTTCTTTCCGCAATATCTGAAGCGTGCCGGTTATTCGACGGCCTATATCGGCAAATGGCACATGGGTGGTGCCCATGATGATCCACGTCCCGGATTCGACCACTGGGTCAGTTTTCGCGGGCAAGGGAATTATCTTCCGCCCGGTCCCAGGTACACCCTGAATGTCAATGGCAAGCGGGTTCCGCAGCAAGGCTATGTCACAGACGAATTGACGGATTATGCCGTCGAGTGGCTTGAGCAGCAGAACGGTGACAAACCGTTCTTCCTGTATCTGTCACACAAGGCGGTTCACGCCAACTTCACGCCCGCCAAACGGCACGAAGGTCGGTACGCAAACGTCAAGCTCGATCTGCCTCGCGGCGAAGAGATCACCGCCGCCAAAAATGCTCCGCGGTGGGTTCGTGATCAACGCAACAGTTGGCACGGTATCGACTTTTCCTACCACAGTGACAAGGGGCTGGACTATTTGTATCGACGCTACTGCGAGGCAACGTTGGCCGTGGACGATAGCGTTGGTCGAGTCCTTCAGCAACTCAAGAAGATGCGTGTTCATGACGAGACACTGGTTGTTTATATGGGCGACAACGGCTTCATGTTCGGCGAGCACGGTTTGATCGATAAGCGCGTGTCATACGAGGAGTCGATTCGCGTTCCCATGATGATGCAATGCCCAGACCTGTTCGATGGCGGAAAAGTCGTCGAGCAGGTCATCGGCAATATCGATGTCGGTCCGACGATCCTCCATGCCGCTGGCCTGCAAACGCCCGCCTACATGGATGGCCGTAGCTTCCTGGACATTCCCAACAACAAGCCGGAAAACTGGCGTGAATTTTTTCTCTACGTGTACTATTGGGAAAAGAACTTCCCCCAGTCGCCGACCCAGTTTGCTCTGCGGGGAGATCAGTTTAAGTACATTACATATTACGGACTGTGGGACGCAGACGAGTTGTACGATCTGAAAGCGGACCCTGGTGAAACAAATAACCTCATTTTCGATCCGAATCACAGAAAACTGGCCGGCGAGATGGAAGACCGTCTGTATGAGATCCTTGGCGAGTCGGGAGGGATGGACATTCCGATGAATCAGCCGAAGGGCAACTCGCAGAACAAACGCTGGTCAAAGCGCGGTGGCAATGCATCGGCCGACTTCCCAGCAGAGCTGGTCGTCGAAGAGCCAATTAACCGCAATGCAAAGTAGTGCGGCCGTCGTCGCGTCAGGCGAGCGGCAGATTGAAATCTCGAGTTTCAACTAAGAAGGCTGAAACAAGCGCAGCGCAGTTCCGGAAATGCCAACTGCAACACGTTGGAGGCCGGTCTCCCGACCACGTTGCGGGCCGGTCTCCCGACCGGCCCACGTTCGGAGGGAAGGTCAATCCGTGAGTCGTGATTCGCCGCTGTCTTCCATCTCTTGGATGTACCGCCGAAGTCGCTCGTTCTCGTCGCCGAAATCCTTGAAACGGAGCATATTCTCGACTCGTTTGAGCAGCTCCAGTTTATTGACTGGCTTAGAAAGGAAGTCGTCCGTGCCGGCCGCGAGGGCTCGTTCGATATCACCGAGTTCGTTGAGCGCGGTTACCATCAACACCATGGTTCGCTTGTTGACTGGATCCGATTTGATCTTCTCGCAAACTTCAAACCCATTGAATTTGGGCATCATGATGTCGAGCAGAATCAGGTCTGGTTGAAAAGACGCCACCTTGTCCAGCGTGTCTTGACCATCGACTGCGATCTCCGTCTCACAGTCGATGCCGGCCAGATAGGCTTCCATCAACTCGCAATTCGCTTCATTATCGTCGGCGATCAGGATTTTGTACGTATCCGCCATGGCAGCAGGTTTCCTTGGTTAATTCATCGTAACGGAATCGTTCGCGTCGATCAGGTTTCAATATCGGTGCGAATCCCTCTGAAATTGCCAACCTAGGCAGTCTCCAAAGCAGCGGCCGGCACGGGAAACTGATCGCAAAGCAGTTTGACTTCCGCATGAATTCGTTGATGGACTCCGGCGTCATCGGGATGGCGCAATGCCTCAAGCATCCAACCACCGATCGTCCTCATAGTATCGGTTGACATCCCGCGTGTCGTGAGCGCCGGCGTACCGATTCGGATTCCTGACGGATCCATCGGCTTACGTTCGTCATAAGGAACCATGTTCATATTCACCGTGATGCCGCACCGCTCGAGCGCTTTCTCTGCCAGTTTGCCACTGATTCCCAACGTGGTGACGTCGACCAGCATCAGATGATTATCCGTTCCGCCGCTGATTAGCCGCAATCCGCCGCCCGCAAGTTCGTCGGCTAACGTCTTGGCGTTGTTGATTACTGCCTGAGCGTATTGTTTGAATTCGGGTTGCAGGGCTTCACGGAAACAAACGGCCTTGCCAGCCACGGCGTGCATCAACGGACCGCCTTGGAGACCGGGGAAGACGCTCCGGTTGAGTTCCTTGGCATACTCTTGGCGACACATGACCAACCCGGCCCGCGGTCCACGCAACGTCTTGTGAGTCGTCGTGCTGACAAAGTCCGCCACGGGGATGGGGTTGTGGTGCAGCCCCGCCGCGACCAGTCCCGCGTAATGTGCAATATCGACGAACAGCTTCGCGCTGACGTCGGCGGCGATTTGGGCAAATCGATCGTGATGGATTTCTCGCGGATACGCGCTGGCGCCAGCGACAATCAGTTTCGGCCGGTGTTCATGCGCCAGCCGCGCAACCTGGTCAAAGTCAATGCGGTGCGTGTCTTGCGTTACACCGTAGCTGATGAAGTTATACAGCCGGCCTGACAGGTTGAGACGCATCCCGTGCGTCAGGTGTCCACCGTGCGCCAGGTCCAACCCAAGAACCGTGTCGCCGGGTTCTAACAGAGTCAGATAGACTGCCGTATTCGCTTGTGAACCCGAATGCGGTTGGACGTTGGCGTGCTCGGCACCGAACAGCTCTTTGGCGCGGTCGATGGCCAACGTTTCAATCTCGTCCACGTGCTCGCAACCACCATAATAACGACGGCCAGGATAGCCTTCGGCATACTTGTTAGTGAGCACACTGCCAACTGCCTGCATGACGGCAGGACTGGTGTAGTTCTCGCTGGCGATCATCTCCAGACCGTCTTGCTGGCGTCGGCATTCTGCCTGAATGGCCGTCCAAATGTCAGGATCCTGGCTTTCAAGAAAGTTCATCAAAAGTCCATCGGGTTAGAAGACATTTACCCTGAATAACAGCGGAAAACAGTGACCAGTGCGGTGGGACCGCCTCTGACCTGGGGCGGCTAACGCGTGCATTGTTGGACGTACCGGCCGGTACGTCAATTGGGTTGTCTTGGATGCAGATTTTGAACAGGAGGACGCAGAGAAAGCAGAGTTCCTGATTCTGCCGTCTCTGTTTCCTCTGCGTCCTCCTGTTCATCTGTCTGCATTGGCGCGTATGAGTTGATGGACGCTGACGGTTAGTTTCACGTCGTGGAAATTGATCAGTAAACCGCTGGGAACATCATGGATGTTTCGAGGCTTGACCGGCGGAATTGACGATCATTATCGATGTTTTTGAAGGCGGGCAATCGCCGTTTTCTACGGTTAGGCGCAGCTAAGTGCGTCCCTCGTTAGTAGTGATTGACCCTGCGTTGGAGTGGTCGATAGGAACCAATTTGTGCAGATTCTTCTCCGTTGTTCGCAGCTTTCCTGAAGCCGCGCGAATTGACACGACCTTCGAGCGACAAGATGTTCACAAAGAAATCTGTTCGCATGTTGTCAGATTTGCGTCCTCTCAGTACAATCGCCAGTGGCATGCCACTTTACGATGAGTGTTAGGTTTCTACCCCGACCTGCACTCAACGCCCAAGAGCCTTCGACCTCTGCCCAGGTCGGAGGCTCCTCTTTTTTCTTGCATCGTCTAATTGCCACCGATTCGCCATTTGGCTTGAGAGTACCTTTCTGCGACCACCCGCGCGGTCTCTGTGCTGGGCCAATCTTGCAGGGGTGATGCAGCCTCCCAGGTATGAGCCAACTGGCCACGGAGTATGTCAGGATCGATGGGGATATTGGCGACAAAGTCTTGATGCGTGCGACCGTTTCGATAATCGGGTTGCCGAGCCGGCGCTGCTAAGCATTCAGACATCATCGCCATGCAAAAATCGTAGACGATCGTACCGTGATACAGCAGGTGCCGCTGCCGGCACCTCAGGCTATTGCCGGAAAACTTCCGCAAGTTCATCGTCAAGTCGCTGGTCCCTGACGATGTGATTTCTGGTACCTGGGGTTCGATCGCTCGGCGAAGTCGTTCCAAGACAAACTGATGGGCCATTTCGATCATTCGCAATTGCGGACGTCGCTCGTAACTCAACACCACCGCGTACATCAGGCAGCCGGGGCCAATCAGCACGGTCGCCCCTCCACTCGCTCGACGCAACACAGGGATTCCTCGCCTGCGGCAGGCATCCAGATTGACTTCGGCCTGGGCATTGGAGGAACGGCCTAACACAACAACATGTCCTGGGGACTCCCACAGTCGGAGGACCTCGCCTGGTTCCTCGCCAGCTTCGGCCACTTCAAGCAACGCCTCGTCAAGCGCGAGGTTTTCCTCGGGAGTTTCCAGCGTTAATTCCAACAGTTTCATGGGTCGAGAGATTCCGATTCTTCGCAGGTGGCTTGTCGCGGGTTCCGGTCGTTGTATCGTATGGGCATTGTAGAGTCAGTTGGTGGAGGATACATGGTCAATCAATCAAGACTATTGCAGCGATTTCTGCGGTATGTCCAGATCGATACGACGGCCGTCGATGACGTCGACCGCTACCCGAGCAGTGAAGGCCAAATGGAACTGGGCGCGCTGTTGGTTCGTGAGCTTCTGAGCTGCGGAATCGCTGATGCAGCACAGGATGACAACGGAATCGTCACCGCCACGATTCCAGCGAACAACGGAGCTTCGGGGCCGATGGTCGCCTTCAACGCTCATCTCGATACATCTCCGGAAACCACCGGACGCGACGTCAAACCACAGGTCATCAACGCCTATCAGGGCGGCGATATATTGCTTTCTGGTAACCCAGCGAACGTGATTCGGGTGGCCGAAAATCCCGCACTGGAGTCGTTACGGGGTTGCACGCTGGTGACGTCTGACGGAAGCACTTTGTTAGGCGGTGATGACAAGGCAGGGATTGCGGCGATCATGGAATTGGCGGACACCCTGTTCGAACATCCAGACATAATCCATGGTCCAATTAGGATCTTGTTTACCTGTGACGAGGAGATCGGCCGCGGCGTTGATTTCGTCGACGTTGCAGCGCTGCAGGCAACGGCGGCATACACGCTGGACGGACCTGGCGTAAATCAAATTGATGTCGAGACGTTTTCTGCCGATATGGCAACGATCACGGTGCAGGGCGTCAACATTCACCCGTCGATTGGCAAGGATCGGATGGTCAACGCGGTTCGCGCAGCTGCCGAATTCGTGGCACGTATGCCGCAGAACAGATTGGCTCCGGAAACGACGGACGGTCGACAGGGATTTCAGCATCCGTATCGAATCGAAGGCGGTGTGGCTGACGCGACGATCCATGTCCTGCTGCGTGATTTCGAGACGGAAGCGTTGAAAGACTATGCCGATGATTTGCGACAACTCGCCAAGGAAGTCGAGGCAACGATTGCTGGTTGCAGTATTGCAGTCGATATTCGTCCCCAGTATCGCAACATGCGCGAAGGGCTGAGCGAAGAACCACGGGCGGTCGAATTTGCGCGTATCGCACACGAACAACTTGGCCGCCAACCGCAGTTGACGATCATTCGTGGGGGCACAGATGGTTCTCAGTTGACTGCCAAGGGCCTACCAACTCCTAATCTCTCGGTTGGCCAGCACAATCCGCATTCACCGTTGGAATGGGCGTGTCTGGATGAGATGGTCCAGGCCACGTCGTTGCTCGTCGAACTGGTTCAGGTCTGGGCTGAGAAAGGCTAGCGAGGCCGTGCCTCTCAGCCAACGACGTGCTTACATTCTTCACGATTGTGAAGGGACGCTCTCTTCGACAGGTTGGAGGGTGATCACATTGGTGACTATGCGTTGATCCGCACGTTCAGGAAACACCAGCCACCGAGTCGCATCGAACAGGCTCCGTTCCGAGTCGTCGGCGTCGAGCGAATCGAATTTTCCAGCCAATTCAGCCATCCAGCGTCGACCCGCTGGCCAACGGATGCGCATTGTCTCTCCGCAGGTTTCCAGCTGTTGGTAGATTCTGGCCCGCGTCACATCCAAACGCTCGGCTTGGCTGCGAACGCTCTCCGGTTCTGCTTCGATCCCCAGTCGTCCAGACGCCAGCTGGTGAACTGTATCGCCACCATCAACCTGAATCTGATTGAGCAGCGGTAGCGTCAAGTTCTCGCGAAGGTCATGTATTTTGGGAATCCGGTCGTTTTCCAATTCGCACTGAATCCATTGCTCAACAGGCTGCACAAAGCTGGGTTGCAAGACTATGCTGAGTTTGGGATGACTGCCAACCTCTTGGAAAACCAAGTGGACGATATAGAAGACCTCCAAAATCGTTTGGATCCGTTTTTGACCGTGCGTCTTTAGGTCGTGCAAATCAGCCAGCGTGTAGTTCAGATACTCGCCCAGCGTCGTCGCCCAGATTACGGTTGGCAAGTCCCGTAACGTAGGTGTGAGCTGGCCGAGCATTTGATTCTCTAGTCCTCGACGCTGCACTGTCGCGCGCCAGTCTTCCCACGCCGATTCAGAAACCGTATCGGCATCAAAAACGTCCTTGGATGTCGTTGGAGCCTCTTCTGCCACGACGCTAGAAGTCTTGGGGCCACGGTCGGTTAGCGCCCGATTGAGCAGCACGAGCAGGGAGGTGATTTTTTTTGGTCCGATGCCCGGTGTCGAAGACAGAGCCTCAAACGGCGTGTTGATGAGTTCACAAACCGTATGTCGCAGCAGCGCATACGGCAGACGACGATCACCCTGCCGAGCCCAGTGCGAAATCGGCTTCTGAAAGGTGTCGAGGTTGTCGTCTGCCGAAAGCTGGTCGCAGACGTCATTGAACTGTGACATCAACGAGAATCGATTCGTCAACGCGGCATTCGCTGAATTCATGCTGGGCTCCCGAGAAACTTCCATACGTTCCTAAGTCGCTAGTTTCAAACAGTTATGAGGAATGACAGCATCTTGGGTGGGACGTCAGCCAGCGAATTTGGACTCTCCGGGAGGGCAATGGAAGAGACATCCATCGCTGACAGTGGAGTGAGCGATTAATACGCGTACCCATTATTCTTTGCTTCGGTTCGATCGTCAAGCATCCGTGAAGCTTCAAAGAGCGCTGTGAGGTTGCTTCAGACAGGCGCGAGGGCCTTCTCAAGGAGAATGACGAGGCAGAGTCGGACATGGTTTCCGCGTCCTGGCAACTAATTTGACGTGAATTGAGGGGTTTCAGTCGAATAATCATGGACCAGCCGTTTGAAGTCCTTGCCTGCGGCGACTAAATTCCACTTTGTGGTCACTTGAGTAGGCGCGATTTCGCAATTTCAGGCGACTGTCCCATTTTCAACCTCCCTACACCCACGGCCTCACATGATTCCTCTCTCTTGGAAGCCAGTTAGACACATATTCGTCCTTTCCTCCGTTCTTTTGGGGCCGATGTGGTCGACAGTGCAGGCTGCCGATGCAGCCTCAAAACGATCTCATGTTCTATTTATCGCCATCGATGATTTGAATGACTGGATTGGTTGCCTGGGCGGGCATCCAGATTGCCGCACTCCGAATATCGATCGACTCGCGGGACGCTCAGTGCTATTCACTCGTGCCTATTGCGCCGCACCGGCGTGTAATCCGTCGCGCGCCGCATTGCTAACGGGAATCCGGCCTTCAACATCCGGCGTCTATTTGAACAGTCATCCATGGCGACCGGCGTTGCCGAAGGCGGTCACGTTGCCACAGCATTTCTCGGCGCATGGCTATCGGTCGATTGGTGGCGGGAAGATCTTCCATGGCAGATACCCCGACGACGCGTCGTGGCAGTTCTACTTCAAGAAGGCTGGCGATCCGGTTCCACCTAATCGTCCTCTCAACGGCATCGCCAACACGGCGCATTTCGATTGGGGACCGCTCAACGTCGCGGACCGGACAATGGACGATCATCGCGTAGTGGACTGGGCGATTGGCGCACTAGGTCGAAAACCTTCGCAGCCGACGTTTATAGCGTGTGGCATTTTCCGGCCACACTTGCCGTGGTACGTACCGCAAAAGTACTTCGACCAATTTCCGCTCGAGGAGATCACGCTGCCTCAATTCCGCGAAGACGACTTGAAGGACGTTCCGGCGGCTGGCATCAGGATGGCGAAACCGACCGGTGACCATCGCAAGGTGATCGAGTCAGACAACTGGCGTCGCGCGGTGCAGGGTTACCTGGCCAGCATCGCGTTTGCCGATGCCCAAGTGGGCCGGCTGCTTGCCGCTCTAGACAATGGGCCGATGTCCGACAATACGATTGTTGTCTTATGGGGCGATCATGGCTGGCACTTGGGTGAGAAATCGCACTGGCGAAAATTCGCCCTGTGGGACGAGGCCGCTCGCGTGCCGTTAATGATCTCCGCGTCTGGCGTCTCGAAGCCGAGTGTCTGTGACAGGACCGTGTCCCTGATGGACCTTTATCCGACACTCGCCGATCTTTGCGACTTGCCAATCGGCGACCATTTGGAGGGAAGGTCGCTCCGTGTGTTGCTTCGGAACCCTCAGGCCGACTGGGATCGACCCGTGCTGACAACCCACGGCCGCAATAATCATTCAGTCCGGTCGGAACGTTGGCGATACATCCGCTATGCGAACGGATCGGAGGAGTTGTATGATCATGCGAATGACCCGCAGGAATGGACGAACCTGGCGACGCGCGAAGACTTGGGGAAGGTTCGAAGTGAGTTGGCAAAATGGTTGCCGCAAGTGAATGTGCCGAATGCAGACTCTGCCGTGTCCCGTAGCAAGAAACGCGTATCAAAGCAGACAAGCAGGTAAGAGGATCAAGCGGGGCGCTAACGAACCGCAACTTCGGAGTCCAATTCCGCTTGGTTGACGAACTGCTCGTCAGCAACCGCCGGTTCTGTAATGGCCAAAGCCTCGGGGCCGTCGATGCTGGCAGGAAATCCCAGGGCCAGTCGGCCATATAACCAAAAGAATGCGGGCACTAGGACCAGGACCAAGACGGTCGCCAAGGCGAGGCCAAAACAGAGGCTGTTGGCCATCGGAATCAAGACTTGGGCCTGGAACGACTTTTCCAGCAGAATCGGTGTGAGGCCGGCGATCGTCGTCAAAGATGTCAACACAACGGGGCGAAAACGCCGCGAACCACCGGCGATGATCGCGGTCTGCAAGTCGTCTCCGGCTGCCAGGCGCTTATTGATAAAGTCAATCAAGACAATCGAGTCATTGACCACGACGCCCGTCAACGCAACCAACCCAAACAGGCTGAACATGGTCAATGGGAGCCCCATCACCGAGTGGCCCAGAATCGCACCGGTCAGACCAAAGGGAATCGTGCAGAGAATGATCAACGGTTGCACGTAAGAGCGAAATACCAGCGTCAGGAGTGCGAACATGGCAAACGTGGCGACCATAAATCCGATGCCGAGACTAGCCATCGACTCATTGGACTGTTCTTGCTGACCTTCCCAACGGATCCGCACGTCGGGATACTTCGCTAGTAGTCCCAGCTCGCGTTCGACCTCAGGCGGGCCGAAGAACGGAACAGACAGTAGCTTCTCGAAACGCGTTGGCTTGGGTTGCCCCATTAACGCGACTTTTAGCTTCTTAACCGTTTCACGCGCGTTCCCCTGTCCTTCAATGATGTCGGCGGTGATCGTGATGGACCGCAGCTGATCGACACGATTGATTTCGCTGTAGCCACGCTCGACCCTGACCTTAGCGAATTCTGTGATGGGACGTTCATTGCCGTTGTCCGTCCGAATTCGAATTTCGTCCAACGCCGCCAGTGACTTTCTGTCGCGCTCGGGGTAACGCACCATCAACTTGACTTCGTGACGGCCACGTTGCAGCCGCATCACTTCGGCACCGTAGAAGGATGCGCGAACGGTCTCCGCCAGGTCCATGGCGGAAATACCCATAGACTTTGCGGTCTCCTTGATATTGAATTGGTACTCCCATTTTCCGGGCCGTGAGTCATCGACGATATCCACAACGCCGGGGTACTTGTCGGCACGCGCCAGCTCGGCCTTGCATTCCTCGATGGCTGATTCCAGATCAGCCATTTCTTCCGCTGGTGCCAGCAACTTGAATTCCACTGCAGTGCCGCCTGGTCCCATTTCAGGAGTTCCAAACGTCAAGCTATCAACTCCCGAAATCTCTCCCGTCGCATTCCGCCACTTGGACAAGATCTCTTCGCTCTTGAGCGATCGTTGCGACGTGTCGGTCAATTCGACAAAAACCATTCCCACATGGCTGCCCGACGTGAGAGAGTCCGGCCCCAGCGCGCCGGGAGCAACCACCTCGCCGACACTCCGGTGAATCAGGCTGACCAGGGGTGCGCCTTGTCGGGTCGGCTCTCGATTGACCTCTGCCAGGGCTTTTTCAAGTCGCACTGTTGCGGCGTCGGTCTGTGCCGTCGGTGTGCCGTCGGGAAAGGTGACTTTCGCTTGAATCCAGTTACTGTCCAGTTTAGGAAAGATGCTCCAAGGTGTGATCCCACCCGGAATAAACCCAATCGTCACGAGGAACAACGAGAATGCTACGGCGATCACGATCATTGCATGACGCAGCGTCCAGCGCAAGATAGGCTGATAGACTCGGCCAATTAGTGTTTCCAACCATCGCTCCATCTGGCTGTTGACAGCGTGCAGCAGCCAACCAAACGGCCGCAACAGATAGAGCATGACTCCAATCACGCGAAAGAAACGATGGTGTGTGTGCGCCAAGTGGCAGGGCAGAATGAAGGTGCTTTCCAGCAGCGAAATGACCAACATCGCGATCACCGCGACCGGCAAAACAGCGATAAACTTGCCCATCACGCCCGATACATAGAGCAACGGGATGAACGCGATAATCGTGGTTGAAACCGAGGCGCTAACCGAAGGAAGCACCTCATAGGCACCCTGGACGGCCGCCGTCAGCAAATCGTCGCCACGTTGGCGATGCGCGTAGATGTTCTCGCCGATCACGATCGCATCATCGACCACGATTCCCAAAGCCAACAAGAATGCGAACAGTGAAATCATGTTCAGCGATTGGCCGGTCGCCCACAAGACGGCGCACGAACCAAGTACCGCGACTGGGATTCCCAGTGCAACCCAAAACGAAAGCCGCAAGTCCAAGAAGATGGCTAACACGATGAATACCAGAATCAGCCCCTGAATTCCGTTCCGCCGTAACAACTCCATCCGGTCTCTGACATCAATGGCGGTATCTTGCCACGTGATCAGTTCGTAGCCTGCCGGCAGTTTCGCGTTTTTGACATATTCGTGAACCTGGTCGCAGATGAGCAGCAGATCTTCGTTGGCCGTGCGATCAATCGAAATCATCATACCTGGGCGTCCGTCGATCAGATTGATCGACGATTCGACGGTGAAATCACTGAACAGATTGATCGATGACTCATCGGCAAAACCATCTTTCACCACACCCAAGTCCCCCACGGTCAGGACGACGCCGTCGCCTTGCGTGATGAGCGGAATCTTGGCGATCTCGTCGCCCGTCTGGCGTTTATTCTTTCCGCGTAGCAGTACTTCTTGCGAGGCCGTCTTCATTTTGCCGCCGGGCAACTCGATGTTCTCTCGGCGAACGATCTGCGCGACGCGTTCCAGCGACAAGCCGTATTGCCGCAGCGTCTTCTCGGGAATCTCGATGTCAATCTGGTAGTCTCGGGCACCAATCAAGTTGGCTTGCGAGATGGCCGGCATTAACAATAGGTCTTCGCGTACGTCCTCCACGACATCGCGCAAGGCAAGTTCCGCATCTCGGGATTCGACATCCGGCCCAAGCACTCCGAGCCTGATCGCCACTTGGCGCAGAGTGATCTGTTTGACTTCCGGATCTTCTGCGAGATCTGGAAAGCTCGGGATGCGATCAATCTCCGACCGCACCTCGTTCAACACCCTGTCAACGTCGACACGAGGTTCCAGTTCCAGGATCAAATGTCCCGTCCCCTCCTGTGCCACCGAAGTCTGCTTCTTAATACTGTCGATGGCCCGAACGGCCTCTTCCAACTTTTGACAAATACCCTCCTCAATCTCATCAGGGCTCGCGCCCGGATAAGGCACGGAAATTAAGACGATCTCAAGGTCGAACTCCGGGAACACTTCGCGGCGCATGCCCATCAGGCAGGCAGTTCCAATGACGAGCACGGATACCATCAAGGTATTCATCGCGGGCGAGTTGTGAATCGCCCACTTGATGACTGACTTCATGGCGTTGCCTCCAGCCGAATCGCCATGGCGTCAGTGACGGCGGTCAAAGGCGTGACAATCACCGCGTCACCAGGGGCCAAGTTCGAAGCGGTCGCATCGGCAATCCAATACGGCTCTTCCTTCTTATCATGCGGATTTTCAACCAACTCGATCAGCCGCAGTGGTTTGATCACGCGAAGTTGCTTGTTGCGGGCCACCCAAAGTGCTTTTCCAGGACGCACTAACCTCTCGGGAATCTGCACCAAATCGCCTTCCGCCGCAACCTGGATTTCCACGACCACATACATGCCGCGGACCAGAGCCGGAGGTCCGATCGGAGGCGTTTCGCCTCGCACCGTGGTCGTCACATCGATTGGTTCGTCGTCGTCGAGGTCGAGGACGACGTCAAGTGGGGCATCGACAAGGACTCGACACGGCACGGTTCGCGTCTTTTCGTCCAAGCCAATTCCATCAAAACGTGACAAGTGGCCAGACCATCGGTAGCGAATGTGCGACTGCGGCAGCTCATAAAAGACCTTCACGCGTGTCTGGGGGATTTCGTATGGGCGAGCGGCTTGACGTGGCGCGGCGTTATGTTGCGATTGGCTCCGCCACAACCAATACAACTCGTCCATCTGTAGACTACATTTTACCTCCACCGCTGAAGTGTCTTCCAACGTTAGCAGCGGTGCGCCTTTTTGGACATAGTCGCCTTCTTCTGCAAAGTCTTCGACAACTACACCATCCGTTGCTGCCACAACCTCGGTTCGTTTCAGGTCAAGTTCCGCTTTTTCCATTTGTGTTTCGACCAGCTTGCGACTGGCATCGGCGCGATTCAGTTGAGTCCTCTGGAGGTGCTCTTGGTTCTTCAGGACCGTCAAGGCATTTCGCGCCGCCAATTCGACCTGCTTGGCACGGTCCAAGTCGGACTCGGTGACCACACCAGCCGTCAGACTTGAAATCCGCCCGAGTTCACGCTGTTGAAGAACAAGATCCTCTTTTGATAGCGTGATCAATGCGACAGTATTCTCAATTTCAACTGCCAACTCTTCGATGCTGGCACTCGCTTCCTTGAGTTGGTGCGTCAGCCGTTGAATTTCGAACTCATAGTCTCGTGGATCGATTCGAATCAGAACCGTGCCTTTCGTAACGAAGTTGCCGGCATTGCACTGCTCGTCCTTGAAAATGACTCGGCCCACGACTTCCGCACTCGTCGAGATCTCTCGAAACGGAACCACGGTACCTTCAGCCGAAATAGGCAACTTCCCTGTGTGTCGTTCGAGTGGAATCGTTTTGACGAACGGGGGCGGGGCGGCGGTCGGCTCCGCTGCCGGTGCCGTTGGCTTATAGACCACAAAGTACAAACCCGCGAAGCCGATCGCCAAGATCGTGACGGATATAAGTCCGCTGATAATGTGACGCCAAATTTCCGAGCGCACAATAAAGTTCCTTCTAACCGGTTGCCGATGGATGATTCAATGTCACTTCGCCATCGCGACGAGCAAAAAGCGGCTGCTTCCAACGTGCCGGGCCATGGCCCGCCAAAGCAGCCATCGTGAATTGCCAAATGTGCTCCGCAAGTTGTGCCGTCGAGAAACACCCTGCCCTTTCATCCTCGGGCGTCAACATGGAGATCACGCCGTTTGCTACACGGTAGTGCAGGCATTGACCGACGACGCTAAAGCCGATTTGACGAAGTTGCTTTGGCGGTGTGTCCGCCGGAACTAGTTCACCAAGCACTTGCAGCAATATCTCGAAATGAGGTCGCATATGCCCCTCAACCAGGTCGCGACAAGCTGACGTCGGTTGCAAGACTTCGCGCATCATTAGTCGCGTTTGCCAAGGTTGGTCATTGTCGAGCAGCCGAGTAAGCAATGTCAGGATGAAATCGTAGAGGCGTACTTCGGCGGGACTTCTTGGCGGTCGCTCAGGCAACGGGAATCGTTCGACTTGTTGTTGGCTGGCCAGCCTTACCGACTCCAGATAGAGGCACTTCTTGTCACCAAAATAGTAGTTCACGGCAGCCACGTTGACGGCCGCCGCCTGGCAAATCTCACGGACTGTCGCTGCTTGAAATCCACGTTGGGCGAATATCGGCCCAGCCGCATTCAAGATCTGCAGACGCGTGTCGTCCATTGAGCCAATCCTCTTCGCCCGCGAATAAAACATGTGTTTAAAACAAGTATATTAAACAAATGTTCTCGCGGGAAGTCGCAGCGTGTGGGCAGTCTCACGACGAAGACTGCAGTCCAGAGAAATCTAGCTGCCAGGGATTTATAGGCAAGAAGCGCCGAATAGAGAAGTGCCAGATCGAGAAATGCCAAATTGGAGGTATCAATCGTCGTAAATCACGGAGCGACGGCGACTTCGGGCATAATAGGGTCGTCGGCGACGACGTGGCACCTCGCCTTCTATGAAGAAATAGCCCCCCAACAGTTTGTAGAAGAAGAGGAGGATGAATGCCCCGCCAGTTGCTACGACGAAACCGATTGGGCTAATCGGTGTAATTCGTTCCGTTGACCCAGAAAAATAGGCAAAAACTCCACATCCAATGACAGTTCCCCCCACGCCCATGGCGAGTGTCGCGACAGCTCCTCCCGGGTCCCGGCCCGGCATGATACCTTTGGCTAAAAGTCCCACAATCGTCCCAAACCCAACCCACACAAGGACATCATTGGCCCACTGTTCGAGCATTTGGAGGGTTTCGGGGGCCATTGTCTGCGGCTCCGGTTAGAGAAGATGGATAGGCACTTTCTGTCTATCGACCGCACGTGAACGGGACTCGACGGTTTTTGTCGAGACACCGACGTTGCGGATCAAGGGATTTTCGGGATTTCTCTTGCCAGGAGGTGGCAATTCGAGAATCATTGAGTCAGAGGTCGTGTTGCCGCAGCACGACGGACTGTAGGCTCGCGAGGTGGTCGCATCTTTGGCATCGTGACCGAAGCGGGATGTCGTCAGTGGAAAGGAGGTGGTCGAGTGAACTATTTCTGTACTAGCCAACGAGGTGGCGCTGCCTGATGGCAGTCGGCGGGCTGCCCGCCAGGCAGCCACCGCTCGTGAACAGATCACCTTGATCCGCTTTACGAGACAAACGCGCCCGGCCTCCCCAGGGAGGCCGGGTTTTTTTGCGCCCAGGCTGATTGGCCCGCTTCCGAATATTCAGTCGTTCATGGCAGACCCCTCGATTCCATCTGCATCTCATGGGGTAACGTGAAAACAGGGCTGCTTTGGTCCGATCGATTGCCGTACAATGCATCATTCCCAACATTCCATTTTTTGAGGTGCTCGATGACTCACCTTTTTACCCCGCCGCGTTCCGTGTTTGTGACAGTTTTGACGGTCGGCATGTTGGCGATCGTTGGCTGTGGAGGCGACCCCGCGCCAATCACTGCAGCCAGCAGCAAATACGAGGTGGCTGATGGCGATGATCCAGGAACGTCTTCGACACAAATTCCACCGGCCGACCTGAGAGCGGACCATGGCTCGACCGTCAACCCAACGACTCCTGAGCAGCCACCATCGACACCTCCGACAGGTGCGATTCGACCGGCCAGCGACAAGCCAGAAGACCTGATGGCATATGTATCGCAGTTGGAACGCCAAGAACCTACGGGAGCCAACCGTGACGAAGTCGTCGCTGATTTTCAACGAACGCTAGAGGAGATTATAGGTATTTGTGAACGGGTCCTTGCGATGGATGCGCCATCGGAAGTTAGATTAGCCGCCGCCCGCTCAGAAGTGACATCGCTTTCTCAAATGTCACAGTTCGGCAACCCGGCGGCGTCACAGCGGCTTAAAGAACTTGTCGCGAAGTTGAATGCGAGCGAGGACGAGGCACTTCAAAAAATGGGCTTTCAGCTTGGCTTCGCTAATAAAATGGATAACTTGGGTTCGGGCAAGGACGTGGATCCCTTGACCGTGATTGAAGATCTCAATCATTTCATCACGACGGAAGCCAAGGATGAACGGCTGTTGCAGTTGGGCAATCAAGTGGCCGCGATTCTCGAGCAGGCCGGACATTCAGAGCAGGCGATCGAGGCCTTTCGGTTGATGGCCGAGGCGTTCAAGACTGTCGAGGATGAACGTCTCCGTGAAGCCGCGTCCGGTCTCACGGAACGTGCACAACTGCTCGAGTCGAACATCACGACGATGCTTTCCGAGATGCTGCAAGGTAAAGACGAAGCTGCCGCGACATTCGTGACCGCGGCTCAAGGACTGCTTCAAGCAGAAGGTGCGGGGCTCGTCACGCTGGATTTCTTCCAGCAAGTCGCTCCGACACTCGAAATCGCCAGACCCGAAATTGCTCGTGAAGTCTACACCGCGATTGAAACGGCGTTTAAGACAAGCCCAAATGAAAACTTGGCCAAGCTGGCCGAGCAGATCACTGGGAGCTACAAGAAACGATCTTCGTTAGTTGGAAGATCGTTCAGCGTCGAAGGAACCGACTTAGATGGCCAGCAGTTTGATTGGACGCAATACAAAGACAAGATTGTATTGGTCGATTTCTGGGCGACGTGGTGTCAGCCCTGCCTCGAAGAAATGCCGAATATTCGCGAGAACTACGACCGCTACCATGCCCAAGGATTTGAAGTCGTCGGTGTGAACTTGGACGAAGACACGCAATCTCTGCAGCGTTTCATGTCATTTCAAAAACTCCCCTGGCCTTCCGTCGTGGGAGCCGATCCGACTACGCGTGGCTGGAAGAACCCCATGGTCGAGAAATGCGGGATTACCTCGATTCCGTTTTTGGTGCTAGTGGGCAGAGACGGCAACGTGTTGGCCACCAATGTTCGTGGAGATGCATTGGACGAGAAACTCGCCGAACTGTTTTCCGCTGGCGACACGAAGCCGGCTCCTGTTGGTGATGCCAAGGCGACTCCCACAGGTGATGCCAAGGCGGCTCCTGCAGGCGATGCCAAGCCGGCCGATTCAGAAGAAGCCGCGGCACCAAAAACGCCTACTCCAAAACCCGCGGCGAACGACGCCAGCGACGGAACCAAGGCAGGTTCGCTTCCTCGTATTGACCGGCGCTTGCCCCGGGAGGACGGATTTGTGGGCACCACGGCCCCCAGCAATTCGCCGGCAGGACCTCAGCAGAGGTCGAATTCTGCCGCCTCTGTTGCAGAGGCGAAGACGGATGAAGGCGACCGGAGCGAAGTCAATCCTTACTCACCGCCGAGCGGACTCTCCGCCGGCCAACTGGTCAACTTCATTTTTTCGATGCAAGAAAAGCCGCTCAGCATCCAACGACGTCCGGGTTTTGCGGCCGCAATTGCCGAAGCTGCCGACCAAGTGCTTGCCAGCAACGCGTCGGACCAATTGCAAATTGTCGCGGCCGAGGCCAAATTTGAAGTCCTGCATCAAGCCGCTTCGTTGGGTGACGATCAGGCCGACAGGCAGCTCGACGAGTTTGTTCACCAAATGCAAGACGACACGCGAAAGAGAATCGCCAAACAGGTTCAGTTCTTTAGCCTAGAGCGCAAAGCTTTGCGTGCTGACGAGATTCCATTAGCCGAACTGCCCGGATTGCTTGATGAGCTTCAAACGTATTTCGACAGCCAAAAACTCACGGACAAGCATCTTCGGATCGCATCGGCAACCGTGCACGCCATCAACCGCATGACGGACGGGACGGCGCGTGAAGAATATTTCGAGAAGTTTGGGACTCAATTTGCCACGAGCAAAGACAAAGATCTGGCGCGCTATGGTCGAAAGATCGGCAAAGCGCCGGCGCGCCCTGTCTCTGAGTTAGTTGGTAAGCCGCTCGAACTGAAGGGGATTACGACGCTTGGCACGGCCTTCGAATGGGAGACATATCGAGGCAAGATCGTGGTGGTTGATTTTTGGGCAACCTGGTGCGGGCCGTGTCGCCGCGAAACACCTCATTTGCAGGCGTTGGCCAAGACATCAGACAAGCTGGCCGTTGTGGCGGTCAGCCTGGACCAAGACCTTGAAGCCGTCGAGAAGTACCTCGATCAGAACCAGATTGAGTGGACCAACTTGGTCGGCAATGAGGCAATGCAGATTGCCAGCAATTACGGGATCCGAGCGATCCCAACCATGCTCGTCGTCGACGCCAAAGGGAACGTCGTTGCCGTGGGGAACAAGGTGTCTCAGATTCAATCCAAGGTTCAACAGCTACTGGCTGGATGAACGCTCACACGGGGAAACACCGCGAAGGATTGTGGAGGCCGGATTCGTATGAAGTCCAGACGTCTTCGCTGGCCTCCGTAAGTCTCACCATTTCGGTTACGGTTCGACTCGTTGGCGCGGAACATGTGGTTTTGCACTCAAGGCGCGTAGGAAACGACCGCCGTTCAGGTACATGCCGTACCCACCGAATCGGCACCAGGTCAGTTCGACCAAGACTTGGATTGGTGAGTCACCTTCACTATCAAAGCTGACGACAACCTTGCGATCCGCGATGGGTTGGGGTGTGTAGAAATCCAGACCGCCCGTCGCAAGGTGTTTTCCCATCACGACCGTGCCTTCGCCGACGGCTTCGATGGAACCATCTATGGACATACAACACGCGTTTGCCAGCCAAAGTCGAAGTGGATACGGATAGGCGTGCCGTTGGGCACGACGCCGCTCGACGCAACTGTGCGAGGTCTGCAGATTCCACAGCACGCGTTGCACGATTCCCCGGACTTCCACACTGGGTGTCTCGACGATAAATCCATGCACGGTTGGATCGGTTGCAGTGAGCATAAGGCACGTGCTCCCATTTCCGCCAAGGTGCGAAATGAGTCAACCGCACACACGGATTTCGCGGCGACCGCAGGATCTCAGATAAAGACGAATGTGGATTGCGCGAACGAGCAATCTTGAGCGGCGGCACGGGTTGTGCCGGTTAAGGCAATCTGCGCGACGGAGAAGAACATATCGGGGTACAGTCAACAGTGCACCCAAGGTATATACGTCACGATTTAGCATCCGTCAAATCGCGCACTTTGGAGTTTAGCTGTGGGCAGTCTGGCTGACGAGCCAAACCCTGCTCTAGCAGTTCGCGAGCTTGGGTCCATTGGCTGCGCTCGATGCGCTGCTGAACCGCCCGAAGAATCGAACTGATTTCGCGTTGCCCGACATCCAACCGACCTGGATGCTGCTGGGACGCCTGATCGAAGAGATGCAGTGCTTCGGCGTCTTTTCCCTTCGCAAACAGCGAGTCGGCCCACAGTCCATAAACTGCAAACCGTCCTCGCTCGAATAGCTGAACGTCGGGGCGGCGCTGATAACTGCTCGCAAGTAGCGCCAACGCCTCGGAAAACTGTCCGCGCTGGCAGAGGTCGAGCGCCCATTGTTGATGTACATGCAGATCGTTCATCTGAATTGGCAGATAGTCTGGCGAAATCGCGGCACCTCTTGCTAGAAGCTGCACGGCATGGGAAAAATCTCCCGCTTCGCACCGCTGCAAGGACCAGTTGTTGATCGCCGCCAGGAGATTCTCTCGCGCCGCGCCATCGGCGGGATCCAAAACCAACGACATCCGCAGCAGCTCACAAGCAGCCGCATATTTCTTCGAATCCAGTTTGTCCGTGGCCCGGTTGTAGAACAGTTTCCCCAACAATTCGACGTCTGACAATATTCTCAATTCGATGTTCGATTGATTCGCCGGATGATTGGCGATGATGTCCGAACTGGGCGGCAACGCAAACCAATCCGGACACGTTGTTTCGACGTCCAATCGTTCTGATCCCAGATAGCGGCAGAATACATGAGACGGAGTTGCCATCACCACTGGAACTACGCCTAATTCAGCACTCAAACAGCGAAAGAGGATGGTGGAGGCGACGCAGTTGTACTGGCCGGTTGCCAGCGCTTGATCCACGCGTGTGGTCTTGATTCGGTACTCCTCAGTGAGGATTTCACGGTGCAGAAACGCCAACACGGCAACTGCCAATTCACGAGGTGTTGTGATTTGTGATTCCTGGGCTCGAAAACGGTCGCTCAGCTCCTCATAGCGCTGGCGGCATTCAAGCAGACGCTGCGGCTGGTCGATTCCGCTGGCAATGAGACTTGCATCGAGAAATGACAACTCATCCAAACGGCCGTCGCGGGCGTCTCCCAACAACTGTCGCTCTAAGAGTGTGTCAGCTGTTGGCGAGGCGGCAATGACCTGACGAGTTACAACCGACCAGACCAGGATCATCGCGACGATCAGCGCAAGCCTAACTGGCACGACGGTGTCGAGGCCGAGCCAGCGCCAGCGCGGCCTGGATGAAGTCGGAGTGTCGTCAGGATGTTCCATGGTTTGGTCGAATTCTGGGATGATCTATACCGCTCTCGAACCATACGTTGCGAAATGGCAACGTGCGGCTCTCCGTCAGCATCCGGCAACGGCTCTACTGCCCGGTCCGGACAGAAAGGGAGTGTGTTAGACTACATGCTCAACGATCGTAGAATCAGGTAAACGTCATGCTTGTCCTCGCCGCCTCACTTTGTGTCCTCGCCGTCCCACCGCTGGTCTTGTCCGACGAGGCCGTCGTTGGAAAAGGCGTGCGAGACGAACGAGGTGTCGTCGTGCATCAGGTCACTTCACCCTTCCAGGCAGGTACGACCAGCGTTCAAGTGCTCGTACCTGATGCCGCTAACCGGAGTAAACAGCTACGCGTTCTATACCTCCTGCCCGTCGAAGCGTTGGACGGTCGGCGGTGGGGTGACGCGCTGGAAGAAGTTCGAAAACACCGATTGCACACAAAATACCAGTTGCTCTGCGTTTACCCAACGTTTTCGCACCTGCCTTGGTATGCCGACCATCCAGGCGATTCAGAGATACAGCAAGAGCGTTACCTGCTTGAAGTTGTCATGCCGTTCGTTGAACAGAACTACCATGACGATCTCGAGACCCAAGCCGGCCAACCAATACGGCTGCTGGTAGGATTCAGCAAATCGGGTTGGGGCGCTTTTGGCCTGATCTTACGCCATTCTGAGTTGTTTCAGCGTGCTGCGGCTTGGGATGCACCGTTGATGCAGGAGCAACCAGATCAGTTTGGCATGGGCCCTATTTTTGGAAGTTGCGAGAATTTTCGTCGCTACCAGATTTCAGCGCTGTTGGCCAATCCAGCGGCAACGTTCTTGAAATCTCCACGATTGATCCACCTGGGCTACGGCAACTTTCGCGAGCACCATCGGCGAGCTGAACAGCTAATGAATGACAACAAAGTGCAACACATCTATCAGGATGGACCACAGCGCCGCCATCATTGGAACAGTGGGTGGCTGGAAGGCGCGATTGACTTGTTGGTAAATACGCCGTCACTCAAGTGATATTAAAACAGTAGTTCGTAGACTCGTTGTTGATCGGCGACGCGCGCCTCTTTCGCATCACCGCGATGAATCATCAACCGGTGTCGCAACACCAACGGTGACTTCACCGACAGGCGAATGGGGTTACGACCTGGATAGACGACGTTTTGCATTCCATAGAAACGAAGCAACCAACGTGGTGGGAATTCGGGTAGCGAGCGGTGCGATAGGATTGCTATTCCCGATAGTTGTTCACCGTCCGAGAATTGCCCCGTCACATCAGCCCAACGTGACTGTGTGCCCACCGCGTCACGGGCCAGGGCGTCCGACTCAGTCAAGATCTTCATTTCTCGTGGCGGCCGCACACGTACGGTGAAGCCCGAATAACCGCGGTCATTTTCGGCACCACCAAGGCGCACGTCGTCTAGCAATGGCTTGAGCTGGATTTCAAAATCGATCAGTTGTGTAGTCTCGGTCGCGTGAAAGACGCGAATTGTGGTCGTTTCCTCGATGATCGCGCGCGGCTTGCCGTTGCCGTCGACGATCTTAGGCGACGTCCAATGCAGCCGCGATTGCATGGCCGCAAACACCGGTCCCTGGTCGATCACGCGTGCCTCTTTCAGTTCGGCCAGGAAGTCGTCAGTCACCCATGGATCGCCGGCACGTTGATCGCCAACCCACAATTGATGCCAGGCCCAAAATACACCGTGATGATGTCGATGATCAGCGGGGAACACCTGTGTGAGCTCCTCGCCTGCCAGACCACGAAGCGGGTGCACAAACCCGTTGCGAATGAAATTGCCTTGGTGTGACTGAGGTGTCGTCACATAGAACAGAATGGGACGGCCAGCGTCCAAGACTTGCAGGCCACCCTCTGCCGCACGGATAGAAACGACACGATCTGCTTCGCGCGACGTAGTTGGAAGCTTCAAGGTGCTGCCGAGCAAGCTCGGATTCTGCAGTCTGGCAATAAACCAGGTGCGTGCCGACGCGGTTTCGCGTTGCGCAACGATGTCGTGGGGCGTAAGGCCAGGCACATTAACATCAAAGACGCAGCCTTTTCCGCCACTTGTCTCGGCAAGAAACACCGTCGCCAGGTTCTCTGGCAGGCCCTGACGGAGATGTACAACCGCAGTCGGCAACTGTTTGTTCGCCGTTTGCGCAACCGCTTCATGTTCGGCAGTTAAAGCAGCAACCAACAGATATAACAACACGAACAACAGGCGGTTCATTCCGGCATTCCTACGGGTAGTTGTAGTCCGAGTTGTCTGGATTGAAGTCACTGTCCTTCAACCCCACATTAAGTTCCAAGTTGACGTAGGTATATTCCTCCAACAACACTGGGTCGCCACCGGGAGTCTCCGGCCAACTCCAGGCCGCGTAGCGGATGGGCAGATTCAATTCGTCATCGATGAAGATCCTCGCCCGATAAAAATCGAAGTGCTCTCGCCGTCGTGGATGTTCGACTTGGATCATTGTGCACTTACGTTTGTTGATCTTGGCATTCTTAATGAATTTCACTTCGCATTCGCCGAACTTGCGCTGTCCTTCGCCTTTTTCAATGAGCTCTTCCACCAGCCTTTGTAAGCCGATCTTCGTAATCGGATACCGTTGCCCGATCATGGCTACCGTCCCTTCCGGCTTCAGGTAAACGGTCAGCACTCCCAAGATCCCGGCCTCGTGCGCGACGATCTTACCGTCATTCTGGTTCTCGACCCAAATCACTTCGCGCCCTTTGACAGAGGCCGGTTTGAGGAACCGCATGTAGACCCCGAACGGCGTCTGGAGTTCGTCATCTTTCGTCTTGCGATTGCGAATCTTGGCGAACATATACTGAATGTCGCCAAGCTTGTCATTGACGCGTTCACGCTTCACGATTGTCGCCGTATAGTCGTCGACATTGTTCTCAATTTCTTCCACACAGGCTCGCGCCAGTTTCATCGCTTCGTCGAGCGGATGAGGTTCGTTTGGCGAGGTCGAAGAGCTCGGCCTGTCCGTTTCCGCGGCACACAAAGGTTGCTGGCACACAGACGCCAGGAAAATGACACCAACGACGGCGGTAGCTAGCCAGGCACGAGCGGGACTTAGAAATGGCAACATTGTGAACTCCTGTTTTCCGTTTCGAGGGCCTTCCTGTATAAGTCACGGCAGATTCACGCTGGAAAACGTCAACGTAATCAACCTCCGGCCGTTCCGCAACGGCCACTGGGCACTACTCTTGCCCGAGCTCGACGCCGGTTGCCACCGAAATCCTTGTTGCCTGCGTCCTGGCAATGGTGTTTACTGGTGGCCAGTCAGCTTGGAAGATCGAGATCTGAGTAGTGGCCGTCGCGTGGGTAGCGTGGCCCTCGGACGCCAAACCCATAACGTAAAAATCTGTTGGAACGAGATGAAAAAGACTTGGTCCCATCTGCGCAAGAGATTGGCCAGGTCTTCGGGAGAAACACAATGTCTTCAACGGACCGCCGGGACTTTCTCAAGACAACCGCCTTGGGCGCGACAACCGCCACGGTCGCCACCGCGTTGTCGGTACAACGCGCCCACGGTGCCAACCAGCGGACTCGCCTGGCGCTGATCGGGTGCGGAGGTCGAGGGACGGGTATCATTCGCGACTTTGCGCGACTCACCAACGTCGATATCGGCTACGTCAGCGACCCGGACGCCAGCCGTGCCGCCAATGTCGTGAAAGCGCTTTCGAACCAGCCACAGCCACTCGGCGATTTCCGTCGGGCTCTGGATGACAAGTCCATCGACGCCGTGGTCGTGGCAACGCCGGATCACTGGCACGCACCCGCCTCGATCTTGGCCGCTGAAGCTGGAAAGCACGTCTATGTTGAAAAGCCTTGTTCTCACAATCTGCGTGAAGGTCGATTGTTGGTTGAGGCGGCGCGGCGTAACCAGCGTGTCGTTCAGCATGGCACACAAAGCCGCTCACATGATCTGATCGTGCAGGCCATTGAGATGCTGCGTGAGGGTGCCATCGGCGACGTGCTGATGGCCAAGGCCTGGAACGTGCAGCGTCGCGGTGAAATCGGCCATGCCCAGCCAACCGACCCGCCATCCGGATTCGACTACGATACGTGGGTCGGCCCGGCACCGATGGTGCCTTTCCAGTCCAATCGACATCACTACACGTGGCATTGGTGGTATGCCTTCGGGACCGGTGACATGGGCAACGACGGCGTTCATGAATTGGACATCGCGCGGTGGGGGTTGGGTGTCGAGACCCATCCGAGCACCGTCGCCGCAATTGGCGGCAAGCTGGCGTCTGACGACGATCAGCAGTTTCCTGACACGCAATACGTGGCCTTCGACTATCCTGGCGACGGGCAGGAGGTGCGGCGCAAACAGCTGGTGTTCGAAATGCGGTTGTGGTCGCGGTATGGCCTAGAAGGGATCGATAATGGCAACGCATTCTATGGCACCGACGGCTGGCTACTGCTGAGCAAGCGAGGCATTCTGAAACTCTTCGACGCGCAGAACCGACCACAACCCGTGTCGGACAATCGGCCCCAATTGACCGGCCACTTTCAAAACTTCATCGACTCGATTCGTGGAGATGACAAGCCGCGAGCCGAGATCGAAACCGGTCATCTTTCGGCTTCGCTCTGCCATCTGGGCAACATCGCCACGCGTCTGGGAAGGTCGGTACGTATCGATCCGCAGCAGGAATCGGTCATGGATGACAAACAAGCCGGTGAAATGCTCGGCCGGACCTATCGGGACGGCGGCCACTGGGCAGTTCCAGTCGGAGTTTGATCCGTGGAATTCCCGGTTCATCTTCCGAGCGTCTGCCATGTGACAACTGGTTTGCGCCATGTTGCAAGCTCGCTAAGATGATCGCTGTCTGCACGGAGTGTCCGTGCGAACAGTCACACCTTCGCAGCAAGAGACGGAACCTACATCATGGCGGGCATACGATGGGGAATTCTGAGCACGGCAAAGATCGGCACCGAAAAAGTTATTCCGGCGATGCAACAGGGCGAGTTGTGCGAGATCGCGGCGATCTCGTCTCGCTCGGTCGAGACTGCCGTGGAAGTCGCAAAACGGCTGGGCATTCCAAAGGCCTACGGCAGCTATGAAGAGATTCTGGCAGATCCGGAAATCGATGCCATCTACAATCCGCTGCCCAATCACCTGCACGTCGCATGGTCAATCCGCGCATTGGAAGCTGGCAAGCACGTTTTGTGTGAAAAACCAATTGGCCTGTCGTCCGCGGAAGGTCAGCAGTTAGTCGATGCGGGCAAGCAGCATCCGTCCTTGAAACTGATGGAAGCATTCATGTATCGCCATCATCCGCAATGGCAACGGGCTCGGCAGATCGTCAACGACGGTGGTATCGGTCAGCTGCTGACGATCCAATCTGCCTTCAGCTACTTCAACGACGATGCCGGCAACATTCGAAACATGGCGGACCTCGGCGGAGGTGGCATCATGGATATCGGCTGTTATCCGATTTCTTTGTCAAGGTTTATCTTCGATGCTGAACCAGCCCGCGTCATTGGCAGCATTGACCAAGATCCGAGTTTTCAGACCGATCGCCGAGCTTCCGTGGTCTTGGATTTCAGTGGTCCCACGTCCACGTTTACTTGCTCGACACAGATGGCACCGTATCAGCGCGTCAACATCTTTGGGGAAAAGGGCAGAGTCGAAATCGAAATCCCATTCAACGCGCCGTCGGATCGCTCGTGCAAGATTTGGCATCAGCAGGCGGATGCGTCGATCGAAGAGATTGTCTTCGACATTTGCAATCAATATGCCGTTCAAGGCGACCTGTTTTCGCGCGCCGTCCTGGAGGACACTCCAGTCCCAACTCCAATTGAAGACGCCGTGGCCAACATGAAGGTGATCGAGGCGATTTTCAAGAGTGGCGAAAGTGGCTGCTGGGAAGCCGTCTAATCGCGAATGCTGATTCACTGTAGCGGCTTTTCGCTGTTTGGACTGATGAAACAAAGCGCCGCGGACGCCACACGTCCGTGCGACACGCACTAACCGCGCCAAGAAACATGGTTGAATTCCGCCCAAACCGGATTAGGCTGGAATACGGTGTTCTCTTCTATTCGTCTCCGCTTTCCCTTCGGAGATCGTCATGTCTGTATGTCGAATCAAACTGCGGTGGTTGGTGGTCGCCAGTCTGCTGGTGGCCGGTCTTATCGTCTCGCTCGCTCGCGGCGCGCCCCCCCAGAATTCGGTTAGTCGATCGACACGGGCCATCGAAATCGCACGACTGCGATTCAAGCTGTACGAACGCGTTGATTACCCCCTGCTTCTGAGACGTTTGCGAACGGACATCAAATTGACGCAAGCGCGAGTCGACTCGTTGCGCCGCCGAGTCAAAGAAGCCGAACGGTTCTATCGTTCACCGGGGCTGTTCACCACGATTGAGAGGCTGCAACTGCAATTGCTCGAAGCCGAACTGCTACTGAAAGACCTGAGGCACGAACAGACGTTGCTACAGATTCACAATCAGGACGAACGCCGATTGCGGAAGTTGTTGATTGAAAACGCCGCGAGACCAGTCAGGTGACCCTCTAAATGTAGTACATGTTGTCGGTCTGATTTGTGGCGTGTTCGGCCAACTGTGCGAAACTGATTGACTCAAGTAGTTTTCTCTCGGCCGCCGCTAGTTCGTTCCAGGCGGCAAATAACGAACGTGTTGCCGGCGTTTGCTGACCAGCGCTACTGATGGGGTCTGCTATTTGGCCTTCGCTAGCCGCCATTACTTCGGCCAAAGTGATTTCGCTGGGTTCCTTCATCAATTGGTAGCCGCCTGCGGCACCGCGCGTGCTTCCGACGATGCCGGCACTCTTGAGTTGCAGTAGAATCTGCACAAGAAACCGAGATGGAATGCCGTTGGGGTCGGCAATTTCACGAATGCGGACTGGCTTCCCGGTACCGAAACGAGTGGCCAATTCCAAAACGGCGATGCAGGCGTACTCCGTCTTGGCGGAAAGATGCATGGTTCGGTTTAGCTCGGATTCGTGGAAGTAACACGGTAGAACAAGCGTCGTAAACAACGAGCGGCTGGGAAGTCATATTCAATCGTCGTCAAGCGAGTGCAGTCCACATTCCGTCTTGGCCGTTCCGCTCCAACGACCAGCACGTTCGTCTTCACCAAACATCACCGACCGCGTGCAGGGCCAGCACCCTATGCTCGTGTAGCCCTGATCGTGCAGCGGGTTATACGGAATGTTGTGATCGGCGATCGTCTTCCAGACTTCTTTCTTCGTCCAGTTGGCCAATGGGCTGACCTTTACCAACTTGAACTTCTTGTCCCAGCCCACAATCGGCGCTCGCACACGATCGGCACTCTGATCGCGGCGAATCGCACTCGTCCAGGCACGCATGCCAACCGTTGCCGCATTGAGCAACTTGATCTTGCGATCAAAACAGCATTGATCCGGATTGGTCAAGTACAGCGGTCCACCATGCCTTGCCTCGAACTGTTGGACGGTTAGCTCGGGTCGCTTAAGTTCGACCTCGATGCCGTACCGACGCAAAACCTCCTCTCGCAATTCGAGCGTTTCCTTGAACTGGTAGCCAGTTTCAAGGTTAAAGATTGGTGTCTCCGGCGCGACTTCGGCAAGCATGTGAATCAACACCATGCCTTCCGGACCAAACGCAGTGGCCATCGTAAAACGAGGCGCGAAACGATCGGCTGCCCAGCGGAGAATCTCTTGTGGAGTCGCTGCTTCCAATTCCCCGCTGCAACGCTCGAGTTCCTCCAGCAGATCGGCAGTGGGCTTGAGGGATTCCATGGTGCCTGCTGCTGGTCGGTCGGCGCGGGGATGGGCCGAGGGGGCTATCACTTCGATTGTGGTCATCGTCAGCAACCAATTTCGCTTTTGGCCAAAACTCACGTCGATTCGATTGGCATCAACTACTCGCCGGCACTTTCACTTCACTTGCTGAATGATATTAATGT
>JASLPZ010000180.1:0-14010 GCA_030744725.1 Pirellulaceae bacterium
ACCGCTTACCCGAACGATGGCGAGATCAGCGTGGACATCAATCCGGCGAAGCCCACGAAGTTTCGCCTGCGGCTGCGCATTCCCACATGGACCCAGGGACGATTCGTTCCTGGCGAGCTGTATCGCTACGCCGACTCCATCACCACGCCGGTCACACTTTCCGTCAACAGCAAACTCATCGACGTTCACATCGAGAAGGGCTTCGTGTCAGTGGAACGAGAGTGGAACGCTGGCGACCGAGTTGTCTTGAGTCTGCCGATGCCAGTCCGAATCACGGCATGTCATCCGGCCGTCAAAGCGAACACGAGTCGAATTGCTTTCACACGTGGTCCGTTCGTGTTGTGTGCGGAAGGCGTGGACAACGGCGGCGCGACTCAGCGGTTCTTCTTCAATAAAGTGCCCGACACCTCAAACGCAAGCATCAAGACAGCTCGCATCAAGTCCGGGTCGTTCATTCAGGCTGATGTTTCCGCTCAGGCGGTCACGAAGAACGGCGACACCAAAGCCTCGAAACTCGCGCTGACGCCGTACTACGCGTGGAACAACCGTGGCCCCGGTTCGATGACAGTTTGGTTCCCAACTCGGACGGACATGGCAGTCTACGATCCACTCGCTCTACCAAAGGAGAGTGTCTTCAGGGAAATCACGGCTTCCCACACGGCGGACGAAGACACCATCTCCGCCATCGGCGACGGACATGTGGATAAATGGTCGAGCGGGAATAAGGTAACTCGCTGGACCAGTCGAGGTCAGCCGGGCAAAGCCCAGTGGGTCATTGGCCGCTTCCCCGAAACAAAGAACATCCGCAGCGTCGGTGTCTTCTGGATGAATCGCTGGCAAGGCGATGTCAAGCTGCCCGAAAAGTGGTCCCTCGAAGTCGAGCAGAATGGAAAGTGGAACCCCTTCGAACTTTACACCACCGACAAATACGACACGCGGGCCAATCAATTCAACGTCGTCCACCCCGCGACCCCGCTGAAATGCGATGCGATCCGCATCAGGATGACTCCCAGAGAAGACACCAGCGTTGGCATCCTCGAGTTGCAGGTCGCGTTTGACAAATAGGCGCTTTCGTCACGCCTCATTCCCCAATCACATGCCAATGGAATGTCGCCCGAGTATCCGTGGAAATACGTTTTGAACCCGTCGTTCAACTTCAGACGAGAATCTGGAACGCCAAGCCCGGCGACATCGAAGGCTGGGACAATTCTGAAGCCGTAGAAAGAGTCACGAGGCACACGCGTATGATTGCTGATCGCTCCTCACTGATAACCGCAGTGTTGGTTTTGCTGCTCGGTGCCGGTGTCACACTCGCGGACGCTCCGCCTTTGTCGGATTACTGCCAGCGTTTGCAACAGGAGATTCAGGGAAAGAAGCACGGATTCCTCGCTGGCAACATCACGTATTATGTCGGCGGGTTTCATGCGAGTTGGGAGCCGAAGGAACACGAAACGCTCGGCCTGACTCATCCGTTCTGTCACGATCTTCGCAGTCGCGGCGTCGGGCTGGTCCAGAGTCGCGGTAAGGATCAAGACGATACCGGTCTGGGCAACGACTTCTCGGGCTGGGAGTTCTACAAGGATACGCGGGTTCTGTACGGTAGCGTAGTGATTGATGGGAAGATGCATCGTCACCCGGTCCCGAAGAAGATGTACTGGCGTCCGGACCGAATGATCTGCGAATACGAAGTCGCCGGCGTCCAGTTACGAGAGGAGAAGTTCATTGCCGCAAATGACGTAGCTTGTTCGATCATCACCTCATCGACTCCGGTCACGCTGCGACTGGACGGTCAAAGTTTCTTCGGACGCCACAGTCTGACGAGCACTGCCACGATCAAGTATGACGCGGATCACAATGCCATCCACATCGTCGAAGGGGGCACGACGAAGTGCCAGCCTGAAACAGATCGCTCTGAACAGGTTGGTCCAATCATGTATCAGGGCATGAGCACCGTTCTCGCCACGTCCCGAAATTTCGCCACGAGCCACAAGTTCGCAAAGGGTGAGCATGGCGAGATGCAGTATGAATTCGAAGTGCCCTGCGACAGCAAAGGAGTCGTACTGGTGTGGGCGATGCATGATGACCACGGCCAGGCTCTGAAAGACGCGATGGCAGTGCTCCGCGAGCCGCGTGAGGCAATACGGGCGAAGACGCGCGAGATGAATCGTCAACTGGGCGAAGAGATTCCTTACTTCCGCTGCTCGGATCGGAAGTTTGAAGACATCTACTACTACCTATGGTCGCTGTACCTGATGTACTACATCGATGTGCAACGCGGAATGGAGATGGAGCCACACACGCAGACGGCTGTCAATAATTTTCTCGGCATGCATCGCTACGACGCAACGTTCCAAATCAAAGTGGGAGCGTGGACGAATAACAAGTCGCATTACGCGTATGGAAACGCCCTGACATGGAAGCGAGCCTTCAGCAACGGTCACTATCGAAAACGACCCAGTGGCGATATTGCGCTGGCTGACAACAAGGGAACGACGTGGCACTCAGGCGTGTACGGCAATGAACTTTCGGAGCATGTCCTCGGAGCGTGGCAGATCTACCAGCACACGGGCGATGTCGAATTCCTGCGCGACTGTTACGAAGGCTATTTCCGAGAAGTGTTTCGCGAGCGACTCGCCCCGTTCTTCTCGAATCATTTTGAAGTAGCGGAAGCCTTGATCGCGATGGCCCGCCTAACCGGCTATGTCGAGGATGTCGAACGCTGGGAACGGATAGTGCCGCTCGGTCCGGACCAAATCCGAACGTGGTTCGATCAGCGCTGGCAAGCGAACGGTCATGAACATTTCTTCGGTGGTCCAAAAAATAGCATGTTGATGACAACGGGATTCTGGCACATGCGTTCGATGCATTTCCCGCGCGATTATGCTTTGAAGATGACCCGGTCATGGGCCCTTGATAGAGACAAAGGTTTTTACGGCGACGGCGACTTCTTTCCACTCGCCATGTCCCGTCAGGCCATGAAGACTTTCGCTACGAATGTAGACCACTCATTTGGTTACACACCCGATACCGCATATTTCACGCTCGACGGCATGTTTCGACAGCGACTTGGCGATCCGGCGTGGCGGCTGACTTTGAATCACCTGACCCACTACAACTTCAGTTCTGACTGGAACATTCCGGTCGCACCGGAAGCCTACACGCGAAGCGGCAACCTGTTCGGAGACCAGTATTCGAACTTCAACGCAGGCAAACTTCTGCTGTACCTCGAAGGGCTCGCAGGGTTGGAATATTCAGTCCCCGGCCGGAAGCTCGTCGTGCACGACACAATGCCCACAAACTGGAAGTGGATGGAAGTCCGCCTGCCGATCAGGATGCCGGGCGAGAAGAAGACTCGCTGGCCAGTGATTCGGTATGAGCGAACTGAGATCAAGAACGAGGATGGGAGCGGGAGCGAGATAACCAAGTCAATCCGAGTCACAGACTGCCCGTTGCAAATCACCATTGAGCCGTGGTCAGAAGAAAAACGCGTGATTCGTTCTGACATGCAACCAGCCAATCGCGGGGAACGAAAAGAATCCAACTACCCCCACTATGCCAGATGCGCTTTTGATGCCCCGCAATCAACGGCTTACGTAAAACTCCGTCTGGACGCCACTTCGGCTAGCGACCAAAGAGCCCGCTGAGTTGAGACCCAAACCGAACATCATGCGTTCAGACCACCAAAGACAAGGCCCCCAGCCACAAAAACGGCAGCCGAGGGTTTGGTTTGCATCACCGACCAGAAAGCTCCCCGAACAGGACTCAAACCACGACGACGTTGGCCGAAGAACGTGGGCAATCTACTGTAGACCGATGCGAGTTTCGCGACCTGCTCCGGCGCTGAAGTTGCATCGACCGCCAGCGGCAAGGATTTGGCGTTCCTGCTGGCGGTGTTTTTCACCGACCGCAGTTCGGGAAGGTGCCCCAGTCGGACCAGAGGCAGAAGGTTATTCAGGCTATTTGACCGCAAGGCGTTTCTGTGAAACAGGTTGCGGTCCGAAAACGCAATCAAGGTATGGTGCGCGCTCTCTTCCGCAGGCGCGAATGAAACCTTGATCACGTGGTTAATCAACAAGATGCCTCGGGATCGGTTGCTTAATTTCCCAGGTTTTCGCGTCATAATATAATGGGGGCAAATTATCGGTTGGTCAGTTCTGTGCTTTGGCACACGGTGGTGCATCCTGCTAAATTCCCGGCGTTTTCGCGGCATATTAAATAGGATTGCATGCGGAATAGCTATCGAAGAGCGTCCTTGGAGGTCCCGTTTTCGCAACCAGTGCCGGGTAAATCTCTGCAAAATGTGGGTTGCCTTTTCTCGATGTCCCGCGAAAAATTCAGAAGGTCGGTTCGTTTCCGATCTCACAACAATTCTGAAGGGACACCAAGGATGGTTACGTTTCAAACGAGCGAAGGACCGCTGGTCCTACCCGACATCACAGTTCAAGCAGTCGCCCGACGCGCTGAACGCCTCGCTGACCTGACCGGCGGCTTTCTGCAATCCTCATTCCCCACCCCGGGAGAAGTCAAACTTCCGGCTGCGGTGCTGCTTGAACTTGCCGCCGTATTGGAGTTGGGAGTCTGGGAACGGCAAGGTCTCCTCGAACATATCAACACGGATCTGCCCACCTACCGTGAGGCATCCAACCAACTCGCCGCGCGGTGCGCCAAGGGCTCAGCGGAATTCGAAAGGACCAACGCTGCCCCGTTCTCTCAACAGATGCTTTGTATTTGGCTGGAGCATTTCGCATGGGAGGGCCCTGAAATCCTCGGCGCCGACATGGTGGTCGGCGAAGTGGAGGAGGACGTATTCCTCGATCTGCTGGCAGAATTCGCTTGGACGCACCGCCGAGAATTGAACCACCTGCTTCAGAAAGAACCGGACCGTGAGGAAACGTGAACAACAAGGCCGAGGTCTCTTTTACACGCGAGACTCGGGCGGAAAACATGAAATGACGCCGTCCGAGTACGTCGGATGGGCGCAGCGCCAAACTCAGGAACTCGGCTTGCAATTCAATGGTACATCCGACGTGATCGAAGACATGATTCGCGACGGCTTAGCGGTCAACGGTGACCTGTTTCTTGACTACGGCGTGCAGGGAAATGTTCTTTCCCGCGAGGCCCTGGACGCTTTGATCAAAACGGCGCTGGAGGATCTCAGCGTCTCTCACATTTTCATCCCCCGCCGCAATCGGCTTGCCCGACCCAACGATCCAATCGACGGGATTCGTCTGGAAAACGCGTTGCGAGTACACGGATTGACCCTTGTGTTCATGGACGCCACGTTGGCTCCCTTTTCCCAAAGTAAGGGGCCGGACATTGCGGAATTGATTTCAGCCGCGATCGATTACGACCGTTCACGAAAGGACCGCCGTGAATTGGCCGAGAAGGTCATCTACGCTCAACTTCGTCTCGCGAAAATGGGATTCTCGACTGGCGGCCGCCCACCCTATGGTTTTCGTCGCTTCCTCGTCAAAGAAGGCGGCGACACTGTCCGGCAGTTAAATGAAGGCGAATACGTCAAGATGCGCGGTCATCATGTACTCTGGCTTCCGGGTCCGGAGGAGGAGTGGACCGTCATCCGACGCATTCTTCAGATGCTTGAGACCACGCCGGCCTCGCGAGTCGCGAAGACACTGACTGAGGAAGGAGTGCCCACACCTGACCACGGTCGCTTTCGAACTGATAACGGCGTTCGACACCGGACAAGCGGTGTGTGGGGTCAATCGACGGTCGTCAACATCGCACGCAACCCCCTGCTGCAAGGCGTCGTCGAGTACGGTCGCAGATCCATGGGCGACCAACTCCGATTCAGTCCAGAGGGTCCTCGTGAACTAGATGAAACCGATTACCGAGCCGAGGAAGCGAATTCCCAAGAAGGAGACAAACCGAAGCCGAAGGTAATTCGCAATTCCGAGACCGATCGAATTTCCGCCCCGACTCAATTTGAGTCCGACGTTGACCCTGAACGCCATCGACGATTGCTGGAGAAGTTGAACGAACGAGGCGGCACGCAACGGGGAAAGCCGAGATCCCGCGACCCGAAGAAAAACCCGCTTGGCGGTCGAATCTTCGATATGAATTGCGGTTGGGCGCTTTATCGGCAGCCTTACGGAAAATCGTTCCGATATCTTTGCGGCCTTTACCAACAAAGCCACGGCGCCAAATGCAGCCACAATCACGTGAACGGGGAAACCGCCGCGCGATTTGTTTTGAGTTGCATTCAACAACGCGCACTTACGCCGCAGCGCCTCCGGAAGTTGGAAGCCCGCATTCGGCAGTTGGCCGATGGAGAACAGCGGGACAACCAACAGCAACAAGAGATTGCCCGAAAACGCGCTGAACTCGCCGAAGTGGAACCTCAACGTGACCAAGCTTCCAACAACCTCGCCCGCGCAAAAACTGATGAACAGTACCAGGCGATAGCGACCGTCTTCGATCAGCTTTCCAAACAAGTTGCCTCGCTGCAAGCGGAAATCGTCGCCGCGGAGGCTAGGACGACAACGGCGAACGAGGCGGACTCCGCCGTTGACGCCGCGATGGCGATCATCCATCAGATGACGAATTTGGTCCGAGAAGGTGAAGACCTGGTGTCCGCCCGACAACTCTTTGGCTTGGTCAACGTCAGACTATTTATCGGCTTCCAATCCGTGAAAGTCGGGAAGCGGGAACTGAACAAAATCCAAGGTGGCATGGTGACATTTGGAAACGCACCGCCGCCGATCGACATTTACGAGGGGCCTACGGTCCGAAGCAAAGTTAAAAATTCGATTGTATCGGCTGCAATCGGATCTGGTGAGACGCGCAAGCCCTCACCCCCCAAGGTTGGTGGGAAGGACAAGTCGTTAGGAAATGTAAGTCGGGGCGAAGCGAGATGGCTACTTTGTGCCGTTTTCAAGTCGCTTCTCAACCCAGCAGCGCACCGATCGGCTTGCCTTTGCTGATCACCAGGGAACGATCGAGCGCGTCGCGAATCTCTGTCTCGGGTGGAAGACCCAAACTGTCAAAGATCGTGGCCGAAAGATCCTGCGGCTCAACCCGACCGCTCGCAGGAAAACCACCCTGTGCGTCGGAGGCACCGTAGACTTGTCCCCCTTGAATGCCACCACCGGCGAGCGCGGTGGAAAACACATGCCCCCAATGGTCGCGTCCGCCCCGTGCGTTCACCTTCGGTGTGCGACCGAATTCGCCCATCCACACAACCAGGGTCTCGTCCAACAGGCCACGCTGCTGGAGATCTTCCAACAGCACCGAGTACGCCTGGTCCATCGGCGGCATCAGCGCCTTCTTCAAACGCTCGCTGTTCTTGGCGTGCGTATCCCAAGCCGGTGCGACCGCTTCATTGTCCTTCCATCGTGTCCAATTGACCTGGTCGAGTGACACACCGGACTCGACCAGCCGCCTTGCCAGCAAAACACTCTGGCCAAATCGGTTGCGTCCATACCGATCTGATTTGTCAACTTGGCGGTCAGCGGCATCAGCTCGCCTACCTGCAGTCCCGGCGTGGCGGACGCAATCGGTTTGAAGTCGCCGCGGATCTCGGCCGGCGCGTCAGGCTTGGGATCCCAAGTTTCATGTTGTTGTGGCCCGCCCAGCAAGAATAAGACGATGCACGCTTTCGCGCGACGCGTCGGACTGGGAGCAACCGTGCCGGAAGATTCCGTCGCCAGCGTGCTGCCCATCAGCTGTGGCATGGTTAGGCCAAGCGCGCTCAATCCACCAACGCGCAGCCACTCGCGACGATTCAATCCGTCGCACAAACGTGTCGGTTGGTCAAAAAGGGAGAGCATCGTGTGAGGGGTCCTTAGAGATAAATCAATGATAACTAAAACTTCAGCACTTGAGGGATGACGCCCGGAGCGAAGGGATGATTTGATTTCGTTGCGTACAGATGTTTATTTTTGCGAATCCTCTCATGACCGCAGCACCTGATGGAACAACGGGTAGGCCACTTCGCCATTCCAACGATGACCTCCTTCAAATTCGTCGAAGTGCAGTCGATCGGCGGATCCAAGCGCCAAATACACACGACGCAGACGCTCGCGGAATCGATCGTCCCATTTTGGAACGACCAATCCATCGTCTGACCCAACCTCCCACACGCAAGGTCTTGGTGCGATCAACGAACCGATTTCGGAGTAGTCGCCGTATTTCAGCAAGCCTGGAATGACTTGGCCTCCGCAACTATAACGCCCCGCCATCCGTTCCTGCATCAAGTTCAGCGCACCGCTGACGGCCGCCACCTTGATTCGGTCATCCATCGCCGCGGCCGTCATCGTCATCCGACCGCCGTATGAGAGTCCGGCGCACCCAATCCGATCGGCGTGTACTTCTCGGCGGCTTTGCAGCAAGTCGATCGCCCAGCGAATGTCACGCAAGTTCTCCGTCAGCGGCAGCTTGCCCAGCGCCTGCATACGGACCAACGTCACCGCGCAGGCATCGCTGCCATATTTATCGCGATCGGCCCGTCGACCAAACGGCACCAGGCAAGGCGCTGCGACGACGTAGCCGCGCCGCACGAATTGCAAGCCGTAGTCGTAATTCGCACTGCGAATGCTCTTTTCGACACCCTCCAAATCCGTCCGGCCCACAATTGGGTGATGCCCGTAATTTCCGTGTCCGTGCACGCAGACCACTCCGGGCACGCGCTGCGTGGGAGCTAAACCGACTGGCACGAGAAGATAAACCGGCAGAGACGCGACACCGTCGGACTCGAGCAAGAACTCGTAACGCGTGTGGTCGCCAAGTTTTTTTTGGGACTCGAGCTTCGGTTTCCAATCGGTGGGCGGTGACGAGTCGCCCAACAGCTGGCCTAGTTTCTCGCGAAACTCCGATTGCCAGCGCCGGCATTCGTCCGCCGTACCGCCCTTGAATTGCATAGACAGTCCGGCCCGATCCAATGCTCGCCGAATATCGTCGTTTACGGTCGACGGTTGCGCTCGTTCCTGTCCAATTGCCTTTACGTAAGTGCTCCCGAAGCCAGCAGCTACGGCACCGCACGTGGTGGCCAGACCACCGCGGAGAAATGTTCGTCGGTCAAGAGTTTTGTTTTTCATAGTTCACCACGTTGTTGTAGAATCTTCAGCCGTCAATATCGTCGCGCGGCGTTCCACTTGCAATGTAAGCGTTCGCAGGCCGGACGTTGTTTCTACTGGAAAAAGCAAGGCGGCAGGCACATTTTTCGGCCAACGCGTATTTCCAAAAGCCGCAATTTGCCGCCGAAAGACGAGCCAGACCCCGACCTGTGAGCGGTTCTACTTGCAATCAAAGCCCAAGAAATCGTTGAGGAATTCATGCTTCCAGTCACCTACCTGGACATTGAAGCAGCACTGCCGCGCGTCCACGCGGTGCTTCAGCCAACACCCCTCATCCAGTGGCCCGGCCTGTCGCAGCAACTCGACTGTGCCATTTACGTCAAACATGAAAACCACCAGCCAGTCGGCGCGTTCAAAGTCCGTGGTGGTGTCAACTTAGCCAGCACGCTGACCGATCAGGAACGCACCGAGGGATTGCTGGGTGTTTCCACCGGCAACCACGGCCAGTCGTTGGCTTTCGCGGCCCGACATGTCGCCTGCCCCTGTACGATCGTGGTTCCTGCCAACGGCAACCAAGACAAGAATCGCGCGATGCGGCAACTGGGTGCCGATTTGATCGAACACGGACGTGACTTCGAAGAAGCCCGCGAGCACCTGGAACAGCTGCTCGAAACGCGTGGGGGGCGATACGTGCATTCCGCCAACGAACCGCTGTTGATCGCGGGTGTCGGTTCGATGGCCTGGGAAATCTTCGCGAGGCTTCCCGAACCTGACGTGATTCTGGTACCGATTGGACTGGGTAGCGGTGTATGCGGAACGTGTATTGTCGCCAAACACCGTAGGCCCCAGACCAAGGTCATTGGAGTTCAGGCTGCAAATGCCTCGTCAGTCGCCAGATCATGGGCCAGTGGCAAGTTGGAAAGTGATGAGCGTATCGACACCTGGGCGGAAGGCCTGGCCACTCGAGTACCAGCCGAGATGACGCTCGAAATCATGCGCGAACTCATGGACGATGTAATTCTGGTCGAAGAAGACGAGATGCGCGCCGCCGCCTTTGAGCTGCTGCGCCAAACACACAATCTGGCCGAAGGTGCCGGCGCCGCCACGCTGGCCGCAGCCACGCAACAGAAAGACCGTTTCCGGGGACAGCGGGTCGTTGCCATTCTGTCCGGTGGCAATCTGGATTTGACCGAACTGCCACGGATCCTGGCGGCCGGAGAGGGGTTGCCCAACAGGTGAAGGATGGATGCGTCGGCTGAGCATCACGGCGCCGCGGCCACCGGAGTCACTCGCACCGTAAGTTCGCCCGCGTTGTCAGACAATTCAGCTGGCGAATCGTTGATCCGTAAATATAGCGTGCCATCCCGTTCGACCGGACTCTCGACACCCATGCCGATCACGTCAGGCGTCGCCAGGACACTCTTCGAGCCAGGCGGTTTGTCCTCGTCGACAATCGAACCAAGCAAGATACCCAGCGGCACTCCGCGATGGTAACGAATTGTGATACCGTTGGGCTCGCACCACCAGATCTTGGGCTGGTTGCCGACTTGATATCGACCGCGCGCCTCGATCTTGTATGTTCTCCCTGCCTCGAGCAAGTATCCCGACGATTGCCAACCACGATCGGCGGCAACCGTAATCCGGGCACCCGCGGACGGCAGACTCGTCGTAGGCTTGCGGTCAAACGCTTCGCGTGGGACATCGTAGCCGTACTCCATGTTGATCACAAACAGGTGCCATTGCCGCGCTATGTGCACCCAGTCTTGCGAAAGCGATTTCTGAAAGGCGTTGGAAAACCCGTGAGTCTTGTCGCGAGTTTGTTTTTGCATCTGGCGAAAGGCGTCCCGATAAGCAGGATTCCTGTCGAAGAACGCGGCAGCCGCCCAACACCAGGCATACGGTTCGACACGCAGATGCGCCGTCGTATCGTAGTGCATGATCTCTTCAATCGACTTGCCCTGTCCAGCCTCCGTGTCCGTCTTGATCACTTTAATGCGGCCCCAGTGAGGAGTTGCTTCTTTGCTCTCTGGAAAGTGATTCAGTGCCAGTTGACCACCTTGCCAGGAATGAGTTCCTAACAGTTCGGCAACGCCTTCCATGTACCAGGGCGGTCCCGCGCCGCCCAAGGCCCAGTGCATGAAGCCATGGGTTCCTTCGTGCAGCAACAGGTGACGCTGATAGTATTCGGTGGGCTGTCGGTACAACCATAATTCGGCACCGCGTTGAAATCCGTTCAGGAAAGGCGGTAAGTCGCTGGGAAGCAAGCCAGCTCGCCCGAATCTCGCTTTGTCATTGATCAAGTACGCCGCCATCCGCCACGTCTTGGCAAGCTTGGAATCGACATCGAAATAGTCGCACCATTGCGGCACCGCCAGGTCGAAAACATGAGGCAGTTCGTCGACCGCTGGATCAGCAGGTACGTCTGTGTAAAGATCCAGATGGCGACTGCTGATTTTGCGTATTCCCGAGGCGGCCACCCGCTGGTCGTCCACGGTCGGCACTTCGAAATCCCCGAACTGACCGGCACCTTTGCCGTTGAACAAGTCATCAAGATTCTGCCCGGCAAGCAAATCGCCCAACCCGGTGAGTGGCGGTGGCCGTTCTCCGCCGAGCGGAGTCACCGTGCTAGTGGGCAGTCGTTGCGGCTTGGTCGCCGGAGGCCTTGCCGGCGGTCCGGGCGACTTCGTGCTTGCCGACGGCGTTGGCAGAGACTTTGCGACCGGCACGACTGCTGGCTCGCCACCACACCCTGCAAACGTGAGGCACGCCAAAAATGTCAGGAACCAAGCCCAAGGTCTCAGGAGCCAATTCTTTTCGATCATCTGTTCCTTCCACGACCAATGGTTTGCCTGTCGGTCTGTCGTTATTCTATGAGATGCAGACTCCAACAAGTGACACGATTTCTGGATTTCTTTGAGGAGTTGTGTATCGCCTGCACGGCAGTCATTGATTCAACCTTCCAGAACAGTCCCGAGACGATCCAATGGCCATCAGAATCCAGCGACGACGAGTGCAATCCGTAGCGAGTACTGTCATTGTCCTCGGAATCGGCTGTGTAATGACGACAGGATGCTGGACCAAGACGGACCACGAAGTGATCGTGTACGCGGCCCTGGACCGCGAGTTCTCCGAACCGATTTTGGATGACTTCGCAGCTGCCGAAGGAATCACCGTCCGGGCCAGCTACGATATCGAATCGACCAAGACAGTCCAGTTGGTCGCGGCCATCATGGGGGAACAGCATCGTCCACGTTGCGATCTGTTTTGGAACAACGAGATTCTGCATACGCTGCGTCTCCAACGGGCAGGCTTGTTGGACGCCTACACCGTGCCGACGGCCGGCGATTTTCCCGCGACCTACCGTGACGCCAATGGACTATGGTACGGCATTGCGGCCCGCGCGCGGGTGCTGCTGGTCAACACAGACATCGTGCCAGCCGACCAGTGCCCGTCATCACTGCACGACCTGATTGACCCGCGTTGGAAGGGCCAGGTGGGTATTGCCAAACCTCGTTTCGGCACGACAGCCACGCACGCGGCTGTGTTGTTTTCGAAGTGGGGCGACATCGAAGCTCGAAAGTTCTTTGAAAGCGTCCGGACGCACGTGCGAGTCATGTCAGGGAACAAACAGGTCGCCACCGCAGTGGGACGTGGCCAACTGGCTTTCGGACTGACCGATACGGACGATGCGATCATCGAGATTGACAACGGCCGACCGGTACAGATTGTCTTTCCAGATCAGCAAGCAGACCAGATGGGTGCACTGTTTATTCCCAATACATTGTGTCTTATCAAGGGCGGTCCCAACCCGGTCGATGCGCGCCGTTTGATGGATCACCTTCTGACGCCGGCGGTCGAGATCAACTTGGCCCGCGGTCGCAGCGCTCAATTCCCCGTCAACACGACCGTCGATGAGCCTTCGCGGGTGTTACCATCGGATACCGTACGATGGATGGAAGTCGATTTTGAACAAGCCGCAGATCATTGGGAGGCGGCGCAAACGGTGTTGACTGAGATCTTTGCGCGCGGAGATTAGGCGGGTGCGCCACTTTGCGACGAAGGATATTCCTAACAATCGTTTCTATCATGGTTTACATCAACGTTATCTTCGCCCTGAAAGGGCCTCAACATGACAGCCCAGGGCAACGCCCTGGGAACATGAGACATTCATGATGCTCGCCCTGAAAGGGCAGAACAGACCGTAACACCACTAAACAATTCAAGAGTTGTTTTGCCCTTTCCAGGGCTAGGAATCTTCGCTTTCACCTCCCCAGGCGTTGCCCTGGGCTGATATGTTTGGCCCCTTTGGGGCAGACAGAACCGACAAACGCGCCACAAAATGGCGCTGTCCAATTAGGCGGGCATACGGTCGACAGGGTGATGGCAAACACAAGATGCCACTGGTGAAAGCGTGGAATTGCTCCGAAAAAGGGAGGCAAACCGAGACACGCGGCAGCAGCTGACGCGATGATTCTGAGAGGCATGCTTGCCGCTCTCCCAACCGATCACAGTTCTACCCCTCATTGAACGCCGTTTGTGGCCCAGAGCGCGGCATTTCAACGCGTTTTTATGATGTGCTCGTGATTTGACAAGCTAAGAAAATGACCTATTTGTTTAAATAAAACATCTGTTCATTATATGGAACACCAAAGGGTTCCAAGACAAGGGCAAACCGGTTGCGAAGCCGGGACGCAAAGCCATGGGTCTCAATGAGATCGCCAGGCTACCGAAGGAAACCGTCTAATTGCCTATTGACGCGGACGATCGCTAAGGTGGCGAACCGCAAGTCAATGTCGCGATGAACATTTGCGCGTGTTGATCTCCAGTGTTCGCGGCAGAGTGCGAAAACTGACGTGACAAGTGGAAAGTCGATATCTCAAGTTGGTTGGTGTTGGATTTCCTTGTTTTTTCACTTGATGGCATTCTGAACTTTCGCAGATATTCGTCTGCTTAAATGGCGAGACTTAGGTAGTTTTCC
>JASLPZ010000181.1:0-13953 GCA_030744725.1 Pirellulaceae bacterium
AAAATCAACACACACTACGTCTCGGGAGGGTAATCGAAAACACCAAGCAACGGTATGTTATTAATCGGGAGTTGCCTCAGTCCTCCTCGCTCGTCGGTTCCGTACCATGATGTTCGGCTGAAGACGGATTGGCTGGCAACGTGGTAACTCGGCGCTGTAGCACGGCGTAGTCGGCCGGCGACTGGATTGGCGCTGGAGCGGGCCCTGGCTGTTGCTCGGCCAAGCGAAGTGACAGCCAACGCACCGCCATACTGGTCAATCCAGACATGCCCATCAGTACGAACGTCGCGCCGAAGCTCAGCTTGACATAAATTGCTGTTTCTTTGTCGACGGTAAGACTCGTCAGATCTGCAAACGCACCCGCGAAGGCCATGGTGGAATAGAGCCAGATGATCGGCAAGACCCCACCAGTCGCCACGCAGCCAATCGAAAACGCACGTCCGTATCCCCGGCCATAGACGATACCCGCAATCAATGCGGGCGGGGCTAGCATCCAGATCAAGCCCAGCAACGGAATTGCCACAATCGAAGGCAACGTAAAGAAGATGCAGCAGAACACTGCCGCAACTGAGATGGTCGTCAGCATTGTCTTCAGTGAGAATCGCACGCATATTCCTCCGTGAATCAATGGCCAAGCGACTGCTAAGCGTAGCGAAGAAAGGCGGGGCATGTCAATCGAATGTCTCGGGCAGACAATAGCTCAACAGCTCTCGCCCTGTCATCTCTCTTAACTCTTACTCACACTCGAACATGGGCCGGTCGGGAGACCGGCCCGCAACGTGGTCTTAAGATTAAGAAGAGAATTCGCGACGTGCGGCTCATTCCAGTCCGGACAAATACGCCAACAGGTCAGCCACGTCTTGCGGCGTCATATCGCGCAGCAAGAGATCGGGCATGAGCGATCGTTGTTGCCGGACGAGCAGTTCGACCTCCGCACGCGGCACATGGTGCCTTTTGTTTTTGGCGTCCCTGAGGACTACGGCTTCGTCGGTCTGGCTTTCCACCAAACCGGTCAGGATGCGGCCGTCGGTCGTTTCCAGCACGTACGGTACATATTTGGGCTCCATGAACTTGGAAGGTTCGAGAATGTGTTGCAGCAAATGACCACGAGGGTACTTCTTGCCGATCTGAGTCAGATCGGGACCGAGCGTTTCACCTACTTTGCCGACGCGGTGGCAGTCCTTGCAGGCTGCCGCCGTGTTGTTGAAAAAGACCTCCCTGCCCCGCTCGGCACTGGCTGCGAGACTGAGAAGTTCTGCTGCATCTACTTTGTCACCGAGTCGCTTGATTCGTTCGGCGACTGGCACGAATCGTTCGAACAAGTCTCGCACCTCGCTTGCCGGATGGTTCTTGGTCAATTGGACAACTTGTTGGCGAACAGGGGCGGCGAGTCTGCCCGCGCTAATCCGATACGCCAGAGCGAGCGCGCCTCGCGTCGATGTGGTCAAGCGTTGGATGGCCGCCGCGCGGTCTTTCATGGACGTGCCTTCACCCAGCTGTTCGAGCGCCGCAGCAAGTTCGACGGGTAAGCTATGTTTCGCCGTCGAAGGTGTTGCCGACGTTGTCGTCGGCAACTGTTTGATCCAATCATGCAGCAATCTCACGCCGCGATCGTCCACGGCGTGTGAACCAAGTCGTGGCATTCGGCCGCCACCCAGTTTGCTCACTCGATAGAGCAGCACCGACCCGAACGGATCAGCGGGGGCGATGATGCGTGCGTCGGTTATGCCAAACGTTCCCTGAGACGGCCTGGCGTCAAGCAGTTGCGCTTCGTCCAGGGAGACGTCGTGAGACAGCACAATTGTGGCCACTCCTCCTGCGTTGAACTGATGGCAATGCGCGCAGTTTACGTGCAGATAAGATCGAGCCCGGTCGTCCAGATCGCCGGAGACGTCGTAGGGATCGGTGAGCCGTCCTGCCTTGCCCAGCTCGCGAGAGGTTGCGTCAAGAACCCCAATATGCGCGAAGGTGTCTAGCTGGTTGGCGCGCCCACCGTCGTAAACGTAGTCACGGTTCAGTTGATCAGTGCGGACTCCCAGTAGCGATGCCGATTGCACACCGAAGATCGTCGTCCTGGCTTCCACCCACGGGTTGTGGCAAAGCACGCATTCCCGGCGACCGGCGAAGCGATACGTCTGTTCGCGCGAACCGATTGTCGTGGTTGGATCCAGAATCTCCAGCGTGCGACTGAAGCCGTCCGTATCAGCCAACATGGCGTCCGTCTGCGCATCATTCCAAACGTAGGTGTAGGCGTGCCAACTGTCGGCCTGGCGATGAAGCACTTGTGTTTCCAAACGCCGGGTTTGAAACATGGGATCGGCACGCGAGCCCGTGCGGACAGAATCCATGCTGACGGTTTTGGCAATCACCGAACCGTCAGGGAATTGCCAATTCCCTTCGTCGCTAATTGTGATCTGTCCATCGCCCGGGACCGCCAGCCAGCGATCTGCAGATGTATGGTCGGCCCATTGCTCGACATTGACGGAATAGGGGATAACTCCGGCGGCCGGTTGATGTTGTTCGACCGAGGCGAATAGACCCGTTTCGCTGAGCTGCCGTGGAAACGTTTCGCTGGTATCTTCCGAGGGGTTCTTTACGAGACGATAAATTTGGCCTTGGTAATCCAACAGGTAGAGTTCGCCCGCAGTGTCCTCGCCGAAACCGACCAACTGCAACGCTGTCCGAGCTAGTTCTTCGCGCCAGGTGATTTGGTCGCCTTCGAGTCGCGCGGCCCAGATAATTCCAGACTGATAGTCACCGTAAATGTACGCTCCGAACAGTTCGTTCAACCGCTCGCCACGATACACGAATCCGCCCGTGATCGAACCGGCTTCGGAGTGCGGATGGTCGATGGTAGGCGGAAGGATCGGTGTTGGACCGGGCTCCTGTTCGGGCCGCACCGACTGCCGACCTTCCATGATACTCCAGCCATAGTTGCCACCTTTTTGCACCCGATAGATCATCTCCCACAATTCCCATCCCACATCGCCGACCCACAGGTCTCCCGTCTGCCGGTCGAAGCTCATCTTCCATGGATTGCGAAATCCGTACGACCAGATTTCCGGTCTAGCGTCAGGGAGGTCCACGAAGGGATTGTCCGCTGGCACACAGTAGTTCTTATCTTCGTCGGTTTGATTGATATCGATACGTAAGATTGACGACAACAAACTGCTGACGTCTTGTCCGACTGTAAGGCCGTCGGGTGGGGTCGGAGCAGCGGCGTCGCCGGTCGAAATGTACAAATAGCCGTCGGGCCCAAACTTTAGGCATCCACCGTTGTGCCCGCCGGAACGCCAGGTTACCAGTTGCAATTCCGTCGTCGGGTCAAGCACCGGCGGATCGCTCGAAGCCAGTTGAAACCGTGACACACGCGTTCCGTCCCCGTTGCCCTTGCCGACAATGTAGCAAACGAATACGAATCCATTCTGTTCAACCTTTGGATGAAAGGTCAGGCCGTAAATCGCCTGCAGATCCGGTCGAGCTTGTTTCAAATCAACGACGAGATCAACGGATTCGCCTTCGCGTGTGTTCCCAAACGAATAGACCTTGCCGCCTTGTTCGGCGACGAACAGTCGATCCCACGCTGGCGAGCTTGTGATCACAACCGGCTTATCGAATTTGCGTTTTTGAAAAGCCTGTTCGGCCTGATACCGTGCCGGCGGATCGGGCGAACCCACCATGCGTGACGTCGTCCAGGGTACGCGGCGATCGAGTCCGCTTCCGGTCGTCGATGATTGCGCCGCGAGTTGCGTAACAGAACCGAGCAACAGCACACCGAGCAGCAGTCGCAGTGTTTGCATCTGGGCGTCCTTGGTTTCTTACGTCGGGAGGGTGAGGCTTCAGCCGAGCTGCAAGCGGGTGTGATGTCAGCTCTTCCCACTGGCGAATCAGGCGGGACAGGTCCCGTCGGTTCTCTGTTATCGAGTTATCATCAGCCCGCCGATTGCATCCTCGTTGATTGTATCAATGCGCGTTGAAGGGTTAAAGCGAAATGACTATGATTGCCGGCTGCCGCAGTCCGCTCTCCCCCAGGCCTTCATCGGAGCGAGGGACATGCTGAATATCCAAGGCACCCCACAGCGCTTGTGCAACGGGCTGACGCGATCTGTTGCGAACCGGTGGAGCAGGATTGTTCGGGACAAGCTTGACGCAATTGCTCGCGGCGGAAGAAGGCGGAAATGTCGTACAGCCTCGCGCCAAATCGGTCATGTTCTTGGTGATTCCGTTTATAGAACCGCGAATGGACGCGAATGGACGCGAATGAACGCGAATGAAAGGGAGTGGTTTGCGTCCATTCGCGTTCATTCGCGGTTCGCCTTTCAGTGCGTCAGGACATACGTGACGATGTTAATCCCCAGAGGATACGACACTCGCTCCGAATACTCTTTGAAGTATTCATGTTCTTCGCCTTCGCGTTCCCAGCCGTCCCCGATGTCGTTGTTGTGGCATAACAATGCGATTAATCGGTCATGGTCGTCAAAAAAGCCCCAAAAATGAGGGTCTTCATCGCCTTCGGGATCGCCATGCCAATATTCGAACGTGACACCTCGTCGCCAAGCGTGAATACTGGGGACCTGCGGCTTCCCTTGCAACTGATAAACCAAATGAAAAATCTCGTGGTCGGATGTCAGTTCACGAGGTTCTCTATCTGGGAAGACACGCTTCATTTCGCGATAAACATGTTGCCAGGCTCGCGGTGCCCAAAAATCGTCCGCCATCAAGAATCCGCCATTGGTCAGATAACGGCGCAGCCCGATCACCTCGTCGTCATGCAGGACCATGTTGCCGACGTTGGACATGTAGACGAATGGGTAATCGAAGAGTTCGGGATCGGTCAGTCGGATCACGCGCCCATTGGGATCGACCTCCAACGATGTCAGTTCCTTGAGTCGGACGGACAGGTTCCAATCGCAGTCGGGAAAGTCGTTATCCCAATTCCGCCCTCGGCTGACATAACCATTGGAATCGTATCGGATGCGAACGAAGGTAAACACATCGTGTCTGAATTCTTGATCGAGTTCCCACATGGGATACTCGCTGCGCTGTGGGGTCGCGCGACCCCTGCCGCTACGGCGTTGCCATTGGGCGAAGACGATACTTGACGTCAGCACCAAGGCAAGGAGAAAAATATAATGTCGCCAAAGCATGAGCAAGCCTGAACAATAAGCAAGCGATCCGTTGCACATCAACCTATGTACCGCAACGCGCCGTCCATGACACGGACCGAGAGTGCGGCGGACCAGCTGACCCGTCGCCGAGTGGTCCATCATAACAGGTAGATCTACCACCGAAACGGTGTTTTCTGGTAGTCGCCGCGTCACAAGTCTCTGCGCAATGTCATGGGCAGGCGGTTTGGTCCCATCACGTTGGCACTGGGCTACGCCGCACTGGCCTGCACCGCACTGGCCGGCCATCATGAGACGAGCGTTGTTCGTTTGCCATGGCGCGCGATTTGGTTCAGAATGGTGCGATTGCTTTCTAGTTCGCCATCTCTCCCAGGAAAGTGTTGGTACTTTGGTCACACGATACATACTCGGCTGTTTGTTGTTGGTAAATCTCGTCAACGTCGGTGCCATTGCAGCGGCAGAGAACGAACCGTTCAATTTGTTGGTCGTGATGACCGATGAACACAACTTTCGCACATTGGGCTGTTATCGCGAAACACTGTCGCCGCAGCAAGCGCTGATGTGGGGACCGGCGGTAGTCGAAACCCCAAACATCGATTGGTTGGCGGAGCAAGGTGCCATCTGTACCAGCTTCTATGCTACGACTCCTGTCTGTTCGCCATCACGTGCCGCACTTTTCTCGGGACGCTATCCTCAGAATACACCCGTCGTCACAAACAACATTCCGCTCGACGACAAGATCATCACGTACGCCGAATTGTTACGACGCGAAGGATACGCGACCGGTTATGCCGGCAAGTGGCATTTGGATGGCAACGGCAAACCTCAATGGGCACCGAAGCGTCAGTTCGGATTCGAAGACAACCGCTTCATGTTCAACCGTGGTCACTGGAAGAAGTTCGAGATCACCGACGAGGGGCCACGTGTATCCGCGAGAAACGCCTCTGGCGCGCCTTCGTACGGAGTCGATGGCGCCGACGCGAAAAGTTTCTCAACCGACTTCCTCACGGATCGTACGATCGACTTTATTCAGGCACATCATGACGAGCCGTTTTGCTACCTGGTCAGCCTTCCCGACCCGCATGGCCCCGATACCGTGCGGGCCCCTTACGACACGATGTACGCGGGGCAGGTGTATTCCGCACCCGCGTCGTCAAAGAAACCCACTAAGGGTCTGCCCAGTTGGGGCCAGAAAACCCAAGGCGGATTCAACATGGCCAAGTACTACGGGATGGTCCGTTGTATCGATGACAATGTCGGCAAGATCTTGCAGTGCCTGCGAGACAATAAGTTGATCGAAAGAACGATCATTGTCTTCACGTCGGATCATGGCGATCTGCGCGGCGAGCACTTTCGGCATAACAAGGGCGTGCCCTACGAAGGCTCATGTCGTATCCCGTTCTTAGTCTATTATCCTGGCAAAGTGAAACCAGGCACTCGGATTGACCAAGCGCTCGGCAGCGTCGATTTTCTGCCGACGATGATGAGCATGATGGGGGTTACCACGGTCGGCTCTGAAGAGGGACGCAACGCGTCACGGCTGTTTACGGGTGGGCCAGTTGACGATTGGCGCGACATCGCATTTCTTCGCGGCACGGGTGGCGAGCAGGGTTGGCTGATGGCAGTCACCAACCGGTACAAGTTCGTGCTTTCACCGAGCGATCCACCTTGGCTATTCGACTTGGACCGGGATCCAGATGAAATTACAAATTTCTTCGATCATCCAGGCTACCGCGAGATCGTGCAGCAATTGGCCACACAGTTACGCGCCTACGGCGTGGAGCATGGCGATCCGTTCATTCAGGTCGCACGAATCAAAGCCGACTTGGAGTGGTCGATTCGTGGGACGGGGCCCTATGTTGGGCAGCCCTCCAAACCCGCTCGGCCGGCGGCACGCAAGCGAAAGAAATCTGCGAAAAAGAAATCCAAAGAGTGAGTGGAGCAAACACGCGAACGGGGGCGGACGGGTTAGCCACGTAGTGTCCTGAGAGATTTTGGGGTGCTGGTAGGGTGCGGGCGCCATGCACTGGGAAATCGCCATTTGGTGCATCGCGCCCACGCTACTTGCGGCCGGATGGTGGCAACGCCACCTTTGGTTGCAGTTTGCCTCGCAACCCTCTATGTTGCTACCCAATTGACTGCGGCTAGTTTTGCCAGTTGTACTATTACCTCACGTCAGTCTGAGGCACAGACTCGCTAGTTTACTTATCGATACCTTGTCGTGGCCCTACGCCTAAAGGGAATCCATGGAAGCGTATAATGCCCGTATCGGGCTTATTCTGTTTGCTGTCTATTCCGTGTTCTACGGCAGCTTCGTGCTGCTGAACGCCTTCGCGCCGGACGTTATGGAAATCAAACCCTTCGCAGGGATCAACCTGGCCATTCTTTATGGTTTCGCTCTGATCGTCTTCGCCCTGTTGTTGTCTTTGGTCTACGGTGTGATGTGCAGAACCGATGGCAACGGATCGGCTGATTCGGAGGGGCAAGAGTGATCTACGAACCCTCCACAGTTGCCGTCGTTGTCTTCTTGTTATTTGTCGCCGTTACACTGGGGCTGAGTTTTTATTTGGGCCGACGCGCGAAATCGTCGCAAGGTTATTTTGCGGCGCACGGTGAGATTCCCTGGTTCGTCAACGGGATCGCATTTGCCGGGGACTACCTCTCTGCAGCCTCGTTTCTGGGGATCTGCGGGATGATCGCATTTTACGGCTACGATGGTTTTCTCTATTCGATAGGCTACCTGGCCGGCTGGATCGTGGCACTGTTTGTCATTGCCGAGCCCTTAAAGAGGATGGGCAAGTTCACCTTTGCCGACGCATTGGACGCCAAGTTTGGTTCGCGCGGCATCAAGCTGGTAGCTGGAGTGAGCACGCTGGCGGTGAGTATCTTCTATCTGATTCCGCAGATGGTTGGCGCCGGTGTGCTGATTCAACCGTTGCTGGGCTTTCCGCATTGGGTGGGCGTCTTGATGGTCGGTGCGACGGTGACGGTGATTGTTGTCACAGCCGGAATGGTATCGACCACTTATGTGCAGTTCCTCAAGGGATCGTTACTAGTCGTCTTTAGTGCCGTCCTCACATTGCTGATTTTGATGCGAGGCTTCGATGTGAAGTCGGGAGGAGTAGACGGCCACGAATTTGTCACGTTGGGACCGTTTACGATGGATGCAGGTCCGCAGCGATGGCAGTTGCCCCAGCGGTATAGCCTGTTGCCGGCACTTAGTCTGGAAGCGAAAGACGGCGTGCCGCGGCTGATCCAACTTCAAGACGGTCAAGCCAACCATGCCGTTGTGTTCAGCGTTGAAGATGTCGGCAATGGTCAAGTTAAATTGCACGAAGCTCAAAGCTTGGCCAAGACGGCCGACGGTCAAGTGTTGGTAAACGGGCAGCCGAAAGGGAGCAAGAAGGGCGAACCGGAATTACACCCGATCGGACATGTGAGCAAGTTGCCGGGCAACAAACAGACAACCGGGCGGTTGGGCTTGTTGTCGTTCTTCAGCACGCTGGGCGATAGCGAAGTCGTGCTGTGGGGAAGCACCAAAGCGAAGACCGACGATGGTTCATCCATCACGTACTACTATCAAAAACCAACTTCCGGCAATCGGATTCTGAGACCTGGAGAACATCCCACCTTCAAAGGGCTTCGTAGTGGGCGTTCGATCGACAAGCTCAACTTTCTGTCGCTGATGTTGGCCTTGTTTTGCGGGACGGCGTCACTCCCGCACATTCTGATTCGCTACTACACGGTCAGGGACGCGGCCGCGGCGCGGAAGAGCACCATTGTCGGAATCGCCAGCATCGGCTTCTTCTACGTGTTGACGCTCTACCTGGGGTTGGGAGCGATGACCAGTGGCGCGCTGGATGTGACCAACAGCAACATGGCCGCTCCGCTGTTGGCCAAGAGCATTAGTGAATGGCTGTTTGCGATCATTTCGGCGATTGCATTTACCACGGTGTTGGGCACCGTGAGCGGGTTGATTCTCGCATCCAGTGGTGCCGTAACGCACGATCTAATGACCAGCGTGTTGGGGATGAAATTGAGCGATCATGAGAAAGTCCGTGTCGCCAAGATTGCTTCGGTGGTTGTTGGCGCAATTGCGATAATTCTGGGAATCTTGTTCAAGGAAATGAATGTCAGTTATTTGGTCGGCTGGGCTTTCAGCGTAGCAGCTTCGGCGAATCTTCCGGCGTTGGTGATGTTGTTGTTCTGGAAGGGAGTCACAAAGCAAGGTGTCATCGCGGCAGTTGTGGTTGGCATGACAAGTTCGCTGGCCTGGATTCTTCTGAGTGCAGATACGTTCACGAAAGTTTACGGCCTTTCTGCGGATCAAGCGCTCGTACCGTTCAGTCAGCCGGGGATCGTGACGATTCCTCTCGGCTTCCTTACGCTGATCGTGGTTTCCTTGGCCACGGCCGGCAAGGCCGAACCCGCGTCGGAATAGGTTCGTGCGGAATTGGCATCGGCAGAGGAGATTGCAATGGACCAGAAAGAGGTGCAAGCGTTGTTTGTTCGATTTGCTGCGCCGCTGATGACGTTAGTCGCCTTGGGCGCGAACAAGGAGGCCGCGAACGAATTGTCGCGCAATCTGTGGGTGGCTATGATCGGTGGGACAGACGTTGAAGAACAGGTTTTCGACGCGATGCGCGAATCCAGCAGTGAATTGTACGATGTGCTACATCGCTGCTACACCGAACAGATGAAGACGCAGGTGTCCGACGAAGAATTGGCGGCACTGAGGGCTCGTTACGGGCCAACAGATCCTTAATGCGTGCCGCCAAAATCCAAATCCCAAGGAGCTACAGCATGACAGACCAACACGCCATCCGCTCACGCCGAAGTTTCTTGACAATTTCCGCCGCAGGCCTGGCGGCCGGGCCTCATCTGTCTGGTGCGATGCAGACAGCCGCCGCAGCGCAACCTCCGAGAACACCAGCTGGAAAATTCCCGATCAAATCCATTTCGTCTGCAAACGGACAACGCACCACGAAACGCGCCTATGAGATGATCTTGCAAGGTGCTGATACGCTGGATGCGAGCGTCGCGGGTGTGACCATTGTCGAGGATGATCCCAACGACACGTCAGTCGGCTACGGCGGGCTCCCCAACGAATTGGGTGTAGTGCAGTTGGATGCCGCTGTGATGCACGGACCGACACACCAGGCTGGCTGTGTTGCGTCGTTGGAGCGAATTCGAAACCCGGCGAAAGTCGCTCAATTGGTGCTTGAACAAACCGATCACGTCTTGCTTGTTGGTCCAGGAGCACTGCAATTTGCCAAGGCCCACGGTTTCAAAGAAGAGGATCTACTGACCGAACGCGCGCGAAAGATCTGGCTACGTTGGAAACAGTCAATGTCGGACAAAGACGATTGGCTTTTGCCGGCGCAGGGCATTGATGACACTGACAAGCAGGCAGCAGCAATTCTGCGTAACCGCCCCACGGGGACAATTCACTGTGCCAGCATGAACGCAGGCGGGGACATCTCTTGCGTGACCACCACCAGCGGGCTGGCGTTCAAGATCGACGGGCGAGTTGGTGATTCGCCCATCATTGGCGCAGGATTGTACGTCGACAACGAAATTGGCTCTTGCGGCAGCACGGGACGAGGCGAAGCGAATTTGCAGAATCAATGCAGCTTTGCGGCGGTCGAGCTGATGCGGAGCGGAATGACCCCCATCGAAGCAGGTCTCGAAGTGCTCCGACGCGTGGCCAAGCATACCGTTGCACGATTGCGGAACGAAAAAGGCGAACCGGACTTCGGCCTGAAGTTCTACCTGCTCCGCAAGGACGGACTTCATGGCGGCGTCACGATGCGCGGACCGGCGACGTTCGCGGTCACGGACGAAAAAGGGACACGTCTGGAGCCCTGCACGACGTTGTACTAATGTGCCTGCTACGAGTGCATTACCTGACCACCGTCGACATTTAGCGTCTGACCCGTGATGTTGTGAGCTCGAGGTGAAGCCAGGAATACGGCCAGTTCGGCGATGTCCGCAACCGTTTGCCAGCGACCGAGCGGTGCCACGCGCTTGATCTTCGAGTTCGCCCATTGGTCGTAGGACATTCGCTCGCCGGCCGGTTGTTGTTCGTGCCAAGCGCGCCAGGCGGCCTGATTGACGTCGGTCTTGACCATGCCCGGGCAGATTGTGTTGACTCGCACATTGTATTCGGCCAGATCTTTGGCGGCGCATTGAGCAAAGTTGATCACACCTGCTTTGGCCGCGCTATACGGAGGGTCGGTCTGTGAGCCGATTTGGCCGGCGATCGAGGACAAGAAAAGCATCGTGCCCCGCCGCTGCGAGACCAGTTGCGGCGCAAAGGCGTGCGCGGCGTTGACTGCACCGATCAAGTTGACTCGCAAAACATGTTCCCAATCGGCGGGCGTCAAATTCCAAAATGGAAAGCCGTACTTGCCCGAGCCCGTGCCGGCGGCAAAAACCAGGTGATGGCATTCGCCATGGGTGGAGACGACAGATGCCGCCAACGCTTGGACTGCCGAAAAATCCGTAGCGTCCAGGACGATACCGTCGGCCGTACCGTCGGCTTGATCGCCGGCCTCGTGTGCAGTCTCATTGACGATTGGGTCGATGTCCGCCAGCACGACCGAAGCGTGCTCGCGCAAGAATGCCTCACCGATGGCTCGCCCAATCCCTTTGGCTCCTCCGATGACGATGGCGACTTCATGATCGATTTGCAGATCCACGAGGAGGCTCCCGGAGTGTATTGATCGCATGTGTCACGGCGGTCAGCTGCATGATCACGGATCTGCCACGCCGCCGACGGTGCACCATTGCGGGGCAGTGCCCATCTGGATCAGTAAGTCATCCGAATTACAGATCGAGCACTTTGTTCATGCGTGTCGAGATATCCTGCAATCGCTTGCGGTCACCACCTTTGACTTCGGCAGTGGCCCAGCCCGTGTAGTCGATCTTGGCTAGCTCGTCTCGGACGCGGGACCAATCGACACTGCCTTCACCAATTTCGACACTGAAGCCTGCCCGTAGGCCCTTGTCGTTCTGTAACTTGCGGCTGTATTCTTTGATATCCAGCTTGCCAATCCGTTTGTCCAATACTTCGATCCAATGGCCAGCGTAGCCCCAGCGAATGTTGTTGCCGACGTCGAAGTAAACACCCACCATTGGGCTCTTCAATTCATCGACGAAGCGGGCCATGCTGAGCGGTTCGTTGAGAAATGACGCCCAGACGTTTTCGATCAGCAGTTTGATGCCCTGTTTCTCAGCGTGTGGAATCGCTCGACGAATGATATCTTGCCGCGCGGCGTAGTTTTTCAAGTACGAGCCCTTGGCGTTCGTCGGGACGACCAGCAGTACCGAGGTCGCTCCCAAGTCTTTGGCCGCGTCGACTGCCGTCACGATATCGGGATTGGAACTGTTGACGACACCGTGGACTTTGACGCCCGTCGCCTGGCTGGCTTTGAGCAAGGCGCCGCGATGTTTGACGGCATCGGCGGTTCGCGGTTCAACACCGTCGAAGCCCACGTCCTTGACCATCTTCAGCTTGTCCATCACCGAAAGCGGCTCGGTGATCATGTGGTATTTGACTGCTTTCTTGATTTTCCCGGTGAAGGATCCTGCCTCGGTTTGACCGGCAGTGGTCAGGGCAGTTGCGGCTCCGATGGCGGCGGTTGTCTGCAAGAAGGTCCGGCGGTTCAGTGGTGTCGGCATGATGTGGTTTCCTTGGCGTGCTACGCAGGCGGGGTTTTGCTGAGATGTAAGATAGCATATCGAACATCGAACGTTCTATCGGTCCGAGGCGGTGCACCGTTAATTGTCTAGAACCGCGAACGGACGCAAATGGGAAGAAACCACTCACGTCCATTCGCGGTTCCTATTTCCGTCCTTGTCTTTCGATGTTCGATGTTCCTTTTCTCGGTTTCCTTGCTCATGGTCGTTTGTCGGAAAACTGAAACGAATACAATTCCGCGTCTTGAAGAGTGAAACGCAACCGCAGGGGCTGACCGGCCAGGTTGCTGACATCCGCGTTGCCTTTCCACGTGACGACCCGGTCAACCGTGTCGCCGAAAAGTTCGTCACAGTCATCGATGCCAAAACCAGGAATAGCGGATCCGTCTGCCTTTTGTATCTCCACTCGCAACGTTCCTGCGGCCGATGTGGCGAAATTCAGATGAAGCTGTTTTCCAGAGAAGCTCACTGGCTTGGTTCGCAGCTCGCCACCGGCGGCCGAACCAGAGACGGAAACAAAGCCGTCAAGACGCAAGGTGTAACGTCGCAACGCGCTGCCCTTGCCGGTCCAATAGCTTTCACTCGCGTATAGCGATAGCTCGTTGGGTGCGCCTGGTAGCGTCGATTTCGTTTCGACGACATGCCAGGCGATGTATTGATGCCCGTAGTGCCAGGTATCCGGCCGTTGAATACCGGGGCGCAAGAACGCTTCGTTCCAGCGTTTGAACGTCACGCCGTCTCGACTGGCCATCAACAATCCTTCAGTAATGGCAGTACCGTAACGGGGTGTCGAAGACGCTCGCAGCTGGCGATGATCGAGTTCGGGGAGTTGTTTCATCGAACTGGACCAACCTCGGTCGACATACCGCGTGGGGAAGCCGATCAGAATGTGCGGAGCTCGAAAATAGGGTTTGATCTGATTGGTATAAAGTTGTTCGTCGGGCGAATCCTCGTACTTCAAGTCTTGGTGTTTGCTCCAGGTCATCAGGTCGTCGGAAGTCGCCGTGCGAATGGCGCGGATGCCCGCCGGTTTCCAGACCTTGTCGTTGGTTCAAGTAAGCCGCTGCGCGGCGGGGCTTTAGTTTAGCAAGTTCTTTTTGCGCGGGCATCTTTTCTTATTGATGTT
>JASLPZ010000182.1:0-13924 GCA_030744725.1 Pirellulaceae bacterium
AACTGGGGGCGGTTCACCTGGAAGCCATAATACTTATATGTTCGTAAATCAACTCACGCGTGTCACATCGGCCTCTGATCCAAACGGTAGGATAAGTTGACGACACCTGCATACAGATCAAGCGATGACCGCCACGACATGCCGGCAAACCTCGACCTGTGCCGTCTGCAACTCATCGATGCCGCGCTGAAAAAGTTCTAACCGTGCCTGGTTGCCCCGACTTCGAAATCAAAACAGCTCGTCGCATTGAAGTGCGGTAAATTGGTCTGTCGACTTTCGTGGTGAACAAAGCGTCACTAGAGTGCGTTTGGCAGCCAGTTGGTCCAGAAGCCGCCACTTATCCGGACGGCTGTCGTATCAGCATGCCAAGTGTGGTTTGGGTATTGAGACACGATGCGGCAGGTTCTGCTCGAATCGTCCGACGATCTCGGTTCAGGTGCGGCGGCAGGCTTCTCTTTGAGAATCCGTCCGACCGTCGTCTTGCCCATGTGTATGCCCGCGCGAGCCAGCGTTTCGGCGATCTTCATTTTGCCTAGCGATGGACAGAATAGCTTGATCTGCTGAACAGCATAGCGAATGAAGTCAGGAAATCGATTGACGGGCGTATTCGTCAGCAACAGAGAGTCGTCATCGGCGCGCCGAAGCCAAGATCTGATGGTGTCATCAGAGACGAAAAAGCGACGAGCGGTCTCTGCCTTGCTCCAACCTCGCATTGCACGTAACTGCATGATGGTCATCCGTTCGACCGGTGAATAATGTGGCCGGCGATGAGGATTGATGCGTTCGGTACGTGAGCCGAGAATCCTCAATTCTTCACGCAACAAAGCGACGTCGGTTTCCAACCTGTGAATATGTGCTTCCAGCATGTTGCCGTTTTGAATGAGAATCTCTCGGCCAGCGAGCATCGCCACACGTACAATACCGATGACGTTGAGCACGGCATGTCGGGCGGACTTGGACCAACCCCTTGGGAAGGGCAAGGACTCAATGCCTTCTTCATGTTGGGCGTCGCACATGGTGTTGCTCAATGGCTGCCAAAAAGACGCCATTGTAGTTGTCCGCTGTCACTATCCTCGTTTCGCCACGGGTGTTAAAGTCTCATTCGGCGGCGACACGGAAAATGGACCGTTCGCATAAACTAACACCGGCAAGACTTGGGGCCTGAAACCCGCTCGATAGAGCCACCGAAAGTCGGTGGGCCACTTCACCGGGGGCTCGCACGATCAGTGGCACCTGCGTGCTCTCTTGGAGTTGCAGTGAGGGCCAACGTGATGATCACTGCTGTGGTCAGGCGACATTGAAACATTGTCTTTGTCTTGTTGGGAGAGCGACAGAGCTATCCAGGAGTGCGGCCTACTTGACGCGCGCGGGGCCGTCGATCCCGAACCACGCAGGATCGATGGTGGCATGCACTTTGATTGCGGTTGTTTCGCCCTCAACGAATAACTTGCCATCATAAAGTGTCTTGTATTTGCTCGGCAGCTTCACGCCTCCAAACGATTTATGGTCGCTATAGAAAGTCTCGCTCTTGACCAGTTTGCCGCCCCACTCCTGAGCCGCCACCTTGGCTTCGATCTTTGTTAGCAAAAACGTGCTCTTGTCGAAGTACAGCATGACATCGCTACCCGAATCATGCATCGCCTTGATGCCAACGGTCGGTCTGCCTTTGACGTCAACGCCGGGGATATTTGACAGCGTATACTCGTCTTCCGTTAGCGGATAAAGCAGTCCAGCCCATGCGACGCGTATTTGATGCAACGCGGCTTTATGTTTTGGACCGGAGAGCTTTCGGCCCTTGGTATCGTCGCCCTTGAACAGAGTGACCTGCTCGGCCGCGACACCGATGGCAAATTGGCCTTCAATCAATTGATGGTACCAGCGTTTAGGCCAGTACGTGGCATACTGAGCGACAAACGGAACGCTCTCGCCCATCCCGTAGTAAGTCCCTGTCTCCATCCACATTGTCGGGGCCTTGATGGTGTTGAACCGGGCTTTGCCGCCAGCCGACGCAATCGCTTTACGAAAGTTGGCATCGGCAATCGGATCCTTCTCGTCGGCGATACCGAGCGTGGGTATGGCGGTGAGTGCGACAAGCAAGACGTACTTTCTCATTTCGGTTCTCATGTTTGAAATCGTGTTTCGTTGTTGAACTGGTCAAGGATCACTTCGAGAGATTCTCAAACAGCATCGCCTGATCGACACCGCCCGCGACAACATCGAGGTCGCCGTCACCATCGACATCTCCGAAGACTGCTTCATGCACGGGCGCACGAGTCACGGCCGACCAAACAGGTTTGGTCGCAATCATGCCATCTTCCTGCAAAAACATTGAAGTGCTGCGACGGCGCCAGTCAGCCGCAGCCATGTCGAGGTCGCCGTCTCCGTCCACATCGGCAAAATTAAAACCGTGAAAGCCTGTGTTCGCGGCGCTCTCCCATACCATTTTTACCGCGCCATCGCGGTATGTCAGAGCGATGCTGCGACCAGGTGGCCCCCAAGGTCCTTTGGCACAGAACAATTCCATTTTGCCGTCGTTGTTGACGTCGATGCAGTACACCCGTTGCACGTGCCTGACCTTGGTGTCTTTGAAAATCTCAGTTCCTTTGTCGAACTTGCCATCGCCCCTGTTCTTGAATACGACGATGGTTCCCTCTTTGCTATAGGTGGCTATGATGTCCTGGTCGCCATCGTTGTCGATGTCGCCAAAGATGGACGACTCGCTGTATTTCCGTGGTCCAATGCGCTGGGTGATCGTGCGCGACAGCTTGCCGGCCTTGTTCTCGAACAATGCGACTTGGAAAGTTGGCAACCCCGAGGCGATCAGCATGTCGTAGTCGCCATCGTTATCCATGTCGGCAAAATCGATTTGATTCGAGTCGGTGTAAAAGCCGGTTTCCCAGTCGGGCATGGCGCCGAAACGTTTCTTGCGACCTTTGTCGTTCAGATACAGCGTGTTATGCGATTCGTGAGTGCCTGCCAAATCCGGCATTCCGTCTTTGTTAAAGTCAACGACCGAGATGTGGTCGCAATCGGTCGTGGGCTTCGATTCCCAGATGGGACGTTTGCCGAGCTTTCCGCTGACGTTCTCGAACACAACCCAGCGGCTTGGGTTTGGCGCGCTGGTCACCAGATCAAGATCACCGTCTTGATCGAAGTCGATAAGCTGTGCGTTCCCGTCGCCGCCGCAGTGCTTGCTACCGCTGACCCAGACCGGTTTGTCCGAAAACTTGGGTGGGTCTGCCCAAGCCGCGGTCGGAATCAACGCGAGTGCCACAAGGGCGAGCAATTTGTTCATGATGTTCTCCAGGCGTGAGGTAGTGCCACGCGGTGGTTAGCTTCGTGGGTTTTAGAACAATCAACCTTCCAGAGCCCGTCATAATCGAACACTAATCGGGCGCTCGAGCGTTTTGGACGTGATTCATGTCGCGGCTTGTTTATCTCCAAATGGACTTCAATTCGTTGACAACGAGTTTCTTAATCTGCAGGGAGTCACCGCCTTCAATCGCGATCCGTCGGTTTTCCGCGTTCGGAATTACGACGAAGCTGGCCGCAGCCTGGCCGTCGTTCACGAATAGTTCCAGCGAAGCACGATCGACTAGGGCTCGAAGCGTCACCTTGCCGCCAACAGTTGGAGCCAGAATCCGACGAATCCCATTGTCGCGGTAGTGTCCCTTCTTGTTCCAGGCAGCTTTTTCGCCTTTGACGCGCGCCGCGTTGGTGAAAACAAACTCCTGAGCCCCGGCTTCGTAGTGAATCTTCAGACCTCGGATGTTTAGTGTAAAGTCGTGGCATATGCTACCAGCTTGCGATGACTCCGGCGCCGGCAAACTGGAATCGTACGCCACGCGCTCGAACGTCAGCGTCAAATCGATCAGCTCGGGTGTCAGCTTCGCGAGCTTTGTGTTGGCCTCTTTGACGGACACGCTTTCTAGCTTCGTGCTCTTTGAATAGAGCGTCTCGATCTCACGCACCGGGTTGCGAAACATGCGGATGCCGTCCGGCGTCATGCGCAACGTGATCTCGACGGGGATCGACATTTGTTGGGTGAATGGCATGCCGGCTTCGAGGAACGGGCGAGAGCCGGGCTGTTTGCTGCGTAGCCATCCGACGTGAACGACGCGGCCATCGGGAGCCTGATTGAACGCCTGAGCCGCGTACCACGCGTCGCCGTAGTCGAATCGAAGGCGGTCTTCGTTCTTGTCCGTGTCGCCGAAGCCTTTCCACCTCGCGCCATCGAACTCACCGACTTCGTAACGTGTATTGGCGTCGGCGATCACCCATTGCGTCCGATTGGAATTGCCGTCGACTGCGACTTCAAACATGTCGATACACTCGGCAGCTTTGTTCGGAATGTCGAAAGCGTGCTCCCAGTCGAGCAGATTCGTTGACTTCCAGAGACGGACCTTACGGTCGGGCCCGCCAATCATCATGATCGTGTAATAGCACTTACCCGGGGCGTAGTAAAAGACGCGCGGATCACGTTGTCCCTTCGAGAACCCCTGCTGATGCGGGATCACTGGCTTACCGCCATTGATCTTGGTCCACTTTCTGCCACGGTCCGTGCTATAAGCGCCTCCCTGGAAGAAGCCATCTGGATTTGTGGCGGTAAACAGCGCGAACAGGGTCTTCACGTCGCCCTTCTGTCGGCCAAGCCCGTTGAGCACATCGACCACCGCCGAGCCGGACCAGATTGTGTGATCTCCCTCTTTGCCAAAGACATTGGGATAGGGATTGATGGCGTGCGCGTACTGTTTCCATCGCATCAGGTCGGCGCTCTTGGCGTTCCCCCAAGACTTTGGCCCGGTGTTGTTCCTGACGGCCACATGCTGGAAATGCATATGCCACTCGCCGTCGTAATAGACCATGCCGTTCGGATCGTTCAGCCAGCCCATACGCGAGGTGAAGTGAAATTGCGGGCGCAGCGGCTGGTCGTAGCCAACCTGTTTGTAAAGCGGGAACGTTGACCACTCGTCTCTTAAGCTGACGTCCGGGAGCGGCGGCGGGAAAGGCTGGGGTAAGTTCGGCCAAGTCGCAGGGCGAGTCGGGGCTGGCTTTGCTGCCGAGAGATTCTTCGGAATCGAAGATGGCATCGGCTTATCAGATTGGAAGATGTGATCGACGACCGTGTGCCCCCAGCCGCCCGAATGCTTGTCGACGATCTTCAGCACTACCTGTTTGCCGATGAACTCGGCGACGTCGAACGACTGCCAGTCCATGACCTCTTCGTTCTTTGGATTCTTTAGTGATCGTCCTGTCAACGAGCGAACGGTCTTCTCGTCAATTCGCAACTGAACGCCCTCTCGACCTGGATGATTGCCGCCGCCAATCAGGAAGTTGATGTATTTCCGCTCGATCTTGAATGGCGGCGAGGTCAGCTCGCCGGTCTTCTTGTCGCCGCCGAGATACGTGTTCACAAAACCGTTGCCCAGATACCCGGTAATACGGTTCCGGTGTGTATCGGCTTTTGACGGACCGTCGCCCATGGCCTCGCCAACGACTTGCCAATCGTTGTAATCCTTACCCTCGAAATCCGCGATCAGGATGTCGTTCTCAGCCGGCTCGTATTTGGCTGGAGTGACGTCGACACGCAACGGGCGCTTCGGGGCATTCTTCGGCATAAGCTGTGACTTCGGCTTTCCCGAAGTAACGCCTTTCGCCGGTCGGGCTTTCGGCAACCACCTCCGATGCTCTGCAATGGCTTCGGCATGCTTCGGATCTGAAGCCAGATTCGTATGCTCCCAAGGATCGTTGTCATGATCGTACAACTCTTCCGTTCCATCGGAGTAACGGATGTAACGCCAGCGATCGCTACGGACGGCATGATTGCCTTTTCCTTGAGTCATCACTGCCGGACGATTCCACTTTGCCTTCGGATCTTTCAACAAGGGCACAAGGCTGACGCCGTCCAACCCGTCTTTCTTCGGCAGGCCGGCGAGATCAACCAGCGTTGGATAAATGTCCAGCAGACTCACCGGTCGATCGATTACGGTTCCTGGTTTCGTGACTCCAGGAGCGACGATGATGAACGGCACATGGTTGGCTTTTTCCCACAACGTAAATTTGACCGTCGCGTTCTTGTCGCCCAAGTGATATCCATGATCGGACCAGAGCACGATGATGGTGTCGTCCGCTCGACCCGTTTGATCCAACTGGTCAATGAGCCGCCCGACCATTTCGTCCGCGTAATCGGCTGCAGCCTGATAACACTGGACCATCTTTTTGAGACTACCCGGTCGATCCACCGGCGGCTGGATTGCATTGTCGAAGATGAACGCCTCGGTGCGCGACATCTTCACCCCGAGCGGCGGTACATCACTCAAATCATCTTCGGGGCGTGGAGGAAGTTCCACCGAATCGAACGGATATCGAGCAAAAGACTTCGGCGGAGCCCAGAAAGGAAGATGCGGACGAAAGATGCCAGCGGCGAGAAACAGCGGCTTATCTCGTGACTCCGACTTCATAGCTTTCGACACATACTCAACGGTGTATTCATCCGTTTGTTTGTCAACATCGTGCACGCCCCAGTCCCAGCCCGGAGTTGCCAGTCCACGGACACCTTCGTCACCGCGCCGGTAACCGTTGTAGTTTGTCTTGGGCTTACCTGAGTGAATTCGTAGCTTGAAGAATTCGTCAAACGACGGATTGTCGGCGCGATCCGTTCCTGTGCCACCGTGATGAAAAATCTTGCCGCCGCCTTTGGTCGCGAAACCATGTTGTCCGAAGTATTGCGGCAGTGTCACGACGTCCGGCAGCAACTGTTTCCACGATTGGCCGTTGCTGTAAACGCCTGACGAGACTGGACTGAGTCCCGTCAGAATCGCCATGCGCGATGGATTGCACGCAGGCACCGCGCAGTAGGCTCTGGAAAAGAACCCGCCTCGTGCAGCGAGTCGCTTCAGATTGGGAGTATGAATGGGATTGTTTTCGTCGAACAACGTCGTCCAGTCATTCATATCGTCAATGGCGATGAACAGAACGTCTGGCGCGTCAGGGTTAGTGACCTTTGCTTGCTTCGGTTTTGTTTTTATTGAAGCGGACGCTTTCGGCGCGGGATTGCCGGCACGGACATCAGGCATTCCGACCAGTTCTCGAAGCCTTGGCAAATCGCCCGGCTCGGTCAGGATCGGTTTGGCGTCTTCGATAAAAGCAGCGGGGCGAGTGTCGGCGGCGATGCTCTCGGCATGCGCGGCGAGAAGCTCTTCGAGTTCCTTGACGATGTCGGGATGTTTGGCGGCGATGTTGTTCTGCTCACCAAGATCCGTCCTTAGATTGTAGAGCTCCGAAACGAACGGTTTGCCCCGCCTGCGAGTTCTGACCAGCTTCCAATCGCCGCGTCGAATGCCATCGTTTTCGTAGTAGAGGATCTCGTGTGGCGACTTCGCGTCGGGCTTGCCAAGCAAAACATCCAGCGCGTCTTTCCCATCGATCGTGCGATCGGTTGGAGTTTTTGCTCCGGTCAACTTCGCGAACGATGGCAACAGATCGATCGTCGTTGCAATCGCCTCGGTTTCGACGCCGGCTGGGACTGTTCCGGGCCACCAGGTGAGCGTCGGCTCACGCATGTGTCCTTCGTATTTCGGCCCGCCTTTGACACCACGCAACGGTCCAACCTGAGCGCCGCCGTTGTCCGAAGTGAACATGACCAACGTGTTCTCTGCCAGCTTGAGTTCACGCAGTACATCAAGAATACGGCCAACGCTGTCGTCGACTTCTTCGATGTTCGCACGCCGCGTGTTGCCTTCGGCCCGCTTGAGAATCTCCGGCCGGGCGAATCGCGGGTTGTGAATATAAGCGTGCGGTACGTAGCAGAAAAACGGCTCGTCGCGGTGGCCCTTGATGAACTTGATCGCTTCATCCGTCACCACTTCGCACAACAGCGATTGATCGGTTCCGTCGCTGACATAGGCGACCGCTTCATTGCCCCGCATCACCGGCAACGGTTCGTAGGGACCGCGTCTGGTTACCGGATTGCCTCGCTTGTTGCCCGGCCACATGTCATTCGAATAAGGGATTCCGATGTATTCATCGAAACCCTGCGCGAGCGGCAGGAAAGCCTTTTGATCGCCGAGATGCCACTTGCCAAAACATCCGGTTGCGTATCCGCGTTCCTTCAGCATCTCGGCGATGGTGATCTCTTTTGGATTAAGTCCGCGTTTCTCTCCGGGAAACACCACGCTTCCATCCATCCCAATGCGATGGCCGTAAGTTCCCGTCATCAACGCGGAACGCGACGGAGTGCACGCCGTGTTGGAAACGTAGAACTGCCGCAGCACGTTCCCTTCCTTCGCCATCCGGTCGAGGTTTGGCGTCTTGTTCACCGTATTGCCGAACGGGCCGATATCTCCGTAGCCCATGTCGTCAATAAAGATGAGAACGATGTTCGGCTTGTCAGCGGCTAACGTTGAATTGTTGGCAATTGTCAGTGCGAGAAGCATAAGAAGGCTCACGCAGAGACGCGAAGACGCAAAGGACTTGTTTATCAAAGTTATTGGTGTTCTCATCTTATTCGTCAGGGTTGGAATTCTGGTTGAGATGTCTAAGGAAAAGATCTTTCAGCTCGATCTTCATTGGTGGGCCGGAATGAAGTTGGAAAGCAAGCAATCCCCTCTTTGCCGCCTTCGCGCGGTCGTCGTCGATGACATCGACAGCAAGATAACCGTTCAGCCAGTGCTGCAAGTGGTTTCCTTCGACGCGAATAACGACTGAGTTCCACCAGGCTCGTTTCAAGCCGGCGTTGATCTCGTCGGCATCACCAGTTTTGCCGATAATTTCTCTTTCGTCACCTTCTAGCAGATGGACTTTTTGACCGATCGATGCCAGATGTCCACCGCGACCGTTCTTCATCTCTTCAAGGACTGCGGTGGCTCCCGCTTTCGACGTTTGGATGTTGTACTGATATCCAGCGACGTTGTGGTTGCCGAGATCGCGACTGCGGTATTGAACGCCTGAGTTGCCACGCTGACGGGAAATGCGGAATTTTATTCGGAGTTCAAAGTCTTCGACCTCGCCACCGCGCCAGATTAAATAGCTGTGATGTTCCAGCGTCCGCCTTGATGTTGTTTCGCCGATGATCGTGCCGTTTGCAACTCGCCAGAGTTCGTCGCCACCATCCCACCCGGTCAAGTCCTTTCCATTGAAAGGCTTGATCCACCCTTCGGAAGACTTCGGTGGCGGTAGTTTTGCAGTGCCTTTTGGCTTGGGTCTTCGCTTCCGCGGGGACGCGGATTCGATCTTGGATTCATCCCAGCCGAAGCGTTTGAAGTAGGCGGTCATCGCCGCGTACATCTTCGCCGTTTGCTCAGGCTGTTCGGCGGCCAAGTTCTTGCGTTCGCCGATGTCTTCCTTGAGGTCGAACAAAAAGACCTTTCCCGTACTGATGTCTTTGATCAGCTTGTATCGGCCCTGCACGATCGCAATGTCGTGCGGGGCCCGCGGCTTGGAATGTTTGAAGACGAGGAAGTCATCTTTGCGGTCGACGGCTTCTTTGCCGCCGCTTTTGATGTGAGCTGTCAAGTTCGCGCCTTCGACACTAGCGGGTATCTGATCTGTTCCGCCTGCAAGACTCATGACCGTCGTAAAGATATCTGTGCCCACGACGGGAGCCGACGAATGAGCTCCGGCGGGAATATCGGGGCCGCGCACAATAAACGGAACGCGAATGCCGCCTTCGCTGACGGTGTACTTGTGGCTTCGCTGTGGAAAGGCCTTGTAGTAGCCGCGCTGGCGGACCGGTTTGCCGAGGTCCCGCTTCAGTTCGTAGCCATTGTCGGCTGTGTAGAAAACGTAAGTGTTGTCCGCGATTCCGAGTTCGTCGATCTGATCCAGAACCATGCCGATGCCGGCGTCGAGGTTTTCGTTCATCGCCGCCCACAGCGGACTGTTCTGATATGGCGTGGCTTTGTCAGCGTGCTCGGTTTCGTACTTTCTGATCGTCTCCGGTTTCGCCTCGAACCGCAGGTGGTTCGCGTAGTGGGATATCTGCAAGAAAAACGGCTTGCCAGCTTCGACCTGTTTCCTGATGAACTGATTACTGCGGCGACTCAGGTCGAATATCCGTTTTGGATCATCGCCATCATCCGAATTGCCCGTTCCATTGCCCGTGCTGCCGTCGCTCACGTCGAAACCGAGTGCTTCCGGCGAACGTCCAATGTGCCACTTTCCGAGATGAGCACAGACATAATCGGGGGCAATCTTCTTTAGAGTATATGCGAGCGACTCCTCGTTACGAGCGTCCCAGTCCCTGATCCCATCGGCTCCGAAAATCTTCAAACTCGCAGGACTGCGACCGAACTGAATCGCATGTCGCGTTGGGGAACACGTCGGAGCCGGTGCATACGCGTGAGAGAATCGCAGGCCCTGCACGGCAAGCTTGTCGAGATTCGGCGTCCGATAGTAAGTGCTTCCAGAACCTGGATCGTCAGGATCCATGCGTGTCGACAACGCATTCCAACCCTGATCATCGGCGAGGATCAAAACAAAGTTCGTTTTGCGGTCAGCAGCCAAGGTGGCCGAAGTAAATGCCAGTCCCAACAGGAACACAACTAGGTATCTATCAGTCATGTTGTCTATCTCTTGTCTCCATTATGGTGCGAGTCATTGCTCCGGTGCCGGGCGATTGGATCGGTAGATGTGATCAACCACGATGTGTCCCCAGCCGCCGGAAAGTTGGTCGACGATTTGAATTCGAGCTGACTTGCCGTCCAGCTCGGAGACATCCCAACTGACCCAACGCATGACTTTCTTTCTTCCGGCTTTTTTGGTTGCATTGCCGCGCTTCTGGCGGAGCGACTGCAAACGCTCGCCGTAGTCGTGGTAGTTCATCGAGACGATCGGCCACATCGAACTGTGCCGCATGTCGAAGAAGAACAAGGGCAGCGGCCTTAGATCGCCGCGCATTGTACCGAAGTCGCGATGCCAGACCCATTCGGGGTGATCGAGATACGGGAAGTTGCCGAGATGCCAGACCTCGCCGGTCTTGCGCGACCGAACGGACATCGTGCTCGTCTTCTGGAACGATTCGAGCAGCAGTTCGCGATCCGGAGACAGCGTCTGATGCCCGCCGCCCATGTTTTCCACGCGGCGAACAGCAATACCGTTGGACAGCACGCGACGTTTGATGCCCGGCTTCAGCCCTTCGATCACCCGCAACGGTTTGCCAAAGTGGCGAAAGCTTCCAGCTTGCGAATTCGGCTTGCCGTCGGACGATGGCAAGCTGGAAGCGTGCCCCACGGGGATCATCCAGATTTGGCCGGGGTTGATGCTGTTCTCCGGCGTCTTCGGAAATGAGTTATGCAGCTTCAGCCAATTCATGATGTAGCTGACATACCAGCGTCCCATGTCGTCGATCGACCAGAACGGATCGTTCAGGTAGTCCTTGGTTGGATCGTTGGAATCGGTTGCCGGATTCAGTTTGCGGAATCGTTCACCCCGCGAGTCGGAAACCGCCAGCAATTGCCGATCGCTGGAAATCCACAGGCAAAGCAGGTTCAGATCGGCGTTGACGTAAGTTCCGGGTTCATCGGGAGCCATCTTCACCAACCGCCAGCCGTCGCGTTTGGGAAGTTCGATGTCGGCCTTGGCATTGGTGACGATGTTCGTCAGCCCGTAACCGTTGTCGCGGTAGTCGGTGATCATCCAGTCAGACGAATCGCGGTCACTCGGCAAATGATCGCGCATCCACTTCGCGGGCCACGGCAGATAACGCGAGTCGATTCGCTCGGCTTTGAACGGACCGAGTCGCGTCGAGCCGTCAGTTCTCAGCACGTAACCGGGCGTAGTGAGATAAAAGAATTTGCCGTCGTGAGTGAAATTCGGCGTGCCGGGATATTGCAGACGCGACTGAAGCCCCTGCGAAACAAGCCAGACTTCCGCGCCGGTCCACGTGTCCTCGAACTTTTCGAATCGTGTCTGCTCCGGTTTGGGCGACGCTTTTAACTTCGTCAGGCCATGAATCGGATCGACTGGCAGGTTCTGGCCACAGCGATGATCCAGCCGCGTGTCGCCCAGTCGAAGCAGCTCGACCGAATCCAGTTCGATGGAGCCGCCGCCCCGTTTGATCTCAATCGACGCGGTGATCGCCCGCGGATCGCTGCCGTTCTCGATGACGAAGGGGAGTTCGCGCATGGTGAACTCATCGGATCGTGCAAACGCCATGGTGTATCCGCCGTAGTACGGCGCGGTGAACTCAAGCAGGAAGTCGGCCGGAATCTGCTTTGTGAGCCAGAAGACCTGATGCTTCTCGCTCTTCAACAGCAGATTGCCGTCGTCGGTCACACGAGCGACGTCCCCGGCTTCCAGCTTCCAGTCTTTCAACTCATCGGGATCGTCGAATGAGGCTTCGTAAACCGGACGTCCGAAATCGACGTCGCTGGGTACAAAACGCTTACCGACTAGGTCATGCGATGGGAGCGTTTGTTGTGCTTCAGCAATTCCCGGCAGGAGCAGGATGAGGGCGATAATCGAATTGGTTGAACGCTGTTTCATGGACGTATCTGCTTGTAAACCGAGGCAGCAGGCCTCCGGCTCATTGAGCGAAATCGGTAAGTTGTTTCTCCGCGATTTCTTAATCTGCTGATCCATGATCGTCGTCAGTAAGGCCACGGCGTGTCGTCCGCCCGGCGGATCGTGGGGCGCAGGAAACGCTGGTACGGATACTTTCGAGCGGCTTCCACATTGACGTCGATTCCCAGACCCGGTGCGTCACCAATTGTGACGTGACCGTCCGCGTAGGCGGGCATGCTGGTGAAGACCTCGCGCATTGGTTCGCCCCATCCATGGGCGTACTCCTGAATGCCGAAGTTGGAGACGTTCAGGCTGACATGGCAGTTGGCCATGTGGGCAATGGGTGAGATGTTTCCCGGTCCGTGCCAGGCGGTCTGAATGCCATACGGCTCACACAATGTGGCGATCTTCTTTCCGGCCGTCACGCCACCAACGTGAGCAAGGTCGTGCCTGGCATAGTCAATCAGGTGATCGGTGATCAGTTTCTTGCCCTCCCACAGCCCGGTGAAGAGTTCGCCCATGGCAATCGGTGTGCTTGTTTGATTTCGCATGGCTCGGAACGTGTCGAGGTGTTCGGGACGCAACGGATCCTCGAAGTAGAAGAGCTTGTAGGGTTCAACATCTCTGGCAAGCTGCAGAGCCTGGCTTGGTGTGATTCGCTCATGAACGTCGTGCAGCAGATGGATGCTGTCGCCGAGTTCCGTCCGCAGGTGATCGAGCAGGCGCGGAAGCAGGCGCACATAGCCGTCCGGTTCCCAGATCTGACGGGGCGGCACGCCGCGACGAAACGCCTCCTCGTCGGCGGCCTCCTGTTCTTTCGTCGACGGGACCGCGTAGCCGGATTTGAGCGTTGGATCGGCCACCTGGATCTTGATGACGCGATAGCCCTGTTCCATCAGGTCACGCACGCCGTCCTCGACTTCTTTGAACGTGCGACCTCCCGTGCTGCGATAGGTCAGCAGACGCTCGCGGGTCCGGCCACCCAGCAGGTCGTAGACAGGCAGGCCCGCCACCTTGCCGGTGATGTCCCAGAGTGCCATGTCGATCCCGCTGATGGCTGACAGATGGACGCTGCCGCTGCGGTAATACGGAAGGTAATAAAGTGTCTTGAAGATGTTTTCGATGCGCAGCGGATTGCGTCCAGTCAGCGCCGGCGCAAGATGTTCACTGAGCATGGCGGCGACGGCCAGTTCGCTGCCCGAACACGTCGCGTCGCCCCAGCCGTAGATTTCCGGTTCACTGGTCCTGATCCTGACCAGGACAAAGTTCTGGAGTCGCGATCGAGGCGGATTCGTCACGACGACATCGACGCCTGTGATTTTCAGATTGCGCGGCGCAGCTCGCAGTGTGTCGGGGAGGCAGAACGATGCCAGCCCGCCTGCCAGAACAGAGCGAACAAACCGGCGACGATCAATGGCTGCAT
>JASLPZ010000183.1:0-13906 GCA_030744725.1 Pirellulaceae bacterium
CGAAACACCAGATTGTCCTCGATGACGCCGTTGTGGCGCATTTGAACCGTTATTGCAACCTGCTCTGGGATTGGAATACGAAACTCAATTTAACGCGGCATTCCGATTTCGAGAAATTCGTGGGCCGCGATCTGACCGACAGCCTGCAGTTGGCCAGGTTGGTCGAACCGGGCGAGCGGGTCTTGGACGTGGGGAGCGGTGGCGGTGTTCCCGGCATCTTGCTCGCAATCCTGAGACCCGATCTGCAGCTGTCCCTGTGCGAATCCGTGGCTAAGAAAGCTGGCGCGTTGGAAGCGATGTGTCGCGACTTACAGCTCGACATTCCGGTGTTTCCGAACCGAGCTGAAAAGGTTTTGGTGGACTATTGCTGTGATGTCGTGACGGCCCGGGCTGTCGGTTCGCTGTCGAAGATGCTGAAGTGGCTGGAGCCGCACTGGGGCTCCTTTGGCCGTCTGCTTGCGTTCAAGGGCCCCCGCTGGGTGGCTGAACGGGGTGAAGCCCGACATCTCGGCTTCTTTAATAAACTACAACTGCGGCTGGCGGTCCAGTACGACATGCCGGGAACGGACTCGAAGAGTGTGATCCTGAAGATCTGGCCGAAGGAGAGCCAAGAACCAACTGATGAATAATTGTCGCTGCTGCTCGACGACTCCCCCCTTCGCATTCCGCCGCCGGAAGAGAATAATCAGCAGTTGATAACCGCCAGGTTCCACCACTGCACCGCACCAATCAGGCCATGTCCACGTACCATTTGACGCACTTGAAGCAGCTTGAAGCCGAGAGCATCCACATCATTCGCGAGGTGGCGGCCGAATTTCATAATCCGGTCATGCTGTATTCGATTGGGAAGGACTCGTCGGTCATGGTGCGTTTGGCCCAGAAAGCGTTCGCTCCGGCCAAGCCGCCGTTCCCGTTAATGCATGTGGATACGACGTGGAAATTCAGCGAAATGATCGACTTTCGCGAGAAATACGCTCGCAAAGAACTCGGCCTGGACGTCTTGGTCTACATCAACGAAGAAGGACGGCAGCACGGGATTCATCCGCTGGACGACAGCGAAAAACACACGGAGTTGATGAAGACCGATGGGCTCAAACAGGCCTTGGACAAGTACGGCTTCGACGCCGCTTTTGGTGGCGCCCGCCGCGATGAAGAGAAGTCTCGCGCGAAAGAACGCGTCTTTTCATTTCGTGATAAGTCGCACCGCTGGGACCCAAAGAACCAACGCCCAGAACTTTGGAACCTGTACAATGCGCGCGTCAACAAGGGTGAGAGCATTCGAGTATTTCCCCTCTCGAATTGGACCGAGCTGGACGTTTGGCAGTACATCCATCTCGAGCAGATTCCCATCGTCCCGTTGTACTTTGCCAAGCCGCGACCGATCGTGCATCGCGGCGGCACCATGATCTTGGTCGACGACGATCGGATGGTTCTGGCGCCCGGCGAAGAGCCGGAAATGCGGCAGGTCCGCTTTCGCACACTGGGGTGCTATCCGCTGTCCGGAGCCGTCGAATCAACCGCCAGCACCCTGCCGGAGATCATCCAGGAAATGCTGCTTTGCAAGACGTCTGAACGCCAAGGTCGACTGATTGACCAAGACGAAGGGGGTGCCGGCATGGAAGAGAAGAAGAAACGCGGCTATTTCTGATTCGTCTTATTATTCGACGCCACAAAATGTTGTGCCGCAGGAATTGCTCCAAATAACACAGCTCGAGATCACCCAACGCTATGTCTCATCAGTCCGATCTTATCGCTTCCGACATCGACGCCTATCTGTCTCAACACGAGCAAAAAGAGCTGCTCCGGTTCTTGACGTGCGGCAGTGTGGATGATGGCAAAAGCACCTTGATCGGCCGGCTGTTCTACGATGCCAAGTTGATCTACGAAGATACACTCAAGACGCTTGAAAAAGACTCTGCGACGCAGGGCACGACTGGCGGAGACTTCGACCCGGCGTTGTTTACCGACGGCCTCAAGGCCGAGCGCGAGCAGGGCATCACGATCGATGTTGCCTATCGGTATTTCTCGACGGCCAAACGCAAGTTCATCATTGCTGACACACCGGGTCACGAGCAGTACACGCGGAACATGGCCACCGGTGCCTCGACTTGCGATCTGGCGATCATCCTGGTTGATGCGCGGCATGGTGTCGTCACGCAAACCAAACGGCACAGTTTCATCGTTTCGTTGCTGGGCATAAAGCACGTCATGGTGGCCGTCAACAAAATGGATCTGGTCGACTATTCGCAAGACGTCTTCGACCAGATCTACTTGGACTACAGGAACTTTGCGGAGCGGCTAAATATTCCCGATCTGCACTTCATTCCTATTTCCGCGCTGCTGGGTGACAACATCGTGGATGCCAGCGACAACATGCCATGGTATCAAGGCACCACGTTGATGAACTTCTTGGATTCGGTCTATATCGGATCGGACCGTAACTTGGAGGATTTTCGGTTTCCCGTCCAATTCGTGAACCGGCCGCATCTGGATTTTCGAGGCTTTTGCGGCACGATTGCCTCCGGCATTGTCCGCAAAGGGGACGAAATCATGGTTCTGCCGTCGCGCACCAAGAGCCGCATCAAGTCTATCGTGACGTTCGACGGCGATCGCGAAGAAGCCTTTACGCCCGAGTCCGTCACGCTGACATTGGAAGACGAAGTCGATGCCAGTCGTGGCGATATGATTGTCCGACCGGGCAACATGCCGAAGCAGGAACAGAAGTTTGATGCCATGATCGTCTGGATGGACGAAGAGCCGCTCGTTCCCGGCAAGGCCTATATCTTCAAGCAGACCACCAAGACTGTCACCGGCACCATCAATACGTTGCGCTATCAGGTGGACGTGAACTCGCTGCATCGCCAGGACACACCCACCTTGGAATTGAACGAGATCGGTCGTTGTGCCGTGTCGCTGAACGAACCGATCTGCTTTGATCGATACAAACGAAATCGGGTTACCGGTTCATTTATCGTGGTCGATCGCATTCGAAACGTGACGCTCGGCGCCGGCATGATCTTGGACCGAGTCACCGGCGATCAATTGACGGCTCACTGGGACGATGCGCCGCAGAGTAAAACGCTCGCCACCGAGATCAGCAACGTTTCGGCTGATGAGCGCGTGGCCCGCTTCGGCCAACGCCCAGTGACGATTCTGATCACCGGCCTGACAGGTTCCGGAAAAACGACTACCGCCTATGCTTTGGAGCGTCGTCTGTTTGACATGGGCCGTGCGACGGCCGTGCTGGATGGACAGAACATGCGACAGGGCATCAGCAGGGATCTGGGTTTTGCATCCGAAGATCGTTCAGAAAACCTGCGCCGGAGTGCGGAAGTTGCCAAGCTGATCAACGACGCCGGCATGATCTGCGTTGCGGCGTTTCTGGCACCTAACGACGACGTACGCAAGAAAGTTGGCGAAGTGATCGGTAGCGAGCGGTTCTTGGTCGTCTACCTGTCGGCGCCCATTGACGTCTGTCGTGAGCGCGATACCGACGGTCATTATCAGCTCGCCGACGCTGGCGACATGGTGAGTTTCCCTGGTGTGTCCGCGGTGTATGAAGTACCAACCGATGCGGATCTGGTGCTGCCTACTCACGAGTTGCCCGTCGACCAGTGTGTCGATCGCATCATCGCGTTGCTCGAAGATCGCGAATTGATTTCGTAGCCAGCAGCGTGGGAGACCTGCGCGGGCGTGGGCCGGTCGGGAGACCGACCCACAATGTGTGTCTCACCGTCACCGGTTCAGCGAACGGTATCGCTGGAACGCCTGAGGCATCTCGGGGCACACTTGGTGCAGCTTACTGAACCGTGGCGGCGAGTTCCAGTTGTGAAGCGTTCAGTCGGTTGATCAGTACGAGCACACTGCCGGCGAGCGGTTGGTTGCCTAGCAGGTCGGTTGCGTGGCGGCGGAATGTGGACCATGCTTCGCCACCTGCGCGGCGGCAGGCAATCGCCAGCATTGTCGTCATGTCCTGGCCGGCGACGCCAGACTCGGTCATTTTCAATATCTCCTCGACATCCGCTGCCTTCGGACTCGCCAACAGAATTCGTGCCACAGTGCGTGCCGGAGCGAGTGGCGAGTCAGACGGCTGCGAGTCGGTCAGCAAGCGCACAGCTTTGCCAACCAACTGCTGGTCGTCGCGCATTGACAGCGCTGCATACAGCACGCCGGCAAAAGCGCTCACGTCGTCACGATTCTCGCCGAGCGCTTCGAGTGCGGCGGTCGTCGCAGTGCGCGACTTGGCACGCGCTGCGATTGCCAACGAATTGAGTTCCGCTTCGTCCGGTAGCGCACGCGCCGCCTCCGCGACGCACCACAGCGACCGCAAGACGACCGCGGCCGACTCGCCGTCGAGCAACTCGGATGTCTGTTTGCTGCGCCAGGCGATCTGCAGTTCGGTTAACGCTTCCAAATCGAGTTCGCCTTCGGCAGCAGCAGCAAGCAACTGCCACGCTGCCGACGCATGCACACTGGCGATGGAATGCCGGCGATGTGTCGCTGCCGACATTTCGGCTGCGGCCTTGCGCTGCGCCGCAAGCACGGCGGGTGTCGCACGGCGTTGCTCGTCCATCCATTTGTCTACGGAGGCGTGGCGATTCACATCGCCGACAACCAGCAAATGTCCTGGCCCGAACCAGACGATCGACAGCAGATCGTCGACGCTGAGTTGCGCCCGCAACGAGGTCACAAGCGTCTCCGCTGCCTTCGCCGCGACCTTGGTCGAGTCTTCGCCGGCTTCTTCAAGCTCCTTCGCCGAGGGCAGCAACAACGAAACGTTGTAGACCCAGGCTGACGGTCCGAGGTGGCGTCGATCCGTGCCGGCGATAACTACGTCGCCTTTGCTCCGCCAGCTCATCCGCTGCGGATGCAGGATCCAGTCCAGCGCCTGGGCAACAGTCGCGCGGCGCAGGTCGAGGTAGTCCACGCGCACATCGTCGCGGGTCATCGACGCGGAGTCGGCAATGCTGCCCGCAAGCAGCTCGATCTCGATCCCCGACGCCACCCGCACCATCTCCAGCGACTCGGCCAGCGACTTGTCGCGAATCACCAGGTCCAGCTTCTTCTCCAAGGCCAGGTTCTTCGCAGTCCAGCCCTTCACCTGCTGTGCGTGAACTCGTTCGAGCGCTTGCACGGCCTCTGCGGCGACCTGACCTCCTGCCTGGACGCCGTTAAGCACTGCGGCGTCTAGGAGGTAGGCTCGCATGAGCGCTTCGCGGGCCTTGGCCAGCTTACCATCTTTCTCGAACTGCTCTGCCGCATCGAGCGCCTTGGCCGCCGCCTCGCCGACGGGTTTGGCACGCTCGGCCGACAGTCGCGGCAAGTATCGCCACAGGTTCGTGCCGAATGCAGCTTCGCCCTCGGCAAGGGATTCCGCTTGAAAGTACTGTCTACTCGTCTGGCGGGCGAAACCGAAACCTCCGCGCCCGAAACCTCCACCTCCAAAACCTTCACCACCAATTCCACCCTTGCCATACGCCCGACCGCCACGGCTGAGAGTTTGGCCGCGCACAGGTGCCGCGCCCCACTTTTGCAGCCCGCCGCCACGTCCGAGTTGCACGGATAAACGTCTCAGGCTTTCAGAAGTTTGAAGGCCCTTGAATCCCGATACCGAGCGAGGACTGCTCAGTAGTTGAGGTGCTTGGGACAGAGCCAGTTTTCTCACGCTTCCACGCGTTGGAGATGGTGAAGCAGGTTTCGCACTCCTCGAAAAACGAACTCCGGCAAAGAAATCCAGCTCCTTATCCGCCGACTCACCGAAGAAACCTTCCCAGCTGGTTCCCTCCGGCAACGGCACCGGCACCGCCATCCGCCGCGGTGGACGAGCCGGGTCGCTCGTTTCGCCCAGCTTGTCGGCATCGACCGCCACGAAGCTGGTGTACTGGCTCATCAGGCGATAGTCGAGTGCGATGGCAGTGACCTCTTCCTCGATTGCCGGCGACCCGGCGTAGAAGGTCTGCTGCATCAGGTCTTCGATTTTCTTCCGTGCCCAGACTTTCGCCAGTGCCTTGTGCTCTGCTTTCTGGCCGCGCAAGTTGACCTCCAGCGGCCAACTCATGTCCTCGCCTTCGACGCGTCCACTGACCGTGATCCGCTGCGATCCGCCTTCGGTGTACCGGCCAAACAAGATCACCGGCCGACCTGCCCACAGTTCGGGAATTCGAGCGGGATAGGTTTCCGCAACCTGAAGGTCACCCCAGTCGATCTTCACATCGGCAAGCTGGGCGCGCTGAATCCGGGTCATGACTTCATGACTGAGTGACTCGCTGTCATCCTGCAAGCCAAGGCGCTTGCCCATCCCACCGCCTTGCCGAGCCACGCCGTCGATCAGGAACATGTTTGGCGACGAACCCATACCGATCGCCCAGAACCGAATCTGATCGCCGCAGTTCTTTCCCACATGTTCGATGATCTGAGCCTCGTTGCCGATATAACCATCAGTCAGCATCACCACAATCCTCATCCTCTCGCGGTCGATTGGTGCGTCGATCGCCAGCCTGATGCCTTTGAGCATTTCCGTTCCGCCGCGGCCTCGCAGCCCGGCCGTGAAGTTCAGGGCGGTCTTGATGCTGGCTTCGTCGACGGGAATCGGCTTGTCGAACAGCTTCTTGGCCTGGCCGGCAAACGTGATTACCTGAACGGTGTCGATGGGGCGACACAGGCCGAGCATCGTCTGCATGGTCTCGATCGTTTTGGCCGTCGGCTGGCCTCGCATCGATCCTGAGACATCTACCATGAAAACCATTTCACGGGGCGGACTCTTCGTCAGACGTTCGTCCTCTTGAGGTTGGATCATCAACATGAAATAGCCGTTGCCCAGCCGGCGAGCGTCGCCGGAGTAGTTGCCCGTATGGGCCAGGACTGCCATCTCGGGTTTCTTTCCAACGACGTTGTAACGCAACACAAAGTCCTTGTTGGGCAACGAATCAGTCTTGCTCAAACTGACGGCCGCGCGCCGCCGATCTCTCTTGTCAACCTCGGCACGATGATTCGCAACGGTCAGGTTTTGGATCGGCACACCCGCATCGAGCGACACGGACAGTGAGATGTCGTGTCCGTTGCGGAATTTGGGTTTCAGGACTGGCGGGTTGATTCGCGTCGCATCCGGCACGTCGGTGGTGTTGCGCTCGGGCGGCGATACCTTTCCGGCCAGACCGGCGGCGGGAGGCGCGGGCGAAGAAATCGGACGCCCGGGGTTGTAGCGAGGCCCGACCACCATTGGGAAGTGGAACTCGTAGTTGCCCATGTCGTAGTCCAACACATCGATGTACGAGATCTCGATGTTGATCTCCTCCCCGGGAGGGATGTTACCGACGGTTTGTGTGAAGATGTTGGGGCGTTCCTGTTCCAATAGAGCGGCAGTCTGACCCGACAGAATCGCCTGCTCGTAGATCTCGCGAGCCGCCGCGCGGCGTTTGATCAGGCCGACAATTCGCCGCTGCCCGACGACCATCGTCATCTCGTGCACGCCAGATCCGTGCGGGAGCGGAAAGACATAGACTGCTTCGATGGGCTGCTTGGTTGGGTTGTGAAATGTCTGGGTGACGTGTACTTCGGCAATGAAGCCGGATACATCCGCCTGTACGTCGGTGTGTTTTAACGGGCACTCGATGACCGTGGCGTCCTCTTGAACGATCCGCAGCGCGCCCTGCGTGACGTCCTTGATGACCGCCGCCTCCTTATCGGTCGCAGAAGGCTGTTTGGTGGGTTGCTCCTTTGCGACAGCCCCGCCGATCTGGGCAAGAGGGGCGAACAGGAGAATCAGACCAAGCAGAGAATGTTTCCAACAACTCATGATTCGCTCCCTTCACCAGGATAGACTGCGACCACAACGCCTCGGCAGAGTAGACGACAAACATGCCGGTTTTGTTTTCTGGTTTGGTGCAAAAAGTCGGTCGGATACGGAAAGGTCGCGAATCACTGACTGCCGACACAGCCGGTGGTATGAGGAAGGCACCAAGAAAGAGGCCGCGTTGGTGGTGTTCCTTCCGATCTCCGCACGCAGACTTCCATAGAGCTTTCGTCTCGTGTATTTTGGATTTCAGGGTCGCACGGCTATCGGCCGTGCGTTTAAAACGCACTAAGGAGTCCACTCATGCCCCAGCGCATTCGAATTCGTTTCCCCTTGGCAGCAATTACTCTACCTCTGGCTCTGCTGGCGGCGAGTTCGCTGGCCGTCGCACAAACCGATGTCGAGGTCAAGAAAGGCGAGCCCGTCGTCGCGGCACAGCGAGTGTTTTCAGCTGGGCACAGTTTTCATGTGTTTGTCCCGCGCATCCTCAACGATCTGGCCAGATCGGCGGATATCAAGGACCACATCTTCGTTGGCCTATCGGCCATTGGCGGCTCGCGCGTGATCCAGCATTGGAACGTGCCGGAGGAGAACAACAAGGCCAAGAAAGCACTGCGAACGGGTGATGTGGATGTGTTGACTCTCTCGCCGATTCACCTTCCGGATGAGGGCATCGAGAACTTCGTGAAACTTGCGACTGATCACAATCCGAACGTCCGCGTCACGATTCAGGAGTTTTGGCTGCCGTTCGATATCTACGACACGACCTTCAAGCAACGGCCCAAGAAGGTCGATCACAATGCACCGACCGGAGAAGAGCTGCGCCGGTTACACGCGCCGTACTTCAAGAGCATGGACGATCACGTCAGGAAGTTGAACAGACAATACGGCAAGGAAGCGGTTTCTGTGGTTCCTGCTGGCCAGGCGGTGATTGCACTTCGCGAGAAAATAATCGCGGGTCAGGCTGCTGGCCTGAAACAGCAAAATGACCTCTTCGCTGATGCCATCGGTCACGCCAGACCACCCCTGCAGGCGTTGGTCGCCTATTGCCACTTCGCCGTGATTTACAAACGCAGTCCAATCGGGTTACCTATTCCAGCGGTCCTCGAGAAGGCCAACAACCCGCAATGGGATGCAGAGCTGAACCGCCAGCTTCAGGAACTGGCCTGGGATGCGGTCACGCAACATCCGCTCAGTGGTGTTAAGTCGACGGCAACAAATAAGCAGCCGGAGTGAGAAGCGACGTTCAGAAATGCCCGTCGGTGGAACGAACAAGTTTCCAGACATCCTGTTGCATGTTGTTGCCCGCGACGATCCACAGAGCGTCGTCGTAGACGAACAGGCTAGACGCGTGCCGGGGATTCCAAGGTGTGTTGGGCACTTCATTCCAGTTGACGCCATCAGCTGAATACCAGACGTCCTTCATGTTTCCGCCACCTTTGTTGTAATAGCCTTCCATCACCCACATTTTTCCGTCAAAGACGGCGACATCGTGGTACTGTCTCGGATTCCACGGAGCCGCCTTTGTGTGCTGTTCCCAGTTGACGCCGTCCGCGGAACTCCAGACGTCGTTGTAGAAATTCCGTTTGGGAGTGGTCGGCGTGTCGTAGGTGCCACCGCCAAGAACCCAGATCCGATCCTTGAATACGACATTGCCGCCAATCATGCCGCGTGGTGACCAATAGGGTTCTTTGGGAGTGACTTTCTGCCAGTCAACACCGTCAGTTGTGGTCCAGGCGTCGCGGTAGAAAACTTCTTTTCGTGGGGGTGCGAAGCCCGGCATGGTTTGCCCACCGATGACCCAGATCTTGTTCTTGAACACTAACGTATAATGTAGTACGCGTGGTCCCCAAGGAACGTCCCGACTCTTGTTGACGTAGTTCCATCTCTTTCCGTCCGCTGAGTTCCACACGTCGTTGTGAATGTGCCCTTGGTTCGCATCGCCGCCGATGATCCACATTTTGGACTTGTAGACAACATAGCCGGCCGTGTGCCTACCTTCCCAGTCGCTCGTCGGATCGAAGTCCTTGTCAAGGAACGTGTTCGGCTTGACCAAAGACCAGGTGCCACCATCTGTCGAACTCCAGACTTCGTTGTTACAGATTCGAGGAAAATGGACCTTGTCGCTGGGATTCCAGCCACCCAGCAGCCACATTTTGCCATTGAACACCAGAGCGCCGGCACCGTCCCGAGGCGCGTACGCCGCCTTTTGAGTTACGTTGACCCATTTGTAATTCACCGCCTTTCGCGAGGATACGAACTGAATTGAGGTCGCTGATTTCTGCTCTGCACGCGTGTTGCATGTGTGGCCAAGCCAGAGAGCTGGGAGAACCAGCCAAAATGCGATTCTGTACATCGTGGTCAATTCCTCTTTGAGACTATTTGCGGTCTACTATGCGAGTCGCACGGGAATCAGCAGGCCTGTTAAGGAAATAGGACTACGTCAATTTCGTCACCTGCATGATACGCCCGCTCGCCCTTGGGAAAAAACGCCAGGCAGTCGGCGTTGCTCAACGTGCGCAGATCAGCTGAACCCTTCCACGCGAGCAATTCGACTTGCGATTGGTCTTCGATCGCGCGTAGCCGAGCGGGAAAGTACGTCGGCCGGTCGCCCCGATGGCGATGATCGTTCGTTAGCCGAGCCGCCTGCGTCGCCAGCCGATCGGCACACCCGCCCGACAACCGTGCAATGGTCGGACGAACAAACAGTTCGAAACAGACCAAACTGCTGACCGGATTGCCAGGTAGGCCGAATACCAGCTTGTCACCGGCCGGGTCGGCCAGCACGCCGAACCAAACCGGCTTGCCGGGCTTGAGATTGACTTTGTGAAACACCTGCGCGACACCGAGCGAGGCCAGCACGCCAGGAACCAGGTCCAGTACTCCTGCCGACACTCCGCCGGAGAGCACCAAGACGTCAGCCTCCAAACCTCGCCCAGCCAACTCTGTCAAGGACTGCTCGTCGTCACGACCAATCCCCAAATCGATGTGGCAACCGCCAGCGCGCTGCACCAAAGCGCCTAGCATCGGACCGTTGCTGTTGCGGATCTGGCCGGCGGCAGGGGCGTCGCCTGCCGATACCAATTCATTACCAGTCGACAATACGGCGACGCTCGGTGACGGAAATACTGAGACTTGCGGTCGACCAACTTCGGCCAGTAGCCCGATCTCGATTGGTCGCACCAGCGTGCCCTTCGGTAACACCACTTCACCGCGTCGCAGCGAAGTGGAGCGGCGCATGATGTGTTGCCCGGCGTCCACCTGTTGTTTGGCGAGTCGTACGGCCGCCGCCTGCCCCTCGACCGATTCCGTCAGTTCGACCATAACGATGGCATTGGCACCGGCGGGAACCGGCGCCCCGGTCATGATCCGAGTGGCCGTTCCCGTGGTGACCGGGTGTGACGGTGTTTCGCCGGCAGTCACTTCTTCGCTCACGGTCAGTTCGACTGGCGTCGTTTTCGCGTCGGTGGCCAGCACGGCGTAGCCATCCACCATAGACTTGTCGTGCGGTGGCGAGTCAATGTCGCTGATAATGTCTTCGGCCAGCACACGTCCGAGTGCTTGTTCGAGCGAGACCGTTTTCGAGGCCTTCGTGCGAACGCATTTAAAGATCAATTCTAGTGCTTCGTCGACGTTGATCATGTTGTGAAGATCTTTCGGAGGTACTTAGCTTTGGGCCAAGAAACGGGCCAACAGATCGTGGCCGCATTCGGTCAAGAAACTTTCAGGGTGAAACTGCCAGCCTTCCAGCATCCATTCCTTGTGACGAATGGCCATGATCTCGCGCTGGGCGTCAGGGCCGTCCGCCCACGCTGAGACTTCAAAATCCGGGCTCAACGTATCAGGCTCGATCACAAGGCTGTGATACCGCGTCGCCGTGAAGGGATTGGCAAGACCGGCGAACAACCCGCGACCGTCATGGTGAATCTGATCCGTCTTGCCATGCATGAGTTGTTTGGCCCGAACGATCGTGCCGCCGGTTGCCTGGCCGATCGACTGATGGCCCAAACAGACACCCAGAACAGGTAGTTCTCCCGCAAAACGCTCGACCGCCGCAACCGAAATGCCAGCTTCGTTGGGTGTGCAGGGGCCGGGTGAAATGACAAGATGGCTCGGCTTTTTCGCTTCGATCTCTGCGATCGTTATCTGGTCGTTTCGATGCACCTCGATCACCAAGGAAGGGTCAACTTCCCCGAATCGTTGGACGAGGTTGTAAGTGAAGGAATCGTAGTTGTCGATGAGCAAGATCATGAAGGCATTTTAGTCCGCCCACAGGCGCTGTGCCATGGGAGCCCATTGCCATCGTAACCCAGCGCCATCGTAACCCATTGCCATCGTAACCCAGCGCCTCCCGTTCCGCGTGACCTTCTTCAGTCGCCCAACGCAATCCGAACATCACGTAGACGAGCTGTCCATGAACGTCCAACGGCCACAAGTCAGCGACTATGATGTCGTCGACTTTCCCAGCCTACCATTTGCCGCCTCGCATCCGGACCGCATGGCCACGTTGGGTCTGCTGTTTGGGATGCAACCGACCGACGTCGAACATTGTCGTGTCCTTGAAATCGGCTGTGGTGCCGGAGGCAATATCTTGCCGATGGCCACGAACTTGCCGGACAGCGAATTCGTGGGCATCGATCTGTCTGCCTCGCAGATCGACGAAGCATTGCAGATCACCCGCGCCGTCGACGTGTCGAATCTACGGTTGGAAGCGATGGACTTAGGCGATCTGAACGAGTCCTTCGGCAAGTTCGACTATGTCATCTGCCACGGAGTCTATTCCTGGACCACCGATGCAGCCCGCGAAAAGATCCTCTCAATTTGTCAACAGAACCTGACGCCACAGGGAATTGCCTACGTGAACTACAACACGTATCCCGGTTGGCACTTGCAGGGAATGGTGCGTGACATGATCAGCTATCACGCCAACAAGTTCGAGGACCCACAGCAACGCACGACGCAGGCGCGTGCCATGATCAGTTTCTTCGAGACCGCGCTGGCTAATGACCAATCGACGTACAGCCAGCTACTGCGAAACGAACTGCAGGTGAGTCGCGGTTATTCAGACAAGTTCCTTTTCCACGCCCTCTTGAATGTCGTCAATCATCCCTGTTACCTGCACGAATTTGTGGGCCGCGCCAAACAGGCTGGAATGCAATATCTGGGCGACGCGGATATCACGTTGATGTGGGCGGCCATGCTGCCACCCGAATCACAGGCTACGCTATGCGACATTTCCCAGGAAACGGTTGACTTCGAGCAGCATCTGGACTTTCTGCGCAACACGATGTCCCGCCGGAGTCTACTTTGTCATCCCGACATCAAACTCGATCGCACGCTCCGTGTGGCATCGATGGAAAAGCTGTTTATAGGGTCCAATCTGCGTGCTGATCCGAGCACTGAAACGATTGGCACGACGACTAAGGCGACCTTCCGAGCTCCAGATGGTCGATCAGTTTCGACACCCCATCCAGGCGTGCAGGTTGCGCTGGATCACTTGTCGCGCTGCTGGCCCGTGCCGGTCGCATTTGAGGCCTTGCAGACCGAAGTTACGACGCGATCGCCGGAGCATGGCTCATGGCAAACAGATCTGCTCAATTGTGTCGCAGCCGGGCTCATTGAATTGTCCCAGCGATTACCTGCCTGTGATCGACATGTCGAAGAGAAACCCCGTGCCACGCGGCTGGCGCGGTACCAAGCGGTGTCTGGAGAACTCATTACCGACCTGCGGCATTACGCCAAGGACCTGTCGAGTTTGGATCGAGTGATCCTGGCCAATCTGGACGGCAATCACGATGCGGCCATGCTGGCGGACGTCGTGCGTCAGCGTGTGGAGGCGGGAGAGGCTGAACTCCCCCAGATTGCGACCACCAGCGGTCAAACGGATGTCGAGGTATTGATCAGCGACGCCTTAGCGCGTTTTTCGCGGCAGGCGTTCTTGCTGCGCAGAGAATGACCGATACGACGCAGTTCACCAGTTTGCCGTTCAATGGTGTGACGTAAGTCAAGTGATGTCGAATTGGAAAGGGTCAGGGCTGAATGGCACTTAATCGACGTAAGGTTGCTGGTGGCAGTAGCTTGAATTGCTCTTCACAAGAAGGGCCTCACTTGGGA
>JASLPZ010000184.1:0-13764 GCA_030744725.1 Pirellulaceae bacterium
AAAGTCGCTTCTCGCGATCGCTGCGAATCAGGCAAAGTTGATTGGCTCGCAGACCGTCGGGGGTCGCACCATCTTTGGCTGTCCGAATGGCTCGAACTCCACGAAACCAATCGGCTTGCGTTCCAAGCGCGTCACCAGTGTCGTCCAGCAGCGCGTGCTCAGTTGCCAGTCGACTCTCCTGTTCGTAGAACTCGGAAACCTGTGCGGATGCGTAAAGAAACGCCTCCAGCACTGACGTCTGTTCGTCCTTATCCAAGTCGGCGGCTGAGTCGCTGATGGCGGCTGACATGAAATCGCCAAACCTGGAAAAATTGTGCTGAAAGCCGCTTTTGGTGGAAGTCACAGCGATGCGATTCGGTCCCGACAACGCATTGATAAAGGGCCCACTGGCCGAAGCGCAGTTGATCACGACCAACGGCCGCTGAATCGGCTTGGTCCATGCTGACAACTGGGTTGCAGTCACATCGGGCCCGCGAAGATTGAAGCGGGACGTACGCGAGTCGAATGTGCCGTGGCCAATCAAGACCAGCCACATCGGTTCTTCCGTGGTGGCCGTGGCGGCTTCCTTGAGCATGAGTTGCAACGAGTCGCGATCGTCGGTATCCCCGAGTGTATCGAGACCGATGGCGGCAAACGACGCCTCTGCTTGCTCGGCGGCCTGCTCCCAACGCGTGGACCATTGCCGGAACTTCTCGCCGTATTCTGGCGTGCCTTCGGCACCGATCACGACCAGTACGTGCTGTCGAGACGGAGCGTCATCCAGTGTCAACGCGGCAAGGAGAAGCAGGAGTCCTGTCATCATGCCAGCCCCTTCCAGCGGCGCAGGCCCCATTCACCAATCAGGCAGGCGGCAGCAAGGCAGAATACGCCCCACTGATGCCAGAGCGGGTAGATCCAAGGTTCGGTCACGGGGATCTTGCGGCTCGGCAGGCTGCTGACGAAACCATGAATGTCGGACAGCTCGATCACCTCGCCTTCAGTCTTCTCGGCGATTTCTTGCAAGAGTGTTCGATTGGGTATCAACGATTCAAACTCCTTCGTTTCCGGGTCGGCCACCCAGCCTGTTTCACGTTGCCCGATTTCGCTTCCATCCGGGGCCAGCGCCAGAACTTGTGCTCGATAACCACCGGCCAGCCTTGGCTGGTACAACGCGACATAGATGCCAGCCTTGTTCTGGCTGGGGGCCGCCGTCAATTCGACGGTCTTGTCATCGGGTGTCGTGACCGTGACGGTCACGCTGGCATTATCGAGAGGATCGTACGACTCGTCATGAACCGTTACATGCAGCTCGATGGGATTACTGGGATTGTCGTCTTGGTGTTGGGCGTCAACATCGATGCGGCCAGGGACATCGGAAACCAGCCAACGCATTGTCTGTCGCCATGATTGCTGAAGGTCGTCATTTTGGGAATCGCGACGTCTCAGACTCCATCGCCACATATCTCCGATCAGAATTGCCCCGGCGCGGCCCTTGCCGAAACGTTGGACCACCAGCCCCGGATAGTCGTGGCCGTCGTCGGACTGCAGATTCGCCAACACCGTAGCCCCCGGTTTGAGCGTATTGACTCGATTGACAGTTTTGAAGGCAGGCATCTCGCGGATCCGTTCTTCCTCATCTTGTTCCGTCGAACGGAGCCGGACCCAGGGTTGCAGTAGCCCCTCGCGAGTCAGGTCCAAGCGATACCGTTCCAACGGCTCGTCCGAAACGCGATCTAGATAAATCGGCAAGAGTTCGCCGATCGGCGTCCGATCGTACTTGCCACCGGTAAATGATTCGCGTCCGCCCAGCATCAAGAACCCACCGCCCCGATGGCTGACGAATTCCTGGATCAACGACATCTGGTCCTGCGTGAAAAATCCAGCGTCGAGGTCGTCCAGGACAATCGCGTCGTACTGAAATAGTTCGTCGGCAGCCTGCGGAAAACCATCGCGAAGCTCTTCAGCATCGCGAGTTCCCAAGCGGATCAGGACGGGTTGATCGTACTGTTCGGCGTCTTCGTCATCTTCATTGCCAAACCCGCGAAAAATCGAGTTGGTTGTTTCGTTCTTATGGCTACGAAATGTGAATTTCGGCTCTTTCTTGGCGATCCGCAACAGGCCAACCAGGTCGACTTCCTGGTCGTCCTCAATCGCTCGACGGAGGAACTTGAATTCCCAGTTGGGTCGCCCGGACACGTAGAGAACGCGGTACGGCCCGGTGCCGCGGTCCACCATCACCAATCGGTCATTGTTGACGAGCGTCGCTTCAGAGCTGGCTTCGGGGCGGTCAAACGTGTGCGATTCGCGTTGGTCGTACGCTCGCACGCGGTAGAATGAAATGCCTTTCTTCTCTGGAAGCAGCTGAAAGCGGTGTACCAACGGCTGATCTTCGTCTTGCCGCTTCATGACCTGCTTCTGAACTTCTTTGCCAGACTCGTCCTGCAACTCGACCACGATCGACCGCCCCTTATAACCGACTGTCTCGATTTCCGCCAAAATGGTCACGGGCGACAATTCAAAGTTGGTCTGAGTGACCGAAACACGGGCAACTCGGACATCTTTCGCGGGCTTGTCTCTGCCCAGCACAACGGGATAGATCGGCGGCAGGAGTTTCCAATCGATTGCATCCGCTTGAAAGTCCGTCGCATTGCCATCAGTAAACAACAGGATCCCAGCATTCGGCCGACCATGGTAGCGCCCGGAAACCGTTTTCAATGCGGTCATCATCGCCGACCCGTTGCCATCAAATGCAAGTTTGCTGAAGTCGAAAACGGGTTCTAAACGGGTTTCGAACGTGTATCGGCGGACATCGAAATCTTGGCTCAAGCGGGTTTGCCAATTCGATTCGCTCGCCAATTCAGCTTTGGCGATCTCACCTCGCGTCTGGTGCAATCCTGCATCCTTAATCTGCAGACCCCGGCTATTGTCTGCCAGCATCACCAACAAGTTTGCGCCAGGGCGCGGGCGAACACCACTATACAACGGTTCAATCAGGCAGATTGCCAAAGCGGAGATGCCAGCGATTTTTAGCAATGCCGCAACGGCGCGGACGGGACCACTGGCATTGGCATTCCAATACGACCACACCGCCAAGCCCACCCCACATACACCGAGGAGTACGGCTGGCACAATCCAATTGGGCGCTGCCCAGACGATTGTTGCGAACATCATTGACCACTCCCAATTCGATCGAAGTACTTGCGCACCGGGTCAGCAAACCGCGGTGGTACCTGGTCGCGGTCGATTGGGACAAGCGCATCCTTGGACGTACGTTTGAGAACCTCTTCAGCAACTCGGTCGCGCAATTCAACGAGTGGCTCGGCAACTAGTTCACGCACTAAGTCCCAGTTCGGTTCCTTCGAGTGACGCTTGAGGTCTTGGCGAAAACCACGAGCTCGATCGCGGATGCGAGCTGCCTCGGCACGTAGCTCGGGGTCTTCGAGCAACTCCTCGACGTCACGCATACGATCAGACCAATCGCGGTAATCTTCGCCGGCGATTGGTGCGAACTCTCTGTTCTGAACCGCTCCGCCCTGATTCAGCAGTTGATCGAGACCACCCAATCCGTTGGCGTTCCTTCGGTCGCCGCCCGTTTGTGCGCGATTGCCGTCAGACTGCTGGCCTGGCTGTCGCCCCGGCTGGTCGCCAGGCTGCTGGCCAGGTTGTTGCCCCGGTTGTTGTCCCGGTTGTTGTCCAGGTTGTTGTCCAGGTTGTTGTCCAGGTTGTTGCCCCGGTTGTTGTCCCGGTTGTTGTCCAGGTTGTTGTCCAGGTTGTTGTCCAGGTTGTTGCCCAGGTTGTTGCCCAGGTTGTTGTCCAGGTTGTTGTCCAGGTTGTTGCCCAGGCTGCTCGGCCGGTTGCTGACCAGGCTGTTGCCCCGGCTGCTCGGCCGGTTGCTGACCTGGTTGTTGCCCTGGCTGCTCGCCCGGTTGTCGCCCCGGCTGCTCGCCCGGTTGTTGACCCGGTTGCTCGCCAGGTTGCTGACCAGGTTGTTGCCCCGGCTGCTCGCCCGGCTGCTCACCTGGCTGCTGTCCCGACTGTTGATCGGATTGTTCGCCTGGCTGCCTGCCTGGTTGCGATTCCGTCGAATTCTCACGTTGTTGCGCGGTGGACCGTGAAACTTCGTCATTCAACTCTTCTGTCAGTTCATCAAGTTGTTGCCGAGCACGCTGGAGTGCTTCGGTCTCGTCACCAACGACCCGCTCCGCGGCCCGTTCGACGCCTTCCCGCAATTGCCCGATGCCCTCCCCAGCAATTTCCTCTCGTTGGACCGCGTCGTCAAGCAAGCCCCGTTTGAGCGACTGTTCGGCGGATTGCAGGTCGCGATTCAATTCGGCTTGTTGCGTCTTTCGCAGCGTGTCATACAGCTCGTTGGCCAGAAGTGGCTCAGTGGTTTCGGCATCCATGATGGTATCAGTCATGCGATCCAGCAAGTCATCGAGCCGCTCTTGCTGTTGCCCAAGTTCTTCCGCGATCTTCTCACGTTCACCATTGTCGCGGAGTGAGTTGTTGGTCGGTTGCGGATCGGTCAACTCGCCGAGCCGATCGCCTAGCTCCTGTTGTTTCTCGTCCAGCGCGCGTGCCTGCTCTCGCATATCGCGCATTTCTTCCGCAAAGCGGTCTGACGATTGTTTTCGGAAGTCGTCACGCAGTTCTTCTAATTCACGTTCCGCCCGCGTTCCCGATGTAATCGCGCGTGAGATCTGTCCTTCCTTCAATGCCTCGGATGCTTCCCGCATGTTTTCGCGCGTTTCGGACAGCTGTTCGCGCGACTCGCTCATTCGCTCTTGATTCTCTGGCTGCTCCATCCGTGATTCGAGTTCTTCGGCGTCGCGCATCAGTTCCTGCTCTTCTTCACGCAATCGCTTCAGTTGCCGTTCCAGCTCTTCACGCTCTTGAGTGGTTTGCGCTTCTTCCAGGGCCGACTGCAGTTCCTTGAGACGTTCATTCAGGTCATTCTGGCGGCGAGCAAGTTCGCGGAGGCGGTTTAAGACCTGTTGTGTCTCTTGATCTTGTTGTTCCTGCTGCGACTGTGCTTCTCGTTGCGTTTCATAGCGATTCTCGTCTTTGTCTAGCTGCAGCTGCTGAAGTTGTTGCTGAGCTCGCGACTGACTGCTCTGGCTCGATTGTGAACTGGACTGCTGTTGCGAGGATTGAACGACTTCGTGTTCACGAGCTCGTAGTTTCAATAACGCCTGATAGGCCGACTGCTGAGACGAAAGTGACGGGCGAAGTGGTGCAACGGCGGTAGCATCGTGGGCAGCTGTCAGATGTGTAATGGCGGTACGCATGTGTTCGCGTACGTCCTCGACATGCTGCAGTGATTGTGCGTCCGTCAGATCCTCGGCCAAGGCGTCGGTCTGTTCCAGAGCTGTGGTTTGCGACTGTTCAATCAAGTTGACATCACTTTCATATTCACTGGATGGAGATACCGCCGTCTCTCGCCGGATCAGCTTCCATGTGGCATTAATGATCTGCTTCTGCAACTCGGCCAGCTTTTGCGCCTGATTGCCGTTCTGGGATTGTTGCTGTTGCTGCTGTTGTTGTTGCTGCGATTCGTTAGGCGGTTGCTGCCCCTGCCGAAAGATCTCCTCGAAGTGACGCACTTCTGCGAAGTACATGTCGCTGAACGTCCGACGCGTCTGACCATCAGGTCCCGTGTCCTCGGCCCAAAAATGGTAGGAGAGCAGCTGATCGGGTTCGGCCTTGAGTGTTTCGAAGCCGACGGTGTGCGCGAAATCGAGTCGCTGTTGACCGGCAATCGTCTCAGCCAACACCACATCGTGCGACGCGGAGCCTGCCATCTCATAGGTCAACCCAATGGAGTTGACACCGTAATCGTCCCAGACGTTGGCTTTTAGGTCGAGTTCTTCCAGCGGCGAGACTTGCACATCACGGGCCGGAATGACCAGCTTTAAGTCTGGTCTCTTGTTCGGCAGCGCGTTGACGACAATCTCCGGCGGCTGTTTGTTCTTCCGATCTTGTTCGTCCACCAGCTCCAATGTGAATCGTTGGGACGTTGCGAGCATCCAGGTGGTGGAATAGCTGAAGATGGTAGGCGCGTCGGACTCCGCGTCTTCCAGAACAACAGCGGTCTCGTCAAAGGCCAACTCCAGCGTCTCTCCCCGCCGGGGAACCAACCGCGCGGAACTAACTTTCTTGTTGAGTTGACAGATGATTGTCAGTTCTGTGCCGACGACTGCCGAGACATGGCGAATGTCCTGAACCAACTTGGGCTCGCGCGAGGTGTAGTCAGGATAGATCAGTCGAGCGTCCGCACGAATCAGGCGAGGGTATTCAAACACGGTCACTTGGTATGTGTCGGACGTCGAGTCGTCAAATGCGACATGATACGATAGGGGACCGGAAACTTCCGCAATCCGACCGCCAAAGACCGGGTCATCCAAGCTCTTCGACATCGCCGCTGTGGCGACGTCGCCGCCGTCGCGCTGAATGACGAGCGTTGTGTCCGATGGCAGCTGCCCGCCAAACCTGGCCAGCACTAGCAAGCTCGTGCCCTTCTCGATTTCGGTGTTACCCGGTTCGATGTCAACTTGACCTGGTGCGAGGCGGGTGCGGATTTCCTCGGAAGTGACGTCAGGCAGAAGTGCTCGCGACGGCGCCGCAAGCGAAGCCAAAGCGACCAGCGAAAGTAACATCATGACCATACTTGTCAAGCTGGCCGTCATGGCGGTGAGGACTCTCCACGTGGGAACCGTCCGAATCCAGCCGTTGGCGTACGCATGTTGCACGGCGGTATTGATGACGCGTGTTTGCATAAATCCAAACTGGCCATTGGGTAGCCGAGGCTGTTGGTTGACGGCGGCCAGCAGCCCACATCGCAAATCCGGAAACGTCCGCTCGATGCGTTGAGCAAGCGTTTGATAGTTCCTGGCGGACCGGTAGGCGAGCCATCCACCAATGGCGGCCATGACCAACGCGACGGCAAGCAAGATTGGTGAGGCGTTGGCAATGTATAAGCCGGACGTTGTATTGAGCAGCAACGCGAGCCCGGCTAGCGCGGCTGCCGACAGCCAAACAGTCGTCCAAGTCAGAAGCAATCTAACTTGTCGAATCCGCCCCGCGACCTTTTCAAGTTGCCGCTGCAATCTGCGTTCGATCATGTTTGATCTCCAGTTCGTTCACTACCAGCGGTGGTCTTTCGGCCAGCCAGCCAGGTTTCGAATGTCAGCACGCACAGCACGACCACAATCAGCCATCGCCAGATCTTCTGACGGTCTTCTAATTCCGTATCGCGCAACTGCCGCTTGCGTTCGATTTCCTCAGATTGTTTGACTTGTTTGCCCAGCCGCAACCCGTACTGCTCTAACTGTTCAATATCCATCCTTGCCGTGTTGCTTTCAGCCGGATCAAGATTTACTGCAAAGCGAAACGGCACGGTGGTTGTGGTGACTTCGTACAAGCCGAGTTCGTCGGTCTCGTCGTATCGCCTTAACCCTTTGGCCACGGGCAGCGACGTCGCATCAGGCTTGATCATGCGAGCCTCGTCCAGCGTGATCGCCGCCGGCAACTCGATGGATTGGTTAACGGTCAGTGTGGGCGTCACCGTGCGTCCACCGCCTGCCTGTTCCATCAGGCCCATGATCAACGGAACGAATCGGCTGGAGAGTGCCAGTTGGCTGTCACGCAGTCTCCATCCACTCGTCAGCACGTAAAGTGTGCCGTCTTCGTACGATTGTTCCCACAAGGCCGGATAGCCGTCGTCAAACCTGGCGAATACACGGGTCGATTCGTTGGCGTCGAGCGTAAACCGAAAGTGATTCCAAAAGTGAATCTTCGTGAAGTCGTTGTAGTCGGCCGAAGCAAAATCAGCAAATACGGGGTGCCCAAAATCAATTTCGCTCAACATCACGTAATCACCCTCGCGACGTGCAGACTGATCGGTGAGCACTTCGATTGTCTTATTGAAGCTGGTCAACTGCACCGCAGCATCATGGCTGGTGGGGACGACCAGACACGAGCCGCCGGCGACGAGATAGTCTTTCAACTCGCCCATTTGCTTCACGGTCACGGGCCGCGCCACCACGATCAACCGTGGCGGCTGTTCTGGATCCAGGCTCAACGTTTCTTCCTGACGTCGTGTAACGAGCGAAATGTCGCAGTGTGGAATGCCCTGCAGAGCGGCTTCGAAGAAATAGCGAAGACCTTCGGGATCGCCGTCCGCGTCGTCACCAACATAGACCACCGTCAGCGATTGGTTTTCGATTGGAACGGTGTAGAAGACGTTGTCGAAGGCGTGATCGTCTCCGCGCAACACGAGTCGATCAAACGAACCTTCTTGATTCGGGCGTGGCACGCGAACGACACGACTTTGCCCCGGGGGCACCGTCATGGCAATATCGTCGGCAACGTCACCTCGTGTCTCGCCCGTTTCCCAGCCGACATAGAACTGATCCGATGACGAATTGGCGGCATTGGAAATCCGTACGCGCGGTTCTGCGTCATGGTCTTCTTCCGCATCCAGCAGTCTCAGCGACGCATTGGTCTTAAGCGTGGGTGACACGTGACGTACCGACACGACGATGTTCTTGGGCCACTCGTAGGACTGCAACGCGGAAATCAAAGCACCCTGTTGCAGGTCGCTGATCAATACGATTTCCGTGGCAGCATCGGATTGGTTGCGATCATTGGCGACATCGATCGCGTCGGCGACCATTACCAAAGCCGCCCCCAAATCAGTCGTCGCCCAGCTGGGAGACAGCGTCTTGAGTTGATCTTCCACCAAGGTTGCTTTGCCCGGTCGGGTGGCTTGTGGGCGTTCATCAAAATCAACGAGTGATCGGGAGTGTTGATCAAAAGCAAACAGGGCGACATCGTCGACCGGTTCTAATGCAGCCAATTCGGTTCGCGCTTGGCTGACGGCCTGGTTCCAAACGTCGGCGCGCCGCATACTAGCGCTGGTGTCCAGCATGATTGCGATACGGCGACCACGGATCGAGCCCAATGACAGGTTGGCCGCTTCACGCAGGAACGGACGTGTGAAGGCCAGGGCCAACAACGTCAAAGCCAAGCCACGCAGAAAGAGCAGCAACAGGTTGTCAATTCGGCTGCGACGCGTCAGTCGTGGGGGCGAGGGCGTCAGAAACATCAACGAACTGAATGCGTAACGCCCACGCGGCGTGCGGCGTATCAAATGAAAGATCAACGGCAAGGCGATCGAGGCGATTCCGAGTGCGTAAAGCGGTACGAGGAAACTCATGCGCCACTCCCCTGCGAAGCGGTACTAGAGCCTGCGGTCGAGCCTCGACCAGCAGATCGGCCCCGCCGTGTAATCGTGCGACCTCGACGCATTCTCGCGTGCAGTAAATCAAACAAGGCAATCTCCAGAGACTGGTCTGTCGTCAGCTCATAAAAGTCGATGCCGAGATTGCTGCACGATCGTCGAATCTGATCCGCATGTACGGTGAACTTTTCCAGGTACGACTCGCGTATTGTCGCGGGATCCACGTACAGGTCTCGTCCCGATTCCAGGTCCTCGAACATGGCAGGCGAATCGAACTGGAAATTCAATTCTGCCGGATCCAAAACCCGCATCAGCACGACTTCATGTCCACGCGAACGCAAGTAACCCAGTTGCGTCTCCAACGTATCGATCGGTGCCAGGAGGTCGGAAATCAGGACGATCAAGCCGCGTTTGGTGACTGTCGAGGCGATCTGCTCGATCGGTGGTTCCAGACGCGTTGCCGTGCCGGCCAGCGTCTTTTCCAGACACATCATCAGACGATGTAAGTGTCCGGTCCGAAAACGCGCTGGCACATATTCGCCAATCCGTTCATCGAATGTGACCAGGCCCACGGCATCTCGTTGAAGCGAAAGAAAGTACGCGATCGTCGCAGCTGTGGTCTTCGCGTATTCCTCCTTATTGTAGCTGAGCGAGCCAAACCCCATGGAACGGCTCATGTCCAGTAGCAGGTAACAACGCAAGTTGGTTTCGTCCTCGAATCGCTTGATGTAATAGCGATCGGTGCGGGCGTACAGGCGCCAGTCGAGGTAACGCAGGTCGTCGCCCGGCGAGTACTGTCGATACTCACTGAACTCGACGGAAAACCCATGGTATGGACTGCGATGAAGGCCATTAAAGAAACCTTGCACGATGACCTTGGCACGCAATTCCATATTCTTGATGCGCATCAAGGCGGCTGGGTCAATGAAACCCGTCCGCCTGTCCGTCGCCGTGACGGTGGGCGTTTCTGAAGTACGTTCGGTTGTGTCTGCCATCAGCTACCTGGAACCGGGACGGTTGCAATGAGTCGTTCGATCACGGTTTCGACCGCGACCCCTTCTGCTTCGGCGCGATAGCCGACCAGAATCCGATGTCGGAACGTCGGCTTGATCAGGGCGTGGATGTCGTCGACGGTGACGTGCATGCGACCCTCCAGCAAGGCACGCGCCTTTGCACCGAGCACGAGGTATTGCGCTGCCCGCAGTCCTGCACCCCAACTGACCCACTCGTTCACGAAGTCGGGCGAATCAACTTGGCCGGGTCGACTGGTCGCAGCCAGACGCACCGCGTATCGCACCAGCTCCTCCGCCACGGGCACACGCCGCACGACTTCGTGAAAACGGCGCACATCTTCGCCGGTAAAAAGAGGTTGGATCGGTTCGGCTCGCCGCGAAGTCGTCTGTGTGACCACGGCGACTTCGTCGTCCTCCGGCAGATAGTCGACGTTGATATTGAACATGAAACGGTCCAGCTGCGCTTCCGGCAGCGGATACGTTCCTTCCATTTCAATCGGGTTTTGCGTGGCGAGCACAAAAAACGGTTCATCCAATGGATAGCGTACACCGGCCGCGGTAACCTGATGCTCTTGCATCGCTTCCAGCAGCGCGGCTTGTGTTTTTGGAGGCGTTCGGTTGATTTCGTCTGCCAGAATGACGTTGGCAAAGATCGGGCCTTTGACAAACTGCATACGCCGATGGCCGTCGCCCGATTCCTCCAGGATTTCCGTGCCCGTTATGTCGGCGGGCATCAGATCCGGTGTGAATTGGATCCGCTGAAACTTCAAATGAAAGATCTGCGCGACCGAGTGAACCAGCAACGTCTTGGCGAGACCGGGCGCGCCAGTTAGCAGGCAATGCCCGCCCGCAAACAAGCCAATCAGCACCTCGCCAATGACTTCCCGCTGACCGATGATCGCTTTGGAGAGTTCGGTGTCAATCTTGCCGCGAGCGGTTTGCAGCTGCTCGACGACCTGTTGTTCATCTGCGAAGGTTTCCACATCCGTTGTCACGTGTTTGCTCCTAAAGCGTCGAATAGCGAGAGACGTTACGGCGGTCTTTACTTGGCGTGCTGGGCGGGCTAATGAGTCATGGCGTAAACGACAATGTTGATTCCCATGGGATACGCGTACTTTTCAGAAAACTGCTCGAAATACCAAGGATCTTCGCCTTCGCGTTCCCAGCCGTCACCCAGATCGGTGTTGTGGCATATGATCGCCATCATCCGTCCATCATCGTCGTAGACGGCCCTGTAGTGTGCCTCCCCGGCGTCCCGGCGTTCAGTGCGATAACCGCGTAAGGCATGACCGATGCTGGGGACTTGTGGCTTCACTTTTAGCTTGTACACGCAGTGGAAGATCTCGTGCTCCAATGGCAACTCGACCGGCTCCTTTTTGGGAAAGACCCGTTTCAGTTGCGTATAGAACTGGTACCACTCTCCTTCACCCCAAAAGTCATCGACCATCATGAACCCACCGTTTTCCAGGTAGTGGCGGAGGCCGAGCACCTCATCTTCGGCCAGGTACATATCGCCCGGTTCGATGACATAAATGAAGGGGTAATCCAGCAGATCGGGATCTGTTAGTCTGACAACTTTGCCCATCGGATCGACATCCAAAGAAGTCAGCTCCTGCAAACGAAATGAAAAATTCAGATCGCTATCCGGGAAATCGACCCGCCACTTGCCCCAGTCACCTCGATCGCTCAATGACGTGTAGTGAATTCGTGCAAATGTAAACGTGTCTCGTTTGAATTCCTTGTCGAGGTTCCACAGGGGTACGCCATTGCGATCCACCGGGTCGGTCAAGTCAAGGTCACGCGTGCGCCGCCGCCCCCACTGGCCCAAGCTAATGCCCACGACCGTCACGGCCAACAACAACGTCAGAATGAAGAGACGACACGTTCTTTTCATGGCTGGTCATCCGACTTGGCTGGTGTTTCGAGATCTTCAGTCTCCGCGATTTTGTCCAATATCACCAGCAATTGGCGATGGGCGGCCCGAAATCGAGGTGCTTCCTCCAAAGACCGCAGGACTTCGCGCCGCGCCGCGGACAATTCTGACAGTTCCGTGAGATGCATCGCCAGACGGAAGTGCACATCCGCGGGATCAATTGGGTCCAAGGCCACCAAAGCACGCAGCGCCGTGATGGCCCGCGGGCTGTCGTTGAGTTGTTCCGCTGTGCGAGCGATCACGCGGTGTGGTGCGGCGATCAGTGGATTGACTCCCAATAACCGATCAGCGGTTTTCAAAGCAGCGTCCCAGTCTTCTTGCTCGATGCACAAGTCCATCAATCGACCCAACGCGTCGACATCGTCGTCGGACAGCGCCGTTAGCTGTTCTAACACCGCCCGCTCTTCCTTCGTTTCGCCCAATTCTCGATGAACTTTGGCAAGCATGGTGTAGGCGTTGCCAATTTCGTGGTAATCAGGGAACAGCGCGATGATCTCGGGCAACAGTGTCTTGGCGTCGTTCCAGCGGCTCTGTTGGATCAAGGCGGCCGCCAGGCGTGACATGGCGACGAAATGATTGGGGTGCGTCGCCACCCACAACTTCAGTGTCGCGACGTCTGCGTCTTGGGGCAGATCCGCTTCGCTCCAGTCCGCCTTGGGGGCCATCTGTTCGGCTTGTTGCCGAGCGAAGGTGGCAAATTCGTCGTCCAAAACCTCCAACGAGCCCGTGTAACGAGCCAGCGAATCGTTGATCGACATCCCAACGCCCAGATCGTCCAGCACACGCTGCAATGTTTCCAACCCATGACGTTCGATCAGAAACTCAACGACCAGCGAGGACTCGAAATAGGCGAATTGCAGGTGCATCGCCGACGGCGGCTGCAGGAACGCGCCGCTCAACTGACTGACCGGTGTTAAGGCGCCCTCCAGGATCATCTGGCGATAGCTGGGCGTCATCGTTTGGCCCCAAGTCGCGTTGGCTTGGCGCTCTTCGTAAACCGAAATCCCCTCACTCAGCCAACGCGGCATCTTGTTGTGCGTCTTTTCCAGCGTGACGACATGACAGAACTCATGCCACAAGACCGCTTCCCAATTGGCTGGCGTGCTGCCGCGTGACGCGGGGCTGTTGGCTGTAATCACACGACCAAAACAAACCCCTAGAAAACCATCGCCCCCGGGCAGGCCGAATGTGCGGATCGCAAAATCGGCCTGACGTGGAAAAATCTCGACCAATACCCGCTCGTCAATCGTGACGTTGTACTTGGCACAAAGCGTTGCCTTGGCCTCGCCGAGCAGATCCAGCGCGCGTTGGCCATACAGTTGCGCTTCGCGAGGTTCCATGCGAACGACAAACCCTGGCGTTTCTAGCGTCTGGAATCGTTTGAGGTTGTTCTGCAAAGTGACAAGATTGTGTGCGACCACGTTGTAGCCGTCCTGTTGGTTGACCTCCTTGGCCAGCCGCATGCCCTCTTCTTCCTGTCCCAATCGTAATAGTGCCTGGCTCAGTTCAAACTTGGCAGGCAGGTGGTCAGGCGAGACCTTTAGAACACTTCTCTGATAGGCGGCAGCTTCGGCAAAACGATATTTCTGGGCGAGCTT
>JASLPZ010000185.1:0-13650 GCA_030744725.1 Pirellulaceae bacterium
CCATCATCCGGTTATCCAAAAAACAACCGGAAGACTATCAGACCACGGCCAATCTTGGCTCTCATGAATAATCCGGGCTAGAAGGTTGCTACGATGCAAACTCGACTTGGTAACCTGGACTCGAGCGGCACATACTCGTCGAAAGCAGTCATCGCGATTCCTCAGCTCTCGAGGGAACGATGGAAATGTCGAATCTGGACCTGGTGTGGGTGGCGCTGTGCGCTGGGCTTGTTTTCTTGATGCAACCGGGCTTCATGTGCTTGGAGTCAGGTCTCACACGGTCCAAGAACAGTATCAACGTTGCCGTCAAGAACATCGCCGACTTTGCGGTGTCCGTTGCACTGTTCTGGGCCTTCGGCTTCGCCCTCATGTTCGGCCTGACGCATGTTGGGGTCATTGGGACGAGCGGCTTCTTGTTACCGTTTCGTGAATCGGGAGCTGGGCTCACTGTCTTCTTTCTCTATCAAGCGATGTTCTGCGGGACTGCGACGACGATTGCTTCCGGAGCGGTCGCCGAGCGCATGAAATTCGGTGGATACCTGATCGGAGCGATCGTGCTTTCCTCCTTCATCTATCCGATTTTCGGTCACTGGGCTTGGGGCGGGATCATTGAAGGCGAATCAGCAGGTTGGCTTAGCGCGATGGGCTTTGTTGACTTTGCGGGTTCAACCGTGGTCCACAGCGTGGGTGGCTGGTTTGCTCTGGCGCTGGTCATCCTGTTGGGACCTCGCGAGGGTCGGTTTCCCAGCGAGGGACCGCCACGTAAGTTCACTGGCCAGAATATTCCCAACGCCTTGCTTGGTGTCTTGTTGTTGTGGATCGGTTGGATCGGATTCAACGGAGGAAGTACGCTTACGGCGGACGACTCGGTTCCATTGATTCTCGCCAACACCATGTTGGCTGGATCTGCCGGCTTGCTTGCAGCACTTGCCATCGGCTGGCCAATACGAGGGCGTCCGGAAGTTGACTTAATGATGAACGGTTCACTTGCCGGCTTGGTCGCCATTACGGCGAATTGTCATGCGGTCAGCGCGCCTTCCGCATTTCTCATCGGTGCCATCGCGGCTGTTGTCATGTTGGCGTGCACCTGGCTGCTGGAGTGGTTCCGCATTGACGATGTCGTCGGCGCGATCCCAGTCCATGTCGGCGCCGGAGTGTGGGGAACGCTTGCCGTGGCACTCTTCGCAGACACTGAACTGTTGCAAACGAGTCTCAGTCGTCCAGCGCTACTCGGCATACAGCTCCTGGGCATCGGCACATGTTTCCTGTGGGTGTTTGGAGGTTCATTCGCCTTAATGTGGTTCGTCAATCGGCTGATTCCTATCCGGGTGACACCGGAGCAGGAACATATCGGATTGAACGTGGCCGAACACGGCACGACGACGGAGACTCTCGATCTGCTCAGCGTGATGGACAGTCAAGCCAACACAGGCGACTTGAGCCTGCGCGTACCGGTCGAGCCTTTCACGGAGATCGGCCAGATTGCCGAACTGTACAACCGCGTGATGGAAACATTGCAACGCACGACGCGCGATCTGAAAAGGAATGTCTCGGAACTGGAGCGGAGCAACGAAGATCTGCGACAATTCGCATATGCCGCTTCGCATGATCTGCAAGAACCTTTACGTGCCGTCGCCGGCTATTGCCAACTGTTGCAGATGGAAGCGAAGGATGGACTTAACGCGGAGGCATTGCAGTTTATTCACAACGCTGTCGAGGGCACCAAGAGGATGCAGAATCTGATTCATGATCTGCTGGACTATTCTCTCGTCACTACGAGTGAAGAATCGTTTCGTTCCACTGACTGCAATCAAGTTCTGCAAGACGTCCTTTCCGATCTCGAAGCACCGATCAATGACGCACAAGCCGTTGTGACGTGCCTGGAAATGCCGACAATCAACGCGGATGCTCGCCAGCTGAAGCAACTTTTTCAGAACCTAATGAGTAACGCCATCAAGTACCGTGGGGCGCGGCGGCCCGAAATTCGCATCACTGCCGAACGAAAAGAACTGGAATGGTTGTTCGCCGTCATGGACAATGGAATCGGCGTAGACTCGCGACACGAAGAAAAAGTCTTTGCCATCTTTCAGAGATTACATACGCAGGATGCATATCCCGGCAGCGGTATTGGCTTGGCAATCTGTAAGCGAGTTGTGGAAAACCACACAGGTAGAATCTGGTTCGAGTCTGAGTTAGGCAGTGGCAGTTGCTTCTATTTTACGATTCCAGACAAGAGAGCTGACTGGCTTTGAATGCACGAAAACGAAATCGACCGATCGAGATTTTGCACGTGGAGGACTCACCGGTAGACGCAAAAATCGCGTGCATAGCACTCGACAGGATTTCCACCGAACATCGAGTGCACCGCGTTGCCAACGGCGACGAGGCAATGGCATTCCTCCGTCGCCATGGCGAATATGAAGACGCTCCCGAACCTGACTTGATTTTGCTCGATCTGAATCTACCCATCAAAGATGGTCGCGAGGTGCTGGCCGAGATACGCGCTGATCCAAAGTTGAAGTCGCTGGTCGTCGTCATCCTGACTTCGTCGGATTGTGCAGAAGACGTCCGCGCGTGTTATCAGCTGAACTGCAATGCGTATCTCACGAAACGATTGAAGATCGGTGATCTCATGGAGACCTTCAAGACCATTGAACGGTTCTTTTTTGAAGTTGCGATTCTACCAACGGATACGTGAACCAAGTTCGTCGTAACGCTCGGCTCCCGAAGCTTCAGCGGTTGTGATGTTGGTATTATCCGCGTGCCATGACGAACTCCCGGCGACACAGCGGCCCTGTTTCGAGTGACCGGGTTGCGTGGGAATAGGGACCCACCAGTCGGCAGATGCTGCCACCCACGAGATTCTGTACAATCAACAACGAGTGACTCGCCCACTGAAACCCAATTGACCTTCGACCTGACAGGATCCACCTGCAATGGCATCGCTGGGTCCCTCCGCTAGAAGTGTTGTTCTGCTTCTAGTTGCACAAAGAATCAAAAGGACGTAGCGACTAATGACAAATACTAAGCGATGCTTAGAAGTCAATGTGCGGTTTGAAATTCAGAATCTCTGGATTCTTCAGCCTACTTTTTGGAGTGGACGGTGCAATCATCTGCATACCCCGCTTCGACTCTCACTTCCCTGGTTGGTTGCCTTGGTTTGCGCGACGGGTTTGATCGCGGTCAGTGGCCTTGCCGAAGAATGGACGCAGCTTCAAGGCGACGCGTTGCGATCTGGAAACGCAGGCCAGGTCGAGTTGGAGGCATCGATCGGCTTGGTCGCGGCGATACCGCTGACCGACGGGATCGTGGCGGCACCGGTCGTCAGCGACGGGCGAGTGTTCGTCATTGATGGGTCGGGCGTGGTCTTCGCGATTGATGCGGCCACTTTTGACGTGGTGTGGAAGTTCAAGACGCGAGGCGGCGTGGGGAACTGTAACAACGTCGCGGCACCAGCGGTGGCTGGAAAGTTCGTGCATGTCGGAACGACCGCGGGCTACTACTACGTGCTCGATCGAGACACGGGGAAGGTTGTCAAAGAGATCGATTGTCGCGAGCCTGTGTTTTCGGCGCCGGCAGTCGGCACTGACCGTGTCTACTTCGCAACGCTCGGCGCCCAGGTGTACGCCGTGGAATTCGATGGTGAGGTCGCTTGGACCTGGGATTTCGTCAAAGAAGTTATCGAATTCGATGGCGACCGCTGGCGCGGGGAAGAGTGGCTCGCCAAACGCAAAGATCGCGTCACATGGCGTGATCACTTTGTCTGTTCTCGCGACATCTGCCTGGTGGGGAAGACCGTCGTAATGCCCGCCGGTGGCCGGACGGTATTTCTGGACGATGCCGGTGATGGGCCGAAGTTGCGAGCCGTTGGCGAAATCCCCAGCTACGCTGGCAAGGAGTTTCCCGCAACGTTTGGCCAAAGCGCCGATGCGGCGGGCAATGTCTACGTCCAATGGCATCGCCGTGATAACGCCGGTCGTGTCGAAATGATGCGACTGTCCGGTGACGAGTTGCAAACCACGTTCGTCAAGGGAACGGAGACGTCGATTCGCTTACCAGGGTTACTCAGTTTCTCCCCAATCAGCATTCGCGGCCGTGATGTGTATCGCGTACGTCCCGAACATGGCTTTGGTCTCTGCAGACATACGGTGGGCATCGGAGAACCAGTGGTGCTTAACGCCGCGGCCTCGGTTTGTCCGCCGGTGTTGACGCACGATCATGCCATCTACGGTGGGCTCGACGGAACGTTATACGTTGTACCACTGATCGGAGGCGAATCGACGACGTTCGCCACCGCGTTTGGATCGCCAATTACGGCCTCGGTCGCCGTCGCCGATGGACACATTTATGTTCCTTGTGAGGACGGGTATCTGTACGTGCTCGGTCCCGATGGACAGGCCCCGCTGCCCGGGAAGGATCTTCAATTATGGAAGAGCCGAACTGCGCTGACGGGTCCGTGGGCCGACGCGAAGTTCGACTGGTACACGAATTACGGCGACTTCAGCGGCACCAACGCGAACTCGCAGGGACTTCGGCCACCGCTGCGAATGCGGTGGGCTCGGCGACTGGAAGGCACAATCAAACACTTGCCCGTTTGTGGCGGTGGGCGACTTTACACGCACACGGCCGAAGGGCAGATCATCGCAGTCGAACAGGACACTGGACGACTGTTGTGGCGACGCCATTGGCCAGACGTGTATCTTTCGTTCACATCTCCGCTATACGTCGATGGAAAACTGCTGGTACCTCAAGCGGGTATCAAAAGATCTGTCATGCGATGTTTGGATGCGGAGACGGGAAAACTCCTCTGGGAAGCGCCGTTCACGGGTTCACCCAGTTGGAGCCGCCAGTTCCCGCCCGTCGTGCATGACAACGTGGCAATCTACGCATCCGGCTCGGGCCAATACGCCGCCCAAGGAACGGAGAAACCGTTCACCTTTGGCGGTACGCCAGTCGACGCAGGTGGTCGCGAAGTGATGAGTTGGATCTATTCGAATGACAATCCGTACTACCCCAAAGACAACCATCCACGACTTTGGGCCTGGGACCTGGAGACAGGCAAGGTGGTCTGGGAAAAGGATTTCTCCAAACACGGTCGAGGCGGAAACGACTGCGGCATCTGCCTGCTCGACGGAAAACTGTTCTATTCGACCTTCTTTGGATACGCCGCCAGCAAGCGACGTCGGCGTGGGTTGCCCGAAGAGAACAACGGAATGACCGCCTGCTTGGAACCGAACACAGGTAAGGTCGTATGGTTGACAAACAAATACTACGTTACTTCGAAGTGTACGCTCAGTGCCCGCGACGGTCGCATCTACATCGGCGGATTCAATCGAGCCAAAGAGGGAACTGACGACCGGCATGTCTGGTGCCTGAACGCAAAGGACGGATCGCTTGTCTGGCAGTCTGAGGCGGTCACGTCGGCGCTGAATGTGGTCACCGTCGGCGAGGAGTTCATCTTCTCCAATGCGCTGCGCGGTAAGGGCAATGTGTTCGACCGAAAGACGGGGCAAGTGGTCAATAGCATTGGCCATAACTATGCTTGCTGCCGCTTCACACTTTCCGAACCGTACGTGCTGGGCGCGAACATGGACATGATGGACCTATCAGACAACGGAAAGCTGGTTTCGACGGGCCCGGCGATCGATTCGCGCGAATGCCTGGGCGCTGTCGTTTCGAATGGCCGCATCTTCTACACTTCACAGGCAAGCGGATTTGTCGTCTCACAAACGTACGGCGAAGCGTCGAAGGAGTTGCCCGCCGTTTGGGAGCGACAGTAGTTCATGCAAGTCAGAACAAGAGTTGCAGTGTCAATACAATTCGAATCGGAACGATCATGACCCACAACTTGATGCGAAATCTGTTAACTGTTTTGGTTGGTGCCATGCTAAGTAGCTCTGTTCAAACAACGCGCGCCGATGACTTGCTCGTCTTCATCTCCGCTTTTACGGCGGGCGATGCGGGGGCCATTCACGCCTATCAGCTTGATGCCGAAACAGGTGGCCTTAGACTGGTTCATCGAACCACTGACGTCGAAAACCCGTTCTTCATGGCCATCTCGCCCGACCAGCGATTCTTGTACTCAGTTCATGCGTTGGCGTTCGGAGGCAAGGAAAACGAAGAGGTCGCTGCTTTTGAGATTATAGGGCGCACCGGCCAGCTCTCTTTGCTGAACCGACAGTCGGCGTTGGGCACCGCAAGCTGCTACCTGGACGTCGACGCAACCGGCAAGACTGTCCTCGTTGCCAACTACTCGACGGGCAACGTAGCGGCACTGCCGGTGGGTGCAAATGGTGCACTCGGCGAAGCGTCGTCGTTTGTACAACACGCTGGATCGAGCGTCGATCCGGCACGTCAACAAGGTCCGTATGCGCACTGCATCGTCGCCAGCCCCGACAATCGTTTCGTTTTCGCGGCCGACTTGGGGCTCGACCAGATTCTCGCCTATCGCCTCGATGCAGAGACATCACAACTCTCGCCGAACCGGCAGCCCTTTGTGCGGACACCGCCCGGTGCCGGGCCGCGACATTTGACGTTCCATCCAAATGGAAAACACCTTTATGCGATCAATGAACTGAAGAACTCGGTCACACAGTTTGATTACGTCGACGGAACAGGCATGTTGATCGAGCAACAGACGATCAAGACGTTGCCTGAGGACTTTGACGGAACGAGCCACTGCGCGGACTTGAAGATCACACCGGACGGTCGGTTTCTGTACAGCACGAATCGAGGTCACGATAGCATCGCCGGATATCGAATCGGCGATAAGGGGCAGCTCACGTTGATTGGAATCGAATCGAGCTTGGGCAACGGCCCGCAGAATCTAGCGATAACCCCCGACGGCAAGCTGCTATTGTGCGCCAACATGCCTGGCGACAATGTGGCGGTGTTTCACATCGATTCAGGCTCTGGCAAGCTAAAACCAGTTGGCGATCCATTGTCCATGCCCAGGCCATCCTGCATCATGCTGTTGCCGTAAGAACACAGCTTGCGCAGCGAAACCCTCAAACTGATTTCAAAGGCGACTTATGAACTGCTCGAATTTTGGAATTCGCACCACGATGATTCTTGTCTGCGCCGTCTTTGGCATGGCGTGTGTCGAGAGCATTCGCGGGGCCGACGACAAACCGATCAGTCGCCAAGTCACGGCGGCCGACATGCCGCGGATCCCGCACACGGATGCGGACGACGCCTTGAAGACGTTCCGTCTGGCTGGCGGTTTTGGCGTCGAGTTGGTCGCCGCGGAACCGCTGGTGGGTGATCCCGTAGATGCGTGTTTTGATGAATTCGGGCGGATGTACGTGGCTGAAATGCACGGGTATCCGTTTTCGCAAGAGCCAACGAAATTGAATCCCAAAGGCGGCGGCAAAAAGGATGCGGGGATCGTACGACTGCTGGAAGATACCGACGGCGACGGCCGTATGGACAAGAGCGTCATCTTCGCGGATCAGATCAGCTGGCCCACGTCGCTGTGCTGCTACAACGGTGGAGTGTTTGTGATCGCGCCACAGTATCTGTACTACTTCAAAGATACCGATGGCGACAATCAGGCGGATGTGCGCGAAGTGGTTCTATCTGGCTTTGGTCGCGACAACGTGCAATCTGTGACCAATGGGCTGAAGTGGGATCTGGATAATCGGATCGCATTCGCGGCGGGCCGCAATCCAAAGAACATCATGCATCGCGGCAAGCCACTGTTTTCAGTTGGTGGCGATCTGCGCTTCAATCCGAAAACGGAAGAATTTGAACCATTGACCGGCGGACTGCAATTCGGTCATTCAATGGACGATTGGGGCACGCGGTTTGTCTGCAGCAACAGCAACCACATGCAACAGGTGGTCTACCCGCAGGGCTATTTGGCGAGGAACCCATATCTCGTCGCATCGGGCCTGATTCGAAGCGTTGCGTCCGATGGTGCCAGCGCCCGCGTCTTTCGCATCAGCCCACCCGAACCGTGGCGGATCATTCGACAGAAATGGCGTGCCGCGGATAAGGGCTACAAACTGATCATCAACGCCGATGGCGGTTGGGAGTTCATTCCCCTTGACGCGTCCAAGAAGAAAGGTGTCGTACCCACGGAGTACCCGGTCGGCTTTTTCACGTCCGCCAGCGGAATCACTATCTACCGGGGCAACGCATATCCACAAGAGTTTCGCGGAAACGCGTTTGTCGGAGACGTGGGTGGCAATCTGGTTCATCGCAAAGTCGTCAATACTGATCACGTGGTTTACAATGCCGCACGAGCCGATCAGGGCGAAGAGCTTCTGGCGTCGTCGGACAACTGGTTCCGTCCTGTGAATTTCGTCAACGCGCCCGATGGCACGCTGTACGTTCTGGACATGTATCGTGAGACTATCGAGCATCCCTACTCGGTCCCTGAGGAAATCAAGAAGTTTCTCCATTTGACCAGCGGTTCGGATCGCGGGCGCGTGTATCGACTTGTTAGCCCCAACATGAAACGTATTCGTCCGACAAGACTCGGCGATCTTACCAACGCAAAACTGGTCCAGCATCTAGAATCCGACAATGCTTGGAATCGCGAAACGGCGCAGCGACTGCTGTGGGAACGGCAAGATAAGACAGTCGTTCCGCTGATCGAGGAACTGTTGATGTCCACCAAGGCGCCACTGGGTCGGCTGCACGCGTTGTGTTCGTTGCATGGCCTGGGCGTTTTGAATGCGGAGCACATTCGACGTGGACTCAAGGACAAGCATCCGCGCGTCCGGGCTCACGCAATTCGGCTTTCCGAATCGTTGATTCGAACGTCGCCTCAAACTCCATCACCCCTGCTGTCTGACCTTGTTACATTGTGCGACGACGAGAACGAACACGTGCGATTTCAGCTCGCCTTTTCGTTCGGCGAATCCACCGATCCTCAGGCCATCGTCGGCATTGCTCGCTTGGCGCGCGATGCGCGGAGCAGCAGCGAGGTTCGGACCGCACTGTTGTCGTCGGTGGGACAATCGGCAGACCGGTTGACCGTATCCCTGCTGGCGGATGGCGATTTCGTGATGCAGAAGCGGGCCGCTTCGGTCATCACTCAGCTGGCTTTGATCGTAGGCGCGAATCCGAAACCATCTCCTTCGCTACGTCTACTCGGCGCGGCAACGGCCAGCGAACTTCCCCGGCCGATGCGACAGGTCGTGTTGACAGGACTCGGCCAGGGATTGGCCCGACGGGGTGCGTCCATCCCTGGGTTACTCGCGGACGCAGCTGCGTCCAGTCCACTGCGCGATCAAGTGGCTGGGCTGTTTTCGAACGCGACCAAATTGGCTGGCGACAGCGGCCAGCCGATCGGCGATCGCGAACAGGCTCTGCGCTTACTCGCTTTTGCCGATTTCAAAACGGCGACCGATCATCTTCCTAAATTCCTCTCGCCGCAAGTACCGCAATCGTTGCAGCGAGTCGCCGTGGCGGCACTGGCACAACAAGATTCGGACAAGATAACTACGACACTGCTAGCTGGTTGGCGGACCTACAGCCCTCAAGTGCGCCGAGACGTTGTCGATGCCGTAATATCGAAACCGGCTCGAATCCATTCCGTGCTGGCTGCAGTGGAATCGAATTTCGTGAAACGCGGTGATCTTGAACGTGACAAGAAACAACTTCTGATGAATCACTCCAACGCCCAGGTCCGCAAGCGAAGTCGCAAGCTGTTTGGCAGTGAAGTCAACTCAGACCGTGCCAAGGTTGTCGCCGCGTACCAAGACATCCTCGACCTCGATGGCGAGATGGCGCGCGGCCGAGCAGTCTTCACCAAGAAGTGTGCCGTCTGTCATCAGGTGGGAGAACTCGGTCACCAAGTCGCGCCGAATCTGGCGTCGGTACAGAACAAATCACCTGCCGACTTACTGATTGCCCTTCTCGACCCCAACCGTGAAGCGCAACCCAACTTCAATGTTTACAACGTGGTCACTCAGCAAGGGCGCACGTACAGCGGAATCATCGCATCTGAGAGCACCAACAGCATTACGCTCCGCCGTGCCGAAGCGAAGCAGGACGTGGTTTTGCGGAGCAACATCGACGAACTGATGTCGACGGGCACTTCCCTGATGCCGGAAGGGCTGGAAAAGGACTTGACGCGTCAAGAGCTGGCGGACGTGATCACCTTCGTAAAGTCGATCAAGCCTGAGAGTCCGAAACAACCAAAACGATGAAAATTTCATGAATCGTAGCCTCACTCATGCAACCGTCTCCCTTCCGCTACCGCGTGTGACCTCTCCCGCAAACGGGAGAGGTGAAGTTAGAAGATGGGTCGCCGTTTGCCTTTCTTTCTTCCTGGTGGTGGCACCAGCCACCGCCGATGAACCGTCAATCTACGAAGTAGGAATTTCCAAGGTCGACATCACGCCAGACTATCCGATCAGGCTGAACGGATTTGGCAATCGTCGCAAAGAGTCTGAGGGCGTTTCCCAGCGAATCCACGCTCGAGCGCTCGCCATTTCAGCCGGCGAGGCGAAGCCGATGGTTCTGATCGCGATTGATAGCCTCGGAGTGCGGATTGGCATGGTGGACGAAGTCGCAGCGCGTTTGCAGACCTCGCATGGCATTCCGCGTGAGAACATCGCACTGACGTTCACGCACTCGCATTGCACGCCCAAGGTCAACGGTGCCTCGGACAACATCTTTAGCACGCCGATTCCAGCGGCGCATCAGGAGCACATTGATGTCTATACGAGGGAGCTGACTGACCACATCGCGGAAGCGGCTCGTGCGGCAATCAACAATCGGCAGGCGTCTCGACTGGAGTGGGCCAGCGGCAAAGTTCGATTCTCGAAGAACCGTCGCACGCCAGGCGGCCCGGTCGATCATGATCTGCCAACGTTGTTCGTACGTGACGCGAAGAGCGATCAGATTCGCGCCGTCTATGTCGCGTACGCGTGCCATGCCGTGACGCTGTCTTTCAACCAGATCAGCGGCGACTGGCCCGGCCACGCGGTCGAGTCAATTGAACGGAACATTCCTGGTGCTACGGCGTTGGTTTCGATCGGAGCGGGGTCCGACAGCAACCCGATCCCAGGGGTGCAAGGTGACAAGGTCGAAATCGCGAAAAGTCAGGGTGCGGAGATTGGAGCCGAAGTGCAGCGCTTGCTACAAACGCCACGGAGGCCGGTGACGGGGGCTCCTGCGGCAACATTGAACCGAATCGATCTGCCATTGAACACTTTGCCGACGCGCGATCAGCTCGAGGAGCTGGCCAAGAACGGACGGCAGATCGGTTACAACGCAATCACTCAGCTGGCACGGCTCGACCGGGGCGAACCGCTTCTAGCGGCTATCGACTATCCCATTCAGACCTGGTCATTCGGCGACAGTCTATCTATTGTGTTCTTGGCAGGCGAAGTCTGCGTCGATTATTCCTCACGTCTTAAGACGGAGTTGGATCACGAACGATTCTGGTTGAACGCCTATTGCAACGACTTTTGTTCCTACATTCCATCTGAACGCCTGGCACGGGAGGGTGGCTATGGCGGCGGATCGGAGACTCCCTATTTCGCATTGCCAACAACACTCGCAGCCGGACTTGAACAGCGCATTGTTGACGAAGTTCATCGCCAAGTGCCTGACTCATTCAACGTGCCCCCAGGAACACAAGGCGTCGCCCCCAAATCGCCCGAAGCATCGCTCCGCTGCCTGCAAACGCACGACAATCTGCAGATCGAATTAGTCGCCTCGGAACCATTGATCCAAGATCCAGTGGCGATCGACTTTGGTGCCGACGGTCGCTTGTGGGTCGCCGAAATGAACGACTACGGCCATGGGGTTTATGAATCCTTCGAACAGAATGGTCGAATCCGGTGGCTCCGTGACACCAACAACGATGGCCATTTCGACGAGGCACGGACGTTCGTCGACGGACTCCGTTTTCCAACCGATGTTAAAGTCTGGCGTGACGGCGTGCTGATCTGCGACGCGCCTGATATCCTGTTTGCTCGCGATGAAAATGGCGATGGCGTCGCTGATTCGACCAAGAAACTTTTCTCTGGTTTTGACGTGCGGAATGCCCAGGCGCGCGTGAACAGTCTGCGATTCGGACTCGACAATTGGATGTATGGATCATGCGGCCTGTTTGGCGGAAAGATCATCAGCCACCTGACCGGCGAAACAGTCGACGTCACCAGCCGCGATTTTCGGCTAGACCCAGATACCGGCGTTGTCGAACCTGCGACGGGCCGAACGCAGCAAGGACGGTGCCGCAACGATTGGGGCGACTGGTTCGGTTGCTCGAACGGAACGCTGATCATGCACTATCCGACGAAAGACCGGTATGCGCGACGCAGTCCGTACGCGGCGCCGGCGCCACCGACGGTAGGTGCTGCAAACGCGGAAGCCCTCAGGTTGTATCCGCCGAAGGAACTCGTTCGCTTTGAACTTTCGGGAGCGCCGGGCAAGGCGACATCGGCCTGTGGGCTCGGTATCTACCGTGATTCGCGTCTTGGCCCTGAATTTGCCGGCAACGCGTTTACGTGCGAACCGGTTCATCAACTTGTCCATCGCATTGTACTGGAGCCGAGTGGCTTGAAATTCTCCGGACGACGCGCGGTCAATGAGGCACAGACCGAATTTCTGAGTTCCACGGACAGATGGTTTCGCCCCGTGCAGATGCGGACCGGACCCGACGGTGCGATCTGGATCGTCGACATGTACCGTTACGTGATCGAGCACTCGCGGTGGATTCCCCAGACTACGCTGGCACAACTGGATGTCTACGCGGGGCGGGGAAGAGGCCGCATCTACCGGATCCTGCCACGTGACGTCAACACCGATGGCAGCCTCCCGGCGGCACCCGGCTTGCCGACGCTGGAAGAACTATCGGATGAAGAAGTCGTCCAACAGCTAAACCAACCGAATGGCACGATTCGTGACCTGGCCCAGCAACTGCTCATTTGGCGAGACGCCAAGTCCGTGGCGGGTGACCTTATGAAGCTGGCGAATTCATCTGAATTTCCACAGTCTCGGATTCACGCGCTCGCCACGCTCGAGGCACTCGGCCAGTTGAACGCAGACGTCGTGCGCGGCGCGCTCCGATCAGACCATCCAGAGGTCGTTCGACACGCCGTCCGTTTGGCGGAACCGTTAATGAACAACACGCCTGAACTAATCGAGGCGGTCATCGGCCACATCGCGCATCCCAGTGCGCGTGTGCGGCGCCAAGTTGCATGGTCACTGGGCGCCTGCCAATCGCCCAAGGCGGCCAGAGCTTTGGCCGCCTTGTTGGATTCCGATCGAGCCGACATCTACATCCGCGCCGCTGTGCTCAGTTCGATCACTGCTGAAAACGGATCGGCAACGCTGGACGCCTTCCAGCAACTGCGTCGTAGTTCTCAGACAGGCTCACAAGAACAGCCGCGAGACTTGCGGGACCTGTTATCGGTTGCCATTGGGATGGGTGATGCGTCGTCGATCCCTGCGATCATAGAATCGGTCGCGCCAACGACGGATGATTCGGAAACAGATAACGCTGCACTCGACGCTTCCATCACGTTGCTCGTCGCCGCCCTCGACACGGCGGATGCGAGAAGTCTGTCCAAGTTGACATTTAGTGCTGATTTCTGCAATTGGGTGCAGGCCTAGGCTGCGCCAAAGTTAGTATTGCTTGAGCTGGGCGATCGTTCGGGTTTTGTTTACGCTTTTCTATTCCGACAG
>JASLPZ010000186.1:0-13604 GCA_030744725.1 Pirellulaceae bacterium
ATAGTCGCCTTTCGCTCCGCGAAAGGAACGTGCTTTCGCGGAGCGAAAAACGACAATAAAAGATCGAACACTGCTAATGCGAAGGCAGCGATGAGAACGTCTTTGATTGTGGCAATAGCGAACAACGATGTGATCGGCGTCAACGGCGACCTGCCTTGGAAACTATCTGACGACCTGCGCCGGTTCAAGCAACTAACCATGGGGCACTCAATCATTATGGGCCGGAAGACCTACGAGTCGATCGGGCGGCTCTTGCCGGGGCGGACATCCATTGTGGTGACGCGACAAAAGGCGTATTCCGTCAAACCAGGGGCGTTGCTGGCGCACAGTGTAACCGCCGCAGTCGATCTAGCGCGTGAGAGCTCTGAAGTCTTTATCATTGGCGGCGCGGAAATCTATCGTGTCGCCCTGCCGCTTGTTGATCGGATGTATGTGACGGCCGTCGCGGCGGAAGTCGCCGGCGATACATATTTTCCCGAATGGGATCGGTCGCAATGGCAGCTGACCGAACAGACAGATCACGTGGCGGACCAGCGCAACGGGTTCGACTACAGCTTTCGTGTATACGATCGCCAGGTGGCAAGCGACTAAGCGATGCTTAGAAATGAATGTGCGGTATGCACTTCAGAATAGCGGGTTTTTGCAGGATATCTCCGCAGCTCCGCAGACGATCAGAACCGATATTCGCACCTGGCGTATCCGCCGTGCAGAACCAGGCTGCCGTTTGAATCCACGCGGCGGACATCTTGAATGCCGCGAAGATCATGATAGATCTGGTTGGTTGGATGCGCCACACCGGTGACAGCAACTGCTCGATAACCGATTTTCGCCCTCCAGCAGTTGCCGAATCGCCAGGAGATCCCCAGGTTGGCTTCACCCAGGAATGCGACATCGTTCTTTGGTTATCCACGAAGAAGGCGGTGCCCAGGTTGGGGCCGTTGTTGATCGTTGCAATTCCCTGACTGCCTCCGATCTCCGAGGTATGGCTGATGTGGTTGCCAAACAAGCCGAACTTGAGACCGTAGTCCAGTGAACATCGGCAGCTGGCCGCGTACGCGCCTGAAAATCCCAACTGCATTCCGACGAGATCGTTAGTGATATCGATGTTGTAGTAAATCTCGTCGCCCTCGTAGCGGAAGTCGTAATTGCCGCCTGTCCACTCCGCCCCGAATAAGAGGTTGTCGTAAAATCGGAAGAACCGTACTCCGACCAACCAATCATGGCTCCACCGAGAACCACATGCATCGCCGCATCCAGTATGGACGCCGGCATGGCCGTTCCCTCTGGCATGGGCCGCTCCGCCACAAGCGGAACATCCACCACATGCACTACCGCTGACAACAGCACCATGGCACGATGACCCACAATAGTCTCCATGACCACAGCTGCCCTTGCCGCACGTACCGGATGGCCCGCGCCCCCCGCCCAGGTACGTCAGAAAATTGACTTCAACGTTGTGAATCTCATTTTCACGTCGGACCATGTGCATTGACGAGTTATTGACGAAGACGTCCGCCGTCCACGGAGCCCCAAAGGGGTCGAGACCGTAGTTGAGCTGATCCCAATTCAGGATACCGTTCAATGCCCCGGTCGTATCGGCATCGGTTGTGGTTGTTGTGCCGTCGCAGGGGAACAGCGCCCAGTACACGGCCTCGACGGCGTTACAACCACAGTTGATTGTGCGTCCAAAGCTCACTTCATAGCCGCCAGCCCAGTCGAAATTTGCGTCTCGCCCGTTGGTCAACTGAATCGCCTCATTCGCACTGTCGTAGCTGAAGAAGTAGTCGTTTTCGTTGTCTCTGGACATCAGCAATCCGCCAAACCCAACGAACCAGGGGGAGGTGCAGCAACGGGCACGACAACCGAAATGTGTTTTGCCAAGTCCGTGTCCAGATGCCGCGTCGACTGCAACATCGTACGGAAATGTGTTTGCAGGTGCCCCATAGAACGCGTCGTCTCTGAGCATGATCGGATCGCCATGCTGGACCGTCGGTTCTTGGCCAACGGTTGTTGGTGCCAGCTGACGTACGACGGAGCCCTCACGTTGCCTCGCGGGTCCGGGGACTCTCTGGCCATGTGGGCCGATCGGAGCTGGACCTCCATCCGCATAAGGAACGGGGACGTAGGTTCGATTTGGCGCTGGCAGCGACGTTGGCGACAGCGACGTTGGCGCGAAGAAGCCTCTGGTTTCCGCTGCCTGGGCTTGTGTTGCGAACCCTGCCATCGGGTTCATTTCCGCCCAGTACGACCCCGTTGCCCGCGGGGCGACTGCAGGCACGTAGTAACCAACACTTGGCCGCGGCGGCGACGCGACCATTGGCATATACCCAGTCGCCATCGGGGTGGACATGTTGGGCATCGCATACGGTTGGGGAAGGCGCTTCGGCCCGGCGAAGAAGCCACTCGGCGAACCAGCATTCCAGCCACTAGCCGGATATGTTTGTGGATAGGCGGTGGGCGGCAGGGCCATCAAGGTCCGGTCGTAGCCCGTCTGTCCAAAGACGACGCTCGTCAAGCACGCCAAAAGGAAGAACATCGTGAACGTGGCAAAACGAGACATCATGGCACGACTCCTGTCCGAAACCTGATCCGATCTCAGCGGCAACCATGCACGCTGGACATTTGATCGATCTGCGGGAATCCGTCCCAACAATTCGCATCCGTTCTGAGAAATAGTCTTGTAGACGAAGACATCGACTACTCACGGTTCGCCTACTGTGCGAATCACCAGAAAGTTGTGAAATTCGAAACCGATGCAACGGCGTTTTCCATTTGTCCGTCGCAACCTGATGCAACGGGCCAGCACACGATCACAAGAGTACCTTCGAGAGATCGCAGATTCGTCACGATACGAACAACCGTCACTTCGTTGTCCACAGAGAGACGTCGTGCCCAGCATAGGCGAGAAATGCCGAGTGTAGTTCACAAACGGCCCACGGGCAAAAGACTGCTTCGCGTTCCGTAAATGGTGAGGGGGTCGGGAGTCTTTTTTGGTCGCCGGTGTCTGCCGATCGGAAGTAGTTGCCCGAAAAAGACTCCCGACCCCTTCCTGGCCACTTCCTGGCCAATACCCTTGAATGGTATTGCGGCAAGGCAGATTGCAAGACCGTCAGGCCATGCATAGAAAGGTCTGCCCGTTCAATCTCCGGCAAAGCAGGCGTCGCGGCGGCTCATCGCAACGTCACGCGGCGTACAACGACACCGGGTCAAAGCCCTGTTCCAACGGCACACCCAGAACTTCCAGGGCGAGTTGTCGATAATCGTCAGCACCATGGGAAAGGGGCGCATACTCGAGAATCGACTGGCCGTAACTTGGCGCTTCGGCCAATCGAATGTTGCGACGAATTCGCGATTGAAATGCTCCCGCGCCGGACCATGCCGGGTGCATCCCCGATTGGTTGGAAAAGTAGGATTCGACATCCGAACTAACCTCGGCTGCTAGACGCGTTCCGGATTCGTAGAGACACAACAGCACGCCGGTGAGCCGCAGTTCAGGATTCAGCCGCTCCGATACAACTTCGATGGTCTGCAACAACTTGCTTAGTCCATGCAGTGCCAGAAAATGAGGTTGCAGCGGCAAGAACACTTCCTTGACGGCGGTTAGCGCATTGAGCGTCAGGACGCCTAATGAAGGCGCGCAGTCGACAATCAAGAAATCGAAGTTCGCGTCGTCCGCGCGAATTCGATCACGTAGGATTGCGTCGCGTCCCACCTCGCCTGCCAATTCGACTTCGGCGGCGGCGAGATCCAAGTGCGACGGGACGACGGATAGATGATCCGTCAGGTTGTGACGTGCTTCACGCAACGTGGCTGCACCGCTCAACACGTGATAGATCGTCGTGTCGGTATCGCGCGGGACAACGCCCAGGTGGAGCGACGCGTGTCCCTGAGGATCGAGATCGACGAGGCAGACGCGTTTGCCCAAATCCGCCAACGCAGCGCTCAAATTGACCGCAGTGGTCGTTTTGCCAACTCCGCCTTTTTGATTGATGATGGCGATACTGCGCATTTCGAACTCCATTTCCCGAGATTTGTGGGCGAATTCTCGTCCGTCCGTGCATCCACGCGCGCCCGCTCAACTGCCCGGGCCGAATTGGGCGGTGGGATTATGTCAACTTGCTCGAAATGCGGCTAGATGAATCGGTGGAGTTGGTTCCCGGCTGGAATTGGGCTAAAAATGCAGGGTGAGATTCAAGGAATATGCCTGATTCTGTCAAACTAGTACGCGTGTTTTGCTCAAGGAGCCCTGCTGTTGCGCGTTATCGTCGAAAAAACAGCTGACAAAGCGGAATTGCGAGCGGCCAGTCTTGTTGCCGATTTGGTCCGACGCAAACCTCAGGCAGCTCTCGGTTTAGCGACTGGGAGCACGCCCATCAACGTCTATCGCGAGCTGATTCGTATCCATCGCGATTCAGACCTGGATTTTTCGCAAATCACGACGTTTAACCTCGATGAATACGTTGGATTGGGCCCCAAACATCCACAGAGTTTTCGCTACTTCATGCAGGAACAGCTGTTTGACCACATCAACATCGACTTGGCAAATACCTTCGTGCCGGATGGTCGCGCGTTGGATTTTGAATCGCATTGCCGTCAATTTGAGCAACGGATCGTCGACGTGGGCGGAATCGACCTGCAATTATTAGGGATCGGCGTCGATGGCCATATCGCGTTCAATGAACCCGGCTCGTCCCTCGGCAGCCGCACGCGGCTGAAGACGTTGGCCAGCGAGACGATTCGACAAAATGCGAAGCATTTTCCAGGCGATCAACAGGTGCCCCGACTCGCCCTAACGATGGGCGTTGGCACGATTCTCGAATCGCGAAAATGTCTGCTGCTGGCGACGGGATCGCACAAAGCGTCAGCAATTCGCAGTATGATCGAAGGACCGGTGACCGCCCAGATTACTGCGTCCGCCCTTCAGCTGCATCGCGAGGTGATCGTGATTGTCGACGAACAGGCTGGTGGGTGGTTGGAACGCCGGGACTATTATTCTGAGGTCGAAGAGTGTCACCAGCTCCTCGAAAGTGGACAGCTACGTGCTTTAGGAATTGGAAACCAATAAGCTATGCGACTCATCGGCACGCTCGACAAGGAACCAGAGGCACATCGGTTCACAGCCCATCTTGTAACCGAAGGTATCCAAGCGCACGCAGAATTCGACAGCGACAGCTGGGCAATCTGGGTCCGTGACGAAAATCGCATCCATGAGGCGAAAGATGCCTTGGATGATTTTCGTCGCGATCCCGATGCGTCCGTCTACCAGGGCGCCGAACGCGCGGCGGAAGCGCTGCTACGTGAGGAAACTCGCCGCAACGAACAGGCACAGAGAAACGTCGTCACCATGCGTGGCAAATGGAAAAGTGGAGGTGCCGGCCGAAAAAAACCGTTGATCCTGACCTTGATTGTGATCAGCGTTGTTGTCGCCATGGGATCTAACATGGGAGGAGACAAACAAGGATCGGTGTTGAGGACACTGATGTTTCGCGATGTGCAGAACTTGAACAAGCCAAATGTTGACTGGAATACGCTGGACGCCAAACTGATCAATATCAAGCAGGGAGAATTATGGCGGACGATCACACCGATCTTCATTCACTTTGGTCCCATGCATCTGATCTTTAACATGATCATGGTCTATCAGTTGGGCAGCCTGGTGGAAGATCGCCGTGGGACCGTGCGGATGGCGTTAATGGTCCTGACGATTGCTATCGTGTCGAATCTGTTCCAAGCGCTTGTCCCGCAAGATTGGGGTGGCGGAGTTTACTTTGGTGGAATGTCCGGCGTTTTATACGGCATCTTTGGCTACTTGTTTATCAAGTCGCGCTGGGAACCTGAATTGGGCATGCGTATCCCACAAAGTACTGTGGTCATCTTGATACTCTGGATGCTGCTGGGCTTTTCCGGCGTCCTCGACGAACTAATTGGTGGTCGCATAGCCAACTGGGCTCACGGAATCGGTTTTATAACCGGCGTCGTCATCGCGGCAGTGCCCCTTGCGTTGCAAAGCAAGTAAGAGGCCTGTTCTAGCGACCATCTTCCGTGAGAGCTCGCGTTTCCCATTCGTCTGACTTTTCGGCGAAGGTGCGCATACGTTCCGGCACAAAGGGCCCGGTACGTTCTGCCCCGTTCAGCCCAATGCGGTTGCATTGCGTGTCAAAGGCAATAATGACGTCCTCCCCGTCCTGTGCGAATCTGAGGGCAAACGACCATTGGCTGACACAATCGGACTGCGATGCATCCCACTGATAATTCACGTCTTGGAGCAGGGCGTGTCGAGCGTGTGAGAGTCCCGGAGTTCCAGTGATTTCAACGTGCTGGGAAACCAGGACCGTATCGCCACCAATCCGCAGGATTCCCTTCGGCCGGTTCAAGCTGCCTGCAACGGCTGATTCCTGTTCGAGCCGCAGCAATACCACCTGGGGTGCCAAGCGAATCAGCTGCGCCGCTTCGGTGCCCAAAAACTCACGGCATCGCCGACTCTTCTGGAACTGGTGCCACCACGAATAACCGCTCAGCAAGAGGGCCAGCAGAATAATTCCCACGATCACCGCTTTTCCGCGGTTCGATTGGTTCACGATGTCTTGTCCTTCCAATTAAGAACCAGCCAATGGACAATTGTCTCTTTGTAGGATGGGCACTCCTGCACGTCGCCAACGATCAGACGGCAGGAGTGCCCGTCCTACGACCGTTTCGCGACAGTTGTTTCTTGCCTGATCCTAAGCGTTGGGCGTATTCTCCACATCCGGTGGCAGAAGTATACTGACCCTCTTCTACATCAGCTCTCAGAACCGTTATTTGATGGCTCCCAGAGCGCGTGCGGAGTAACCATGGTGGCTTCTTCGTCGTTTGGACGCGTGAAACATAGTGTGGAGACGACCAATGCCCGATACGTTTGATCCTTACCGTGAAGCGCTCGTCATGGAAACCGCCACGGTGTGGCCCGATGAGTACGACGAGATGGAACCGGCTGAGAAGACGCGTATTTCGCAGTCGCTTCACTCTGATCCTGAAAACTGCCCGCAGCTCGAGTATGTCCGCGTTCACACCGGCTTCTGCCGGCAGGTCACCGTGACGCCCGAGGATATCGAACGAGTCGGTTAGTCACTGACCTTTTGACTTTCGCAGCAAAAGACTTCGCGCCACCGGCGCGTCCCGCCGACCTTTGATGCTACGACGTTCGCCGCTTTCCATTCCTCCCAGCCCGAATCCACCAGATGCCTGACTCACAATTGAATGTCCGTGTGAACCTTGCCGAGCGGAGTTACGATATCGCGATTGGATCGGGCAAGTTGGCCACGGCGGGCGAATTCGTCACATCGTGCTGTCAGGCGAGTCATGTCGTGGTCATCACCGACAGAAACGTCGAATCACTTCATGCCGCGTCTGCCATCGACAGCCTCGTCAGTGCTGGCTTGCGCGTTGATCAAATTGTCCTTGAACCGGGTGAAGCGACCAAGTCCGTCCTTCAAGCGGACGAATTGTGGCGCGTGTTGCTGGAATTCGGAACCGATCGTAAGTCGGTGGTGGCGGCGGTCGGTGGTGGAGTCGTAGGCGATCTGGCCGGTTTCATCGCCGCCACGTACGCACGGGGAATATCGTTCGTGCAACTCCCCACCACTTTATTGGCGCAGGTCGATAGCAGCGTCGGTGGCAAAGTTGGCGTCAACTTGCCTGGTGCCAAGAATATGGTGGGCGGATTCTGGCAACCACATGGCGTGCTGATCGATATTGACGCCTTGTTGACTTTGCCAGTCCGCGATTATCGATCTGGCCTGGGCGAAGTCGTCAAATACGGAGTGATTCTAGACGAATCATTTTTCGAGTTTCTGGAATCCAATGTCGACGCGATCAACGCCCGTCAAACCGATGTTTTGGCGAAGATTGTTGCCCGCTGTTGCCAACTCAAAGCCGATGTCGTACGGGCGGACGAGCGTGAAGAGACCGGCATCCGCGCGGTCCTCAATTACGGTCACACCTACTGCCACGCGCTGGAGACGGTCACAGGTTACGGCACCTTTCTGCACGGTGAAGCGGTGGCCATTGGGATGCTATGCGCGTCTCGTTTGGCCGAATCTCTTGGTCGCATCGACCACGAGGCAACACGGCGCCAGCATGACCTCCTGCTGGCCTTGGGATTGCCCGTCACCGTGCCTGACCTTGACCGTCAAATGTTGTTGGACGCCATGCAACACGACAAGAAAACCGTGGGAGGCCAACTGCGCTTTGTCCTACCGACGCGAATCGGCCATGTCGAACTGATCGATGACGTGCCGTCTGACAAGGCCCGTGCCGCCTTCGATGGCTAGCAAGGCTGTGCCTCGGACCGACGCGAGCGATCGCTCGGTTGCGGCAACCCGCTCCCCGACCAACCTGCGGTCGGTGCCCGTCACTGAGAACCTGACTCATGAAATCGAACTTCAGCCGCCGAGGAGCCCAACTCATGCCGCGTCTCGCCCTCACTTCGTTTGCCGCCCTGCTGATCGCCGCACCGCTCTTTGCCGCCGAGTCGAAGTCTCGACCAGTCGGCGAGAAGCCGAATATCATCTACTTCATGGTCGACGACCTGGGCTACGGTGAGCTCGGCTGCTACGGACAGAAGAAGATCAAAACGCCGTACATCGACGCCTTCGCTTCCGAAGGCATGCGGTTCACCCAGGTCTACGCCGGGTCGAACGTCTGCGCCCCGTGCCGCAGCGTGCTGATGACCGGCCGCCACACCGGCCACACCCCGATCCGCGCCAACGGCGCCGGCCGGCACCTCTCGCTCGAAGACGACACCGTTGCGGAGCGAATGAAGGCCGCGGGTTACGCGACCGGGCTGTTCGGCAAGTGGGGCTTGGGCAACGAAAACAGTGAGGGTGCGCCGTGGCGCCAAGGTTTTGATGAGTTCCTGGGCCAGCTCGAGCAGGTCCACGCCCACTTCTATTACCCGTACTGGATCTGGCATAACGACAAGAAGATGATGCTGCCAGGCAACGAGCGCAACCAGCGCGGCAGCTATGTGCAGGATGTAATGCACGCAGGTGCGCTCGATTTCATCCGCGGCAACATAGACAAGCCGTTCTTTCTCTACTACGCCTGCATCATCCCGCACGTGGAGCTGGTCGTGCCGGAAGAGGACGAGTTGCCCTATCGCGGTAAGTTCCCCAAGAGGCTGATCGACGACCGTCGGCCTGGCTACATCGACGGCGCGGACGGGCTGGTCACCTTCGCCGGCATGGTCAGCCGGATGGATCGTCAATTCGGGCAGATCATCACGCTACTGAAGGAGCTGGGCATTGACGACAACACGCTGGTGATCTTCACCTCCGACAACGGTGGCCAGGGCGGCGGCGACTGGGCGAAGATGACCGACTTCTTCGAGGGCAACGCCCCGTTGAAGGGTTACAAGGGCATGTGGTACGAGGGCGGTATCCGCGTGCCGTTCATCGCCCGCTGGCCGCGCAAGATCAAGGCCGGCACCGAGACCGACCACCTGACCTACTTCGGCGACTTCATGCCCAGCGCCTGCGAGGTCGCCGGTGTAGACGCCCCGGCCAATACCGATGGCATCAGCTACCTGCCCACCCTCCTAAGCCGCCCGCTCCAACAGAAGCAGCACGACTACCTGTTCTTCGAATACCGAAGTGGAACGAAGATGCGATACTGCATCCGCCAGGGCGACTGGAAGATCCTCCAATCCCGCCCCGCCGGGTCGTTCGAACTCTACAACATCCGCAACGACATCTCCGAAGAAAACAATCTCGCAGACAAGCATCCCGATATCGTCGACCGCATGAAATCACTGATCGAGCAATCTCGCACACCCGAGATCGAGTTCGCGCCAATCGAACGGACGGGCATCAAGGATTACGTGCGGTGACTCCCCGAGCTGTTTGCCAGGGTTGTAGGATGAATTTCGACCATACGGAGACTAAGGATCGTTCGAGGAATTACTGTCCGACAATAATAGATCGAACACTGCTACTTACCAGGGCGAACCCAGGTTTGGTCCTTCTTATAGCGTTCTGCCCGATCGATCACTGTAGCGTTCTTGCTGGTCTTGATCACCAGGTCAAGCGCCTTGTCAAACTCGACCTTATTGGGTTCGCGGAGAGTACGGTGATGAGCCAATTCTACGATAGATAGACACGCCTGTTCCGCCGTAGCTGACTTGCTGACGTAAGGCAAAATGAAACGCAATGACCCGGCTGTACGAATCGCTCGAGCTCGATCAAGTGCCAGGATGCGTTCGCGGTCTGCACTGGCCATCGCCACCGCCTGCTTGAGCAACGTTAGTCGCTGGTCATCTGTACGCGTATCGCTCAAGGGTGCAACGCGCATCAAAGCCCGCAACGCAGTCGTGCGATGCGACGAATGCGAGTCGGTTTTTGCTAGTTGCATCAGCCGAGGAGCGATCGAAGCATCAGGCCAATTGCTGATCGCTCGAATCCCCAGGGCATGCAGCGTCGAATGGCTACTTTTGATCGCCGCTTCGATTTCGCTGCGAGCATCTGAACCACCAACTCGACCCAGTGTCGAGAGCATGGTCAGTCGCTGTTGAGTATTAAGTTTGTTGATGGCCGCTACCAGCGGTGCAGATCGCTTGGCCGGATCAGCCGCTCGAGCACAAACGAACATGATTTGCTTTTCGGCGGTCGCCTGTTCGCTACCTGGGGTAGCCTTCAACACTCCCTGGACCATTTCAGCAATATGCTCAGGGCCTGCGATTTTTCCCAGTGACGCCATGGCTGCCTTGCGTACTTGCGATTCAGAGCTCACCGCAGCGACGAGGATAAGGGGAATCGCTTCCAATGCCCGACGCGTTGTAAGAACGTCGATTAAGGCAACTCGAGTTGTCGCGGCAGCATCCTTCATCCCGCTTGCGATCCGTCGAGAAACTGTTTGACCAGGCATCCGCACGAGACTCGTTTTCGCCGCGGACCGTTCAGCCGTGGTTCCTTCATCGAGCAACTGAAGTAACTTGGGCAGATCTGTCGACGTGCCCAGGTCGCCCAACGCGCGAATCGCCTCGACACGAACGTCGGCGTCCTTGGTTGAGCTTAGCAATAAGACGACGGCGGAGCGGGCTGCGTTGTCGCCACGGACCGTAAGAGCCTTCAGTAGACCAACCTGTGCGGCGGGTGAGAGCTTCGGTAACACCTCCGCAAATGCCCTCGTCGCTGCCTCACCGGGACTTGCCGTGCGGACTTGCTCCAATCCCAGTGACCGCATGTCCTGGTCATTGTCGTTAAGCAACTCGATGACGACGCCCACGAGTTGAGCTGAATCGTCGGCACTTATCGGCGCCGTGACGTGAATGACAATCAACGTGGACAATAAACCAGAGCACATCCGCACACGCAACATGTTGGTAACTCCTCAGACCATAAAAGCGACTCGATCATTGTGCACAAAGTCACCATGAACCGAGTCGCGTTTTCAATCGATATCGAAGAGCCCTATTTTTTTGCCAGGCAGGCAAGTTTGCCACGCGTCGCGGCCATGCGAATATGCTTCGGCTGTTCGTCGCCGGCCAGACCGTTATAGATTGCCAGAGCGTCAAGTCGCTTGCCGTCGGCTAGGAGGGCTTCTGCACAACACAGCGAAGCATCGATCGCCGCTGGGTGCTTCGACTTTGACAGTGCTTTCGCGGCGGCGGCGGTTTGTATCGCCCCCAATGCAATTGCCGCTGCCTTGGCAACTGGATTGAAACTATCACTAAGCACGCCCGCCAGTGCGTTGACTGAGTCCGTATCCTGGCGAACGCCAAGCGAGCTGATGATTCCTACCTTCTGTGCGTTTTCAACTTTCGGCAAAGCTTCTCTCAACGCCTTGGCGGCACCTGGAGTTGGAATACGTTCCAGTGCGTAACGCGCCATGTGCGAGAGATCTTTGTCGGCCAGTAAGCTGGCCAAGGCAGGTACACAGTCATCGGTTCCGATCACTCGCAACTTGCGGCAAACGAAATCCTTGGCAGCTCGCGGCACGTCGTCCGTCAAGATTGCTGTCAGGGTGGCTTCGAGCTCCTTTCGTGCAGCGTCATCTTCACGTGTCGAAATGAGGGCATCGTTAATCGGTTTGAGAACCTCGGGGTCTTGACCCCAGTCGTATTTTTTCAGGGCATCGAAAGTTTGATCTAACATTGTTTTTCCCTTTTGGGACTGGTTTATTCTAGAAGACGAGAAACCGAATCGCGTCGCTTACAATTGCCACGGTTCGCGACGAGCACGATCGAGGAAGCGGTTCGCCTCCTCGTCACCAGGGAATTCTTGTTTCTCAGAATCCCATTTCAAGGACCGTTGCAGCGTATAGGCGATGATGCCTAGATGAGCCACAGTCACGGTGTTAACCGCCAACTCGATGTCGCGGAACGGTTTTTCACGCGTCTTGACACATTCGATAAAGTCGCCGTAGATATTGCCGTTCCCTTTGTAGGTCGGAATCGGCTTGGCTTCTATCTTTTCGCCCGGCGTACCTTCAACGCTCAAGTTGCCTCGCCCAGGCTTGTTGTGATACAACAGCTTGCCGTTGGGATACTTGTAGGTGAGGTAGTTCTTGCCTTCCTCGTCGTTGTAAACAACATCGGTCGGTTGCAATTCGCGGACGTCGATTGCAAAGGTCGCACCGCCAAAGTGGTGAGCGCCCCAATCAGTCATACCACCGCCAGAATAATCGATGTAAGATCGCCAACTATTGCCACTGGTGGAGAAACTACCCGAGCAACGTGCGGCGTTGTATGGTGCCCAAGGCGCTGGCCCGAGCCATAGATTCCAATCGATATCATCGGGAGCGTCAGAACCAGGTAAGTTGCATTCTTTGGACAACGGACCGACGTTAACATTGATCGACTTGATCGTACCCAACTCGCCACCCCAACATGGATCGACAGTTTTGCGATAGTCTTGCAGAACTCGTTGGCTGCCGCCGGACACAACACGCGAGTATCTTCGAGCTGCTGCGACCATGAGTGGACCTTCTCGCAGCGTTCGCGATTCTGGCTTCTGACAGTAAACGTCTTTGCCAGCTTGGCAAGCTTCGATGACCATGATGGCGTGCCAGTGATCGGGAGTCGCGATGTGGACGGCATCGATGTCGTCTTGAGCGATCAACTCACGAAAGTCGTTGTACAATTGACAATCGTTGTTGCCATATTTTCCGTCTACCTTGCCTTTAGACTTTTCGCGCACACCACGTCGAACATCAGACACGGCGACATATTGAACGTCTTTGCGGCCAAGAAAACTGCCTTGGTCGCCGCGGCCCATGTTACCAATACCAATTCCGCCCATCACGATGCGGTCACTGGCAGGTGGGGTGTCGGCGTTACCTAAGGCGGTAGACGTGATCACATACGGCGCAGCAACCGCAAGGCTAGCCGTTTTCAGAAACCGACGGCGAGTGGTTTTTGTGAGTTGGCCCATGGAAATGACCTCGTAAGAAGAAGGATGGTGGTTGCCAAACGTATTAGGCCGCTAATTTTACTTACCGAAGTCGGAACGCGTCAACAAGTGTGACCATCGAAACGGAAATCCGAGACGCAATCCGTGCCGCGGGCAACCGGCCGCAGAAGACGCTGAGATTCGTTAGTCTCCATTATGGTCAGAAACTTGTCGTATTTG
>JASLPZ010000187.1:0-13585 GCA_030744725.1 Pirellulaceae bacterium
ACCCAACCGCCGATACCATCTCATTGTCACGGAAGCGTACTCCTGGAGCCTGGTACGCAACCATTCTAGAACGAATACGTCTTCCCATCCAGGACCAGCGTGACTTTGCCCTCCAACGCCAGATACTTGGCCACGTCTTTCCCGTGTTTGGTGACGAGGTCGAAGTATTCTTTGCTGTACCGTTTGACAACAATTGCGTTCTTTTCTTGTTTGGCCGTCGTGATGGAATCGACCCACTGCTTGTTTCGATAGTAGAACGTTTTGCCGCCAATATTTCGGACGGTCTCCACAGTCACCACTTCATCACTATCGATTCTCCGAAAGCGGAGTGTTGATGCCCTAGCGGCTGCTGGCGGCGTGGCAGTACGGCTTGCCGCCGCATCTGCACCACCAAAGCCACCACCGCCTTGACCAAAACTCTGAGATGAAGACGGAGACGCAAGTCTGCCGCGCTGTAGCTGTGCCTTCAATTCTCTCTGCACGAATCCGGCACGGCCTTCCGCTTCACCCAAAGCGTCCAGGGCAATTCCAGCTCGCCTGGACGAAAACGCAAAGTCACGGACATTCGCATTCTCGTCAGCCAGAAACGACGTGTACGGCGTGATGATGCCGTGCCGTGTCGAAATGGCAACCAGTTCGTTGATCAGCTCTTGATTCTTTCCGTGCAAGTCGATTTCATCAATGATCTCGCCGACACGACGCATGGCCCAGAGTTTCTCGATGAAGGCATTGGTTTCGTCGGACGACTTGGCAACGAACTTGGCAGGAAAGCTCATTTTCTGTTTCTTCTTGCCAACCTTGCCGCGTACGGTAACCTTGGCGTCGCCACCTGACTTGTATCGTCCCACGACCACCAATTGGTCACCGGCAAAAAGGTCGTAGTTGTCGCGCGGATAGATTCGATTGACCAGTTTCCCTTGTTCTGCCGGCAGATCTTCCATGTCAAAGGTGATGGCCAGGTCCGTCAGGACCGGTGCCCCGATTCGGTTGTAGAGCCTGCTCACATGCGCCTCGATGTCCTCGTTCGGTCGCACGTATTGGCTCTGTCCAAAACAATTTCGAGACAGCTTGTCCAGCAGACGGCTGTTCACGTCGAACCCTAGTCCAAAAGAGAACAGGCGTGTCCGCGCGTCGTTTCGCTGCCGTGCATTCTCGACAATCTGGGCCTCCCTTTTTTCGCCAGCAGTCGGCAACCCGTCGGTGAGGAAGACAACAAAGTTCGAACGGCTGTCGTCAGAGAGCTGTCCGAGTGCCGCCTGCAGCGCACCGTCAATGTTCGTGCTCCCACCGGCGAAGATCCCTTCCACGAAACCCATCGCTGCTTTTCGTGTCTCCTCATTGAAACGCTGGAGTTCGGGCTGAAAACTCTCGACGGCACTATCGTAGGCGATAATATTGAACAGATCGCCTTCGCTTAGGTTGTTCAAGACAAACCGCAGAGCCCCTTTGGCCTGTTCGATCTTCTTTCCGCTCATGCTCCCTGAACGATCCACCACAAAGATGACGTTCTTGCCGACCGTTTGACCTTTGACTTTTTCGATCTCAGGACTGAGCAGCATCAAGAAGTAGCCATCCTTGTCGCCCTGTGGACGGTAGGTCAGGACACTCGCACCGACCTTCTTGTTCCCGATGTCATACATCAGCCGGAAATCGGAAGTTGGTATATGATTGGGAGCACTGAATGAGACTGTTGCCAGGCGATCGGTCGGTCGTTTAATTTTGACGGCATGTGTCGGGCTATAAACGTTCTTGATCTTCGCCTGACTCTGCACGGTCACATTGATGTCGACTTTTTCAACGGGGCGCGACGTGTACTTGGCGGTGCTCAACGGGAACAGCACTTCAGTCAAACCGCTCTGTTTTCGGCAGAGTTGGCTATATCGGATCGACACCTTTCGGCTGGCACCTGCTGGCACAGGAAAGACACTGGTCTTGAACATGCCAGTGCCCATCCATTCCATCAGCGCCGGGTCTTGATTACGTCGCACGTAACCTTCGTAAATCCGCCTGGCCTCGGTCGCGTCGAGCAGCTTCGCCTCGTATTCCTTACCGTCGACCATGAATGTCATGCGGTCGATTGCACCATCGTACGGCAGCGGGAAGACGAACGAGACTTCCATCTGTCGGCTGCCTGTGTTGACAAATGTCTGCGACATCTGCACCTGAGCGACCTGGTCCTTGAGGTTGACGTCCACAGCCAGCTGCTTGATCCGATACGACTGCGGTGATGGAGTTGGGGGTGTTGGGCGTCGTCGAGGGCCAGGCCAAATCATTCGCGGCAATCGACCCGATTGGTTTTCGCGTTCGTCGATCAGCACACCTTGCGCTGTGGCGACGGTCGGCAGGAACGTGGTGACTGCCAGTATTACGAACCAGAGTTTGAGCGCGCGCATGATTCATCCCTCGATTCTATTTTCGTTCTCCAGGCAGATCCGCTCGCCAGACGACCGGCGCGTGGCCAACAGTCATTATCCCGGTGGTTCGCAGGATTCCAAGCAACGACCTCGGCCGCACAACGAACTTGCTCCCGCACGGAGGGTGGTCCTTGCCTCCTTAAACGACGACCCGGACGGCCAGTTAGTTTCTTGGGCAGGTGATCCTTCCCCACGAGAACATGCCAGCCCGATTCGTCGGCAAATGAAATCTGGCTGCTTAGCCACCCAATCCACCAGAACCGCCTATTTATTCGGATTTCAGCTGCACGAAGCCGGGTGACCCCCAGAATTCGGTGAGTGGTCCGCCACTTTGCTCGTAGTTGCTCTTCGTGCCGTGGTGGGTTTCTGGTACCTTCCCGCGCCTATTTTCTACCAAGATCAATCCAGATTTCGCCACGAGCTCTCTATCAATTGGGCGGAATGCCGGGGAGTTGTCGGCGTCGGAGAACGTTTGCATGTGTGGGATTGTTGGTTACATCGGCCCACGTGAGGCCAGCGAATTCCTTGTGGAAGGCCTGCGGCGTTTGGAATACCGAGGCTACGACAGCGCGGGGATCGCGGTGATAGAAGCCGGCGAAATCGGCGTCAGTAAAACGACTGGACGCGTTGACGCACTCAGCAACCAACTCCTGCATTCGCCCTTGGCTGGAAATATCGGCATCGGGCATACGCGTTGGGCGACCCACGGTGCCGCGAACGACCAGAACGCACATCCGCACGTGGGGGGCATGGGTGCCGTCACGGTTGCCCATAACGGTGTTATCGAAAACTTCGCCGTATTGCGATACAGGCTAGAAAGCGAAGGATACGTATTTCGGTCGGAAACCGATTCCGAAGTGATTGCGCACCTGATCGCAAGTTGTCTGGAAGATCAGACGGCCAGCGGCGTGAGCGAGACGACAGAACCAAATGCCTCGCCACACGCACCGCTGGTCGCGGCAGTTCGCAGCGCGCTTGCCCAGCTGCAGGGAACGTACGGCTTGACTGTATTGTTTCGCGATTTTCCAGAAGTCATGATTGCCGCTCGGCTGGGTAGTCCGCTGGTGGTCGGCGTCGGGCAAGGCGAACACTTTGTCGCCAGCGATGCATTGCCGTTGGCTGGATACACGGACAAGATCGTGTACCTGACGGATCATCAGTTGGCCGTCGTGACCGCCAAAACACTGCGCGTCACTCATCGCGAACTGGGAACGGTCAAACCCAGCGTCGAGATGCTCCAGGTTGACCCGGGCGACCGATCGCTGAGCGGTTTCGATCATTTCATGCTGAAGGAGATTCACGAACAACCTGAGTCGATTCGCAATGCCATGCGGGGCCGCATTGACGTCGACAATGCAACCGCGACGTTTGGCGGCCTGAACCTGACGGCGCAGCAGCTGCGCAGCGTCAATCGAATCATCCTGACCGCTTGCGGAACCAGTTGGCACGCCGGTCTATTGGGCGAATACTTGATTGAACAGTGGGCTCGAATCCCGGTTGAAGTTGAATATGCCAGCGAACTGCGCTATCGCAACCCACCGGTCGATCACAACACATTAGTCTTTGCAATTTCCCAGAGTGGCGAAACGGCCGATACACTCGGTGCGATCCGAGAAATGAAAAGGACGGGGCACCACACGCTGGCGATCTGTAACGTGGTTGCCAGTAGCATTGCTCAAGAAGCAGACGGCGGGATCTTCCTGCACGCGGGTCCCGAAATCGGCGTCGCATCGACCAAAGCCTACACGGCTCAATGCATGATCCTCGCGATGTTGGCCCTCTACTTCGGACGGATGCGGCATCTGGGATTTGAAGCAGGACGCCAGATCATCGACGATCTTCAGCAGCTGCCCACGAAAATGCAGGAAGCTCTGGAAACGAACGAACAGGTTCGACGTGTCGCCGAAAAGTACCGAGATGCCAAAAACTTTCTGTATCTCGGGCGCCAATACAACTTCCCCACCGCGCTAGAAGGCGCACTGAAGCTGAAAGAGATCAGCTACGTTCACGCCGAAGGCTACCCGGCGGCGGAGATGAAACACGGTCCAATCGCCTTGGTCGACGAACAGACGCCCAGCGTGTTCATCGTGCCTCAGGGATTTGTCTATGACAAAGTCATGGCCAACTTGGAAGAAGTCAAGGCTCGCGGAGGCCCGGTGATCGCCGTCGTCGAGAATGGTGACAAACGCGTGGCACAAATCGCCGATGACGTCATCTCTGTACCAAGAGTTAGCGAACCGCTGCAGCCTCTAATCAACATCGTGCCCCTCCAACTCCTTTCCTACCACGTGGCGCTACTGCGCGGTTGCGATGTCGACAAACCTCGTAATCTAGCCAAGAGTGTGACGGTGGAATAGGACCAGCCGGACTGGGCGGAAAAAGCAGATCAAACGACAGCGTGGGTAGGCCGAAGTCATTTAGGTCCTGCGAAGTACCTGGTAAGGGAAGCAAAGAATGGTGAAGCAAAAGCTGAGTTCTGGCAGTCGCAAGGCACTAAGTGTCCACCTGGGCGATTCGGCGGGCAGCGAAGTGGGCAAGTTGATTCAGCAGTTGCTGGACCGTGTTGAACAGTTGGAGTGCACCAAAATCGACGTGACGCCGATCGCGACGCTCGCTCCCGTTTCTACTCAGGTCAACGCAAATGGCCCCACCACTTGACACCCAAAACGATTGCGGCCACAACAGCGGATCGCAGCCAGCGTTTATGATCTCGATCGCCAACGCGGTCTGAAGTGTGTGATTTACCAGTGTGCACAGACAGATGGCTAAGTATCTCGTCACGGGAACCGCCGGTTTTATCGGCTGTTTTGTCGCCAAAGCAGTTGCCGCGCGAGGCGACCAAGTCGTCGGTGTCGACAGCGTCAACGACTATTACTCAGTTTCGTTGAAACGCGACCGTCTGAAGCTGCTCGAAGGCCTGCCGGGGTTTTCGTTTTGCGAAATGGACTTGTCCGACCAGAAGCAGGTGTCCGAGTTATTCGAGCGCGATCAGTTCGACGTTGTCGTGCATCTGGCGGCCCAAGCGGGTGTGCGTTATTCGCTGGAGAATCCCCGCGCCTACATCGACAGCAATCTTGTCGGTTTCATGAACATCCTGGAAGCGTGTCGCCATCAGCAGGTGCGACACCTTGTTTATGCATCTTCCAGTTCGGTCTACGGTGCCAACACCAAGATGCCTTTTTCCGTCCATGACAACGTCGACCATCCGCTCAGCCTGTACGCAGCGTCGAAAAAAGCAAATGAATTGATGGCCCACGCGTACAGCCACCTATTTTCGCTTCCGACGACTGGGTTGCGGTTCTTTACGGTGTACGGCCCCTGGGGCCGCCCAGACATGGCCCTTTTCAAATTCACCGACGCGATGGCCAAAGGCCGCCCCATCGACGTGTACAACCACGAGAAGATGCAACGCGACTTTACCTACATCGACGACATCGTCGAAGGTGTCATTCGCGTTTCTGATCGCGTTCCCAAACCGAATCCGGATTGCAGTGGCTCCGCCCCCGACCCCGGGACCAGCAGTGCACCCTACAAGATCTACAACATCGGCAACAATCAGCCTGTTGAACTGTCTCGGTTCATCGAAGCGATTGAGAATGCCTTGGGCGTCAAAGCTCAGCAGAACCTGCTGCCGATGCAACCTGGTGATGTCCCGGCAACCTACGCGGATATCGACGACTTGATAAATGATGTCGGTTTCCACCCGCAGACGTCCATTGAAGATGGCGTCGCGAGGTTCGTCCAGTGGTATCGCAGCTATTACTCGATCTGAACTTTGTGCGCTTTGCCAGGCCCAATGTCGCGTGGCCCCCGCTCCAACGCCCAGCGGTCAGCAGATCACAGCTTCGGAGTGCCGCGGCCAGCTACTTCAGACGGCAGTTTGACGGAAAACTGCGTTCCCGTTGAGTTGCTGTGGCACTGGATCTTCCCGCCCACTTCCTTAACGGCGCGTCCTACGATGAATAGCCCCAGGCCGGTGCCGCCGGGCTTGTCGGACACAAACGGATCGAAGATGCGGTTTTGAAGTTCGGCTGAAATTCCAGGTCCATCATCTTGGATGGCGACGGTGACGTGTTCTGCTTCGTCCTCCGCGGCCACTGACACGTTTCCGCCCTCGCACGCCGCCTCGATTGCGTTGAGTAACAGATTGAATAGGATTTCTCGAACCAAGTTCTGGCTGGCGCTGACAGGCGGTAACGCGCCATCAAGATCGATCGTCACCGTCACGCCACGTTGTTTCGCCAGATGGGACAGCACATGCACGGCGCTTTCGATCGCCGGCACCAATTCAGTTGGTCCGCTCTGACTCTTCTCCGGGCGAGAAAAGGTGAGAAACTGTGACGTAGTGTCCGTCAAACGTTGTACTTCATCCAAGATCATGCGAACGTCTTCGGCGTGCTCGTGCCGCGGCCCCATCTGTTCGCCGAGTACGGTGGCGATCGTCTTGATCGACGACAGTGGGTTCTTGATCTCGTGCGTCACACAGCTAGTGAGCAATCCCAGCGTGCTGAGCTTTTCGTTCTGCGCCGCGCGGCGTTCTGCGTCAAGTCGTAGACGTTGCAAGTAGGCATTGTGCAACGCGACGCCCAGTTGTTCGACGAGCAACAGGATAGCGTGCGTCTCTTCCTCACTCAGTTCACTTCCCCGGGGCCGCTGCCCCAGGAGAAGCAGCCCCGATACATTTTCATGGTCCAGGCGAACAGCGAAAACGCCCTGCAGTTGCTTAAGTTGGTCGAGCACATCAAAATCGGCTAATTGCAGGCCGCCCGTCGCCACGTACCCGTGCGAAGGCAACAGGTGACGAAGCGCGCACACTGCAGTCAGTTCGAACTGTTCCACGTTACCGCTGGCCACGAATGGGTCGCCCTGTTCGTCGTACAGCCAAACTGCTGCCCGCTCAACACCGAACGACTCGCGAAGTGATCCCACGAACCAATCGACCATCGCCTGTGGTGAGTCGTCCAAATGTTGCCAAATGCCGACGGAAAGCCTTCGCGTTCGTTCGCGCACCTCGTCCAGGCTGTGACCAAGCAGATAACGCAAGGACTCCGCCACGCGACGTCTGATTGGTTGGTAGGCCAGGATGACAAGGAACAGAAGCACGCCTTCGGCAATCGCGAAGTCAACGCGAAATCGCCTGTCAAGCCGTTCCACAAGACCCTCGACGACCAATTGATGAAACAGCAACACGGCCGCCAGCACAGCCCCGTAAACAAATGTGCGCTCCAGCATGAGTTGCATGAAGCGATAATGAATGACGAAGTAGGCGAACAACAATGCCGGAGCCAGCGGGGCCATCAAGACGCTCAGTGGTAGCGGGGACGTCGGATCGCGCCAATGATCGACGGCGAAGAACAACGCGTAGGAAATCCATCCCGACATGACTAACAAAATCAATGCCATTGCGGCTAGAAATCGGCGTGTTTCCGGACGGACCAGTTGTCGGCGAAGCAACAGAAAAGTCAACGCTGATCCCGAATTGACAATGCAGATCCAGACAACATACGGCAGCAAGTAGCTCAACATCAGTTCTAAATACGGCCGATCCGGCGCCAACGAAAGCGAATGCATCGCGGCGGGCATGACGATCAGAGGCAAGTAGGCCACGGCGTATCGCCAGTCACGGCGCGTGCGAATTTCGAGCCCCGTTTGAAAAAACCGTGTCGCGCCGTGCAGCATCGCTGAAGGCATAAGCAACAATCCGCCGCTCATCACGCAGCGAGAGAGCCAACGCGCTGCTTGCGACCAGCCGTCTGTGGCATCAATCAGCAGGAAGTCAACGAAGACACCACTGTGAAACAGCCAGACACCGGTAATCATTGCCACGACAGGTGGCGTCACGTAGCGCCAGTTGCGTCGTTCGAGGACGCTCAGCAATAGCGCCGTATCAATGACCGTTGCCGCGCCCAAGCAGAATAGATGAAAGTCAGCAAACATGGACACATTTTATACTGGGCGGAACGCAACTCGCCTATTTTTCGGCCTGAAAGACCTCGATATCGTCGGGAGTCAGATCGAAAGAACGGCCATCGGCGAACCACTCAATCGTCGGCGGACAGTCTCCATGACTCGTCACGATTAACTCGCCATCACCCTGGTTCGTGTGGCAGAAGCAGCAAATGCGAGGGCAACCGGAACCCTGGATATCTCTGCGTACAACCACTTCGGCGCTGACGCGTGGCGCGCTGGGCGAATGAGAAAAGCAAAGGACGGTGCCCGGCCGCAACCGGAACATCCGCCCCTCGCTCGGTCGAACACGAATCTGATCGCGTGTCCACCAGGTGAGAACGAGATCGACAAGGTCACGCATCATTGGAAACACGGCGCTTGAGTTCTTCATATTCTTTGGCAAGCCGATCTTTGCGATCGGCCGCTTCGAATTCGCGCTCCAGCTCTTCGGCATCCGGATCACGGCCTTCCAAGCGATCGTACGCCTCGCCCATCGCCTCGGCACGCTCTACCCGATCTTCCAGACGGCGGAATTCGGCAAACGCCGAGTTGCTTCCGACTCGGTCCATCGCTTCGTTGATGCGCGATGTCGAATCGGCTCGCGTCAGCCGTGCCAAGAGCAACGCCTGTTTTTGCCGAGCTTGGCGAATCTTGTCCTCCAGTTCCAAAACGGATCGACGAAGCTTGTCGGTTTGCTCGTTTTGCTTGTGCAATTCTCGCTGTAGAGACTCGGCTCGCTGTTCCGCTTGGATTTTCTGCTCCAATGCCAACTTAGCAGCGGACTCGTCGCCACGCCTCACGGCCGCTGTGGCACGAGTATCCCAATGTTGCACTTCGTCACTTGACTTGGCGACCTTGCGTTCCAGCTGAATCTGATCGGCAATGGCACCGGCGACGCTTCCGCGAACGCGTTCCAGTTCGCCTTCCATGTCGATCAGCAACTGATGCAGCATGCGCTCAGGGTCACTGAAGCGATCTCGCAGGGTCGTGATGTTTGCTCGCATGACGAAGGAAAATGTATTTAACCAGCTCATGGTAGTCTCCTCGTGAAAGAACGGTTGGTTTTCATATATAGTGAAGTGGTCACAATGATCATAAGCGCCCCTACGTCCACTGCTCCAGTTGAGATGAAATGCTCCGGAGTCTTTGCAACATTTTCTCGCGGTTGTTTTCCAGCACCGCGCCAAGCGTCAGTACCGCGGCACCGAAGCCAATGCCGGTAATCCACAACAGATTAGGGTGTTCAATGCCGCCACGGACAACCATGGCAACCAGATCGGCAACCAGGAATGCCGTTCCGGTATACATCAGGGCACGGACACGAAGTCCGATCGCAACCAACAACACGGCCGTTGCCGAAATCATCAGTGAAAGCATTGGCAACCAACTGTCGCCGATAATGTGAAACGTGGGTGAGACCAAAATGACCAACGCGCCAGCATAGCGGAGCGGGTTGTGCCAGACGGTTGGAATTTCTCGCTTGAGCACTTCCACCAGCAAGAGGATCGAAACGCCAATTGGGATCAGATAGAACTGCGGGTCAGACAGATTCAATTCGTGGAATAACAGCATGAGCGCGACGTTCAAGATCGCTGCAGACAGGACGACAAATCGTTTACTGTGACGTTCAATCGCGTGCCAGAAGTAGAAGCCGCTGGTTGCCAGTAACGCCAGACTGTTCAGGCCCCGCCAGACAACGACGTCACTCTGCATGAAGTGTCGTCCAATCGCAATGACCACCGTCATCAGCGGCATCCGCAGGCCGACCATGAAGAACGGGCTGGCCAGTATCTCTGTTTGCGTGTGGCGGCGAGCGAGTGTGGCGGCCAGCGATAGACTCCCACCCACGACCAGCGGAAGGAACATCGAGATACCACTGCCAAAGTGCAGCAGATCGAACCAGACAAAGTAAGCGAACGCTGCCGTGAAAATGGCGAGCCCCACCCAAACACGACGCTCGTCTTGACGACTGCAGGCGAACCAGAATTCGGAGCACGCCATGATCATGAACGCGATGGCCGACAACGCAATGTGCTGGGACAGGACAACTGTCTGAGGCAGCGTCGCCATCAATCCCAGACCGGTGACACATCGAAGAATGACGAGCTGCCCCGTTGCAGTATCACGCCACCCGGGAATGTAGCGACTTGCCGTTTGCCAGCCCAGCGTGCTCGTGGCTGCCGAGACCGCGATCAGGCAGGCAGCCATAGTTGGCAGATCCAGTATCAGTTCGGCAAGGTGATCCGCGTGTGAAACGAACTGCGCTGCAAGAATGATCAACAGCCAGTTCGCCAGCAACACCACTGCCAACAACATCCGTGACTCACGCCGCTTGATCGCCCAACCGACGAGGCCAACCAATGCAACCCCACCGGCGACCATCAGCGGTGTGTCATAGACGACCAGCGATACACTGGCCAACACGATTAGAAGGCCGCGGACAATCAACTCGGTTGGCACGACAATCATCTGTACGGCGCGGTACTCTTCGACGGTCACGATACGATTGTCCATCTCTGTGATGACACGTCTGAGCGTCTCGATCACGGGCAAAGCGGCAACCGCGGTAATGACCCACGCCAGCGGCAGCCACTCGATCGTGTCGTGACCAGCGACTTGCACCAACGTCCAGCTGACGAAACCGATCAGACTGACACAGCCAATACCTGCCGTCACCGGCTGTCGCATCCGCCGAGCGGCATCAAAACACCAGACTGTCAGCAATGCGTAGCAAGGCCACCAGAAGACACCGGAGAAGAACGGTAGAAGATCCAAAGTCTCAATCGCCATGACCGGAAGAGCGATTCCGACTGTGGTCAACGCCAGCACGATCAGCGCGCTGAGCCGCCCTACTTCAGCCCAGGCACGGGTGACACGCCATTGGGGACGTCGCTCGAATATATATGTGACGACCCACATGACGAGTCCGGTGATGGTCAGCAATTGCGCCAGCGACCAGACGGTCAGGTTTGCTTCGAGACCGCAATGAATGCCTTCGACAAGGACGAACGCGACACACCCCCAGTTTAGCGTCTTGCGTACCCAGACCAGCGAATGCACGATCAGCAGCCCACCGATGATCGCCGCTGGCCAGATCATCATGTCGTGTGTCGGCATACCAATGCGGAGCAGCCAAGCCGCGGTGGTCAAGATCGTGGCAGCCAGCGAGAAGATCAGAGTTGGCGATTGAAACAGTTCTGAATTCGCCAGGAACTGGCCGGGAAGCGGTAGCGATCGGATGCGCCGGTCCAGCCATGGTCCGATCAGCAACAGCACGAACGCCGCGGCAAGTGGTACGAGATAGTGTGATTCCGCAGGTAGTTCGAATTCCCAGAGGCTGTTGGCAAATGGCACGGCGCCCGCCGCCGCAACCAGGAAGGCGGTTAGGCCCAGCACCGACAGACGACGATCACCAAACACTGTGGTCATGATGGCAAACATCGCCGTCATGAAAACTGCAACCGGACATAGCGCTTTGACATGACCGAAAGCGACAATCAGCAACAGTGATGAGAGGCCCACGGCAAACTGGCGAAGCGGTTGCGAAAAGAACTCATTGCCACGCCATTTCGCCCATACCGCAGCTGCAAGCGTTCCAACGATCAAGGGAAGATAGGTTAGCCCGTAGAACGCGTACGGCAACTTCGATTCGTTGACCGCGTGAGCACCCTGTTCGATCGCTGCACGGGCCAGCTCTTGAAAGAAGACAGGAGAGAAGTTGTATGTCAACAGAACGCCGGCTAACATCGCCCACACAAATGCCGTACGGTGCGTTCGACGCGCGACAACTCCCATCAATATCGCCGCCAACGCGGCCGTTGGAACGACCGCGTAGGGAATCCCGGTTGCCAGGCCGCTGGCCGCCAATCCAACACCGCTCGCACACAACAAGAGGCCCACACACAGCGGCAACATGATCGGCCACGGAATCGGCCGGACGATGTCGCCAGTTCGCTCTTGAAAGACACGCGCCACACTATCGGCGGTCATCAGCACCGGAACGGCCACCAGCACGCAAGCGAGACCAAACCAGTCCGCGGGAATGTGCATAGCGAAATTGGCAGAAAAGACAATCAGGAATTGCGATCCCAGTAAGGCAATCGGAAAGAATCCAAAGATGCGCGGTTGGCGATGTTCTTCCGTCAGCCAGAACACATGACGATTCACCTTAATGACGCCAATCGAAAACACGGTCCACAGTCCAAATGCGCCGAGCCATGACCAGATAGGCTCGGCTTCAGCCAGTGCCGGCGCGATGGCTCCTGCAATGCTCAATAGCAGAAAGCTGACCACAAACGTCGTTTGATTGCCGCGTAGAAAATGCAGGAATGTTCGCTGCGCAGCGAATGCAACCAACCCCGTGTTGAGCGCTAACAGGCTGCAGGCAATTCCCCGCGAAGCTGTCGACTCCATTGATGACCAGAGCCAATGCCACGCCACAAATGTGGCCGGGATCATCAACACGGTAAGGGCCATCAGGACAGTGCCAGTTCTTCGCAGCGCTAAATGATGGTAGCTCCATTGGCCCGCCACAAAGATCGCGGTCGTGTAACCCATGATCACCAGGAACTTGGCGGTCGGATCGAAATCCGTCCACCCCTTCGTGACCATCATCAGCGACGAACCCAACAGAATCAGCAGGCCCGTCGCCAGGACCCATTTGATGTTCTTTTCCTGGAGAAAACTGTCAAAAAAGCGGACCAGTGGAGATTCACTGCGTTGTGAAGTATTCATGATTCGACCATCGGTGAGCGAAATGCGCGATACGACCGGCACGTCGTAACGCACATCACGGGCCAAGGATCGGCGCACTGAAAAACCACCGCGCAACTCGCTTACTGATCAAAAGTTAGAGCTAAGGGATGCAAGGCAGAAAGATCACGCCCACTAGAATCGCAGTAAGACAGCTGCATGGAGATTGTCGAGTCGCGACTGCAATGGAATACGTAGTCCGACGACGGTGGCCTTGAGTTCTGCTGAAACCGCCTGAAATAAGAGGTTTCTGCACTTTCGTAACCGTAGTGCCCAGACTTCCAGCGGCGACGATACTGCGTTTTTGCCTGGGCACAAAGGCGCAAAGGAAGGGACCGCTCCCCAATGATCTCTTTGCGTCTTCGCGCCTTTGCGTGAAACTTCCGTTCTTCACACCGCAGATCTTGAGTTATCACAGCGTTTGAGGACGAGAATCTCGGGATGATGCCTGTCCTTTTCGCTCTTGCTTT
>JASLPZ010000188.1:0-13561 GCA_030744725.1 Pirellulaceae bacterium
TATCGAACTCAGCGGCGCGGGGGCAAGGGTCTCCGTGACATCAAGACGACTGCCCGCAACGGCAAAGTGATTGGAATTACGCGAGTCGAGGACGATAACGAAGTGATGATGATGACAGCACGTGGCAAGATTCAGCGAATCGCCGTGAAAGAGATCGGCATCATCGGACGGAATACGCAAGGCGTACGCATCATGAGCTTAGACGGGGGGGACAAACTAGCTGCCGTGGTGCGAGTGCCCCTGGAAGAGGGTGATGATGATTCTTCCACTGATGCAGTTGGGGTGGAGACACCCACCACCGAACCAAACACGCCGGTTGACACGTCACCGCCAACGGAGACTCCTCACGACAGCGAAATCGACTTGTCCGATGACGCCACAGACGATTAGGCTTCAAGCGGTCAGAGGAGTGGTTTCCAGCCAATGACTCGTCGCGCACTGATCACGGGAATAACCGGCCAGGATGGTGCCTACTTGGCCCGCCTGCTGCTTGCACAAGGCTATGAAGTTCACGGCATGGTGCGCCGTTCAAGTACCGAGACGTTTGAGCGGATTGCCGACCTACATGACCAGATTCAGTTACACCAGGCGGACTTGCTGGATCAACTGTCGCTGGTACGAGTGTTGGAAGTCGCTCGTCCTAGCGAGTTGTACAACCTCGCGGCACAGAGCTTCGTACCGATCAGTTTTCAACAACCGCTGCTAACGGGCGAGTTTACAGCCCTGGGCGTCACGCGAATGCTCGAGGCCACGCGGTTAGTCGATCCAACGATCCGCTTCTATCAAGCCAGCAGCAGCGAGATGTTCGGCAACGTTCGCTGCGAACCGCAGACGGAAGAAACGCCGTTTTGGCCGCGCAGCCCGTACGGCGTGGCCAAGGTCTACGGTCACTGGATCACGGTGAACTATCGAGAAAGCCACGACTTGTTTGCCTGCAGTGGGATTCTGTTCAACCATGAATCGCCGCTACGGGGAAAGGAGTTTGTCACGCGGAAGATCTCGTTTGCCGTGGCCCGCATTAAACTTGGCTTGCAGCAGGAACTGCGACTCGGCAACCTCGATGCCGAACGTGATTGGGGATTCGCCGGCGATTATGTTCGGGCCATGTGGCAGATGCTGCAGCAGGACGTACCCGATGACTATGTCATTGCGACGGGCGTCAAACATTCGGTGCGAGACTTCTGCCGCGTGGCGTTTGCCCATGTTGGCCTGCAGTGGGAGGACTTTGTGAGGACCGACGAGGAATTGTTTCGCCCAGCGGATGTGAATACCCTTTGCGGTGATGCCTCCAAAGCGTATGAACGATTCGGCTGGCGACCACAAGTTGATTTTACCGAGCTGGTTACGATGATGGTGGATTCTGATCTGGCACGTGTTGCCAAGGAGTCTGCGTGAGAGCCTTGATCAGTGGGATTGGCGGCTTCGCAGGCGCGCACCTGGCCAGACACCTACTTGAGTCAGGTGACGAGGTGATTGGCTGTTCTTCGCGAGGAACGTGGCCGGTGGAGATTCCGGCCCAGGTTGCCGACAACGCCACCATCTTTCGCTGGGATATCAGTCAAGAGATTCCCACGGTGATTCGCCGGCAGATATCGGAGTTTGCGCCCGAGGCCGTGTATCATTTGGCGGCGATCAGCGTGCCGAGCGCGTGTGGGAATGACGAACCGACACCAAAGGCCGTCGCGGTAAATGTCCAGGGAACGAAAGCGGTTCTGGAATTGGTCGGCACCTTGGCATCACGGCCGCGTCTGGTATTCGCCAGCAGTTGCTATGTTTACGCGCCGGTGTCCGCCGGGCAGCCGAAAGTCCGCGAAGACGCGCCGCTGGGAGCCCAGCGCGGTTACGCAAAATCAAAATTACAGGCCGAGCGGCTGATTACGGCAGCCGCGAAGACGGGGCGCGTCGACGCGATCATTGCACGTGCTTTTCAGCATTCAGGACCGCGGCAGTCACCACAGATGATCCTGCCTGACTGGGCCAGCCAATTGGCGGCTTCGAGCAATGAACCGATTCACGTCTTTTGCCGCGATGCATACTTGGATCTGTCGGATGTTCGAGATGTTGTACGAGCCTATCGAGCGCTTGTTGTGGACGGAAAACCGCGAACTGTTTACAACGTCGGCAGCGGAATCTGCCGGCGAAGCGGTGACCTGCTGCAGCAGTTGCTGGATATTTCTAAGAGCGGGCGCGACGTCGTCGAGATTGATCCTGGTAGACGACAGCACCCCATCGCCGATGTCTCGCGAATCATGGCGCACACCAAATGGAAACCACACATTGGCATCAGGGAAACGCTCGAAGATATTCTAGAATATTGGCAACGGAGGAATGAATCGCCATGAAGATCGCGGTCATTGGAACGGGTTATGTAGGTTTGGTCTCGGGAACATGTTTTGCCGACAGCGGAAACCTGGTGACCTGCGTTGATATCGACGAACGTAAGATCGAACAACTAAACCAAGGCAATATCCCGATCTATGAACCGGGCTTGAGCGAATTGGTGCTACGCGGCGTCGCACAGGGGCGGCTGCACTTTACCACCGAGTTGCCCAAGACGGTCAAGCAGGCCAACTTGATCTATCTGGCAGTCGGCACGCCACAATCAGAGGATGGGTCGGCAGATCTGACGGCGCTCAAGACCGTCGTCGACAACATTGCGCCCCATTTGGCCGAGCCCGCGATTGTCGTCATCAAGAGTACCGTACCTGTTGGTACAAATGAAATGGCGTTCGAACGGCTCAAGGAATTGACGGGGCGCGAATGCCATGTCGCCAGCAACCCGGAATTCCTCAAAGAAGGCGCGGCGATCAACGACTTCATGTATCCCGATCGAGTTGTCGTGGGTGTTCGGGATCCAGCCGACGCAGAAGTCCTGCGCGAGTTGTATGCGCCGTTTCTCCGCACCGAACGTCCCTTTCTGGTGATGTCGCCCGCAAGCGCAGAATTGACCAAGTACGTTGCCAACGCGTTGCTTTCAACCAAGATCAGTTTTATCAACGAGATGGCCAACATCTGCGAACGAATGAAGGGCGACATCAACGACGTGCGGCGAGGAATTGGTCACGATCAACGCATTGGCTTTGCGTTCCTCTTCCCGGGCTGCGGATACGGTGGAAGCTGTTTTCCAAAAGATGTTCGGGCGCTGGCCAGTATCGCACGTAGCGTTGGTGTCAAACCGCGGATCATGGATTCCGTCGACGAAGTCAATAATCATCAAAAGCAGGTCATGATCCACAAGATCGAAGAGTACTTTGGCGGTGATCTGACGGGAAAGACGATCGCCGTGTGGGGATTGGCCTTTAAACCGCGAACGGATGATATTCGCGAAGCACCCGCGCTGGTGTTGATTGATCGGATGCTGGAATTGGGCGCCAAAGTCCAAGTGCATGACCCTGAAGCCATCGACAATGTTCGCGCGATCTATGGCGACAAGATCAAATATGCATCGCAACCCATGGACGCATTGGAGGGGGCGGATGCCTTGTCGATCAACACCGAATGGAGTGAATTTCGACATCCCGAGTTTCCGGAGATCAGGCGGCGAATGACCACACCCAATGTGTTTGACGGTCGGAATCTGTATGACCCTCAGCAGATGCGCGAAGAAGGATTCACCTACTATTCGATCGGACGCCTGCCAGTCTTTGCCGACGAGAAATAAAGCCCACTGCCTACTCCGCCAATATGGCGGAAAGCCACTCGAGCTAATCCGTCAACGCGTCGCGTAATCGCTCGATCCGAGGCTTGATGTCGCCAGACGGTTCTTTCAGAATCCGCGAGTCCGTTGGACCGACTTGTAGCCACATCAGTCGCGGCCCCGAACTTGAGAATCCGGCGGGGGCCTGGTCGCGCCATCGGTTCAGGTTCGAATAATGAACTGCCGTTGGAAATCCGGCAGCGCGGGCGAGGCCCGCGAAATCGACGGGGATGTTCGTGGCCGGTGTCGCCTGTCCGCCCGTCACTTCGTACATCCCGTTGTCCAGCACGACAATCGTAATGTTGGTCGCGCCGCTGCCGACCACCGTGACAAGACTTCCCAAGCTCATCAGCAGCGACCCTTCACCGGAGACAACAATGATTTCGCGTTGCGGTTTCGCCAGCGCCAAGCCCAGGGCCAACGGAATCGCACCGCCCATCGTTGACGGGTTGTAGTTCAAGTCCAGCGGGTGATCGCTCAAGGTCGGCCACAAGCGCGCTGACGCCTGGTTGGTGACCAACACATCCGAATCGCGCCGCAGGTCGGCGAGAACTTGAAGCGTCTCCGCGACGGGCATGCGCTGCTGGGCTGCCTGATCGCCAGTGGTTTGTGTCATCTAACCGGGTCCTTCCGCGAGTACGACAATGCCTGCCTGCCCTGTGGATTGACAGGCGCGAAAATGATCCGCCAAGCGTGACTTGTGCTCGAGGCTTTCGACGATAGTGCAGTTGACACCCCAGGCCTGCAAGATCGGCTGGGTGAACCTCCTGGCTGTGTCTTTGGACAAAGGGGCGTTTTTGGACAAAGGGGCGTCTGTGGGCGAAGGGGCGTCTTCGGACAAAGGGGCGTCTTCGGAGACGGGGGCGCGCGAGTCCGCGACGAGCCAATTTCGCGCACCAACGACGGCCAATAGGGGCAGCCCCAGATCAAACAACACATTTCGCAAGGCGTCGCCAGATTCAAACAGGCCCGTCGTTTGCATCAGGATGACAGGGCTGGCCCTACCCAGGTAAAGGCCAGCAGCCAGCGGCCATGCTTCACCTTCGCGGCAGACCCGTACGAGTTGCAATCTAGAAGCGTCCAGCGTGAATTCCCAGGGGCCGAAGTCCGAATCGGGCACCCAGACGACATGGGTGGTGCCCAGGTCCAACAGGGTAGTCACGAATTCTTCGCCTGAGAAAAGGGAAGGCATGGCATTCACATGGCAATGGAAATTGGCGCGGCGTCCCCACGATGGTAGCGATCCGGTGGAAGATCCGGCAACCCGTCCTGGTACGGCAGACAATCGCCGGTTGACGCCCGATCCAGCGATTCTACACTGTAGTCTCATCTTACCCTGCCCGTGTTCCCCTGGCCGAGGCGGTCTCATCTGGTGCCCGCTCGGCAATGACGACGGGCTCGATCCGCCAGATTGCTGAATCCAGATCGCCACATTGTCTATGAGCGAGTCTCCCGAAACCCAAGACTCTCCAGAATCGCCTGAAACTTCTGGTACCCAGGAAAGTCTCGGAGCCCAGCATCTCGGAGCCCAGCATCTCGGAGCCCAGCATCTCGGGGCCCAGCATCTCGGGGCCCAGCGTAGCCAACTGCCGCTGAAACCCACCGCCGATGTTCCCGTCACCTTGCCGCCTGTGCAACCGCCGTCGGTGACTTTCATCTTGCAGCTGTTCGTGATTCCGCTGGTGATCGTCAGCATCATCGTGATGGTATGGCTGATGTTCAGTTGGCTGGCACACATGGGCAGCGATCCAAAGGATATGGTGCGGGATTTGAAGAAGCTGAACGATGTCAGCTGGCAGCGGGCCCTCACGCTGGCCGACGTGTTGCGAAATCCTGCGTACGACGAGCTGAAGGATGACGCCGAACTGTCGGCCGATCTGGCTGCCATACTCCAGGCGCAGATAGACGGCGGCAGCACAGATGAGCCGGCCGTCAAATTGCGCATGTTTCTGTGCCGGGCTCTGGGTGAATTTCGCGCCGCCGAAGTCATTCCGGTCTTGTTGACCGCGGCCAAGACAGAACACGAACTGGCTGACATTGACGTTCGTCGAGCGGCCTTACAGGCGTTGGCGGTCTACACCAATTCCCAAGACGGCCAATTCCAGAATCGCGACGAAGTGTTAGAAACGGTGCTGGAGGTATCTCGCGAGCGTTCTGATGGCGGGACTGACAAACCGGCACGCGATGAATTGCGTTCGACCGCTGCGTTTGTGTTGGGCGTGATGGGCGACCCAAGAGCCCTTGATCGCCTCGCGCTGATGTTGAACGACGCACATACCAACGCGCGCTACAACGCGGCGCTGGGATTAGCTCGCCATGGGGATGGCGGATCGATCCCAGTTCTGTTGGAAATGCTGGATCCTGCCAACGAAGAGTCTGCGGAAACCGAACCGACCGAGTCCGCCAAAGCTTCAAAGCGCATGTCGGTGATCAAGAACGGCATTGAAGGTGTCGGGCAATTGGCAGCGAAGAACCCAGATTTGGAATTGGAGGAGCTGATCTCCGCGTTGGAGGCCGTCGTAAATTCGGAATTGCCGTTGTTGCATACTCGCGTTCGACGAGGCATTCGCATCAACGCGGAAGAGGTGTTGCTGAGAATCCGAGCGGGGGAAACCGCAAAGTAGCGCACCGCATGACGTTGCGCGAGGTCAGAGTGCGTTCTGGCAGCCTGCACGCCGCGGCTAGCAGCGACATCACTACGACGTCTGGAAATCGGTTCGGCTCGTACGACGATTCCGGGGCCGGTTGTAACGGTTAGGAAGACTTGATCCGCAACATCCAAGCTTGGAACGAGTTATGAATGTGGCCCGTTTTGGACGTCGGCAGTCGTGGAGAAAATCTTCAAACAATTTCAAAAAACGTAAGACCTTGCTGCGCTTACTGTTGATGGCATGGAATTGGTTGCGGCCCGATTTTTCTATTTGCGAGCGACCCGATTGTTCGCCACACTCGAAGGTATCGGGTGAGTGATTTGCGCGCACGGGCGACGCGCCGGTACGAAGCAAATCTGATGTTGTCATTCTTCAACGTTGAAGTGAGATATCGGAATGAACGTTTTACTGCGATTCCTGTCTGTTGTTGCCGTTGTGCTGACTTCCGTCACGGTAACGACCGCGCCGCTTTCGGCTCAAACTGCCTATCCGGCTTATCAGACCGTTTATCGAACGGTTTACGAGCCTGAGAGCGTGGTGGCATATCGTCTGGAATACGAGACATTGCTGGAAGATCGCCAGATCACAACGCAAAAGCCGGTTTGGAACACGGAAACGCGATTCCGTCGCATAACGGTCGCTCGACCAGTTAATGAGACCAAGACGCAGATCCAACGATATAAGGTCCTGAAGCCGACGTTGGAGACGCAGACACATGTGCGTCGACGGCTGGTTCGTCGGCCGGTTACCGAGACGGTAATGCAAAGTCAGAATTTTCTTACCTACGAACAGGTCACCACGATGCGAACCGAAACGGTCGACCAAGGTGGTTTCGTCGACCAGGTCGTTTTCCAACCGGGCCGCGTTCGCACTCGACTGCAAAGGTTGCCCGGAACTTACGCGACCAACCCAGTGACAGGTACAGTCAGCTGGTATCGCGGCGGCCTGCACTGGGTCCCGCAACAAGCGCCTGGAACCTATCAAGTGCAACGCCAATACGTTCCGAACATCGTCCAGCGACAAGTGCCGCAGACGAGTTTCGTACAAAAGGTCGTGACGCAGCAGACGCCGGTGACGGTCAACAAGTTCGTTGACGAGTGGGTCGAGGAACCGTACCAGGTCCAGGTTCAGAAGTGGACCGAGCAGCTTATGGAACGCCCGGTTACGGTGACAACGCAGCGGATCGAACACGAATCACGCGACGAGCCCTATCAAGTCCAGGTGTGCAAGTGGGTAGCGGAATCGCGGACTGTCAGGGTACCTCGGACGGCCGCGAAATGGGTACCGTACACTTCCACGCGCATGGTCGCCAAGAGAGTCGCCATGCAAGTGCCCGTCGACAGCTGCGGCACGGTCGTCACGAATTTTGCTCCAACGGTCACGTATTACTCGGCTGGCCCCCCGGTTGCCGTACCGGCTATGCAGGCCAATAAGGAGGAAACCACCGACCCGGCTGCCGCCACCAGCGGTGCCGCGGAAGCTGGTGCTCAGTCCGGTGATTCCTCCGATCCTATGGATGCCGAACCGACAGGTAAACCGGCCATTGAAACACCCGAGGCTGAAACCGAATTGAATTCAGCCACCGGTGACGACGAACCGGCCTAATGTCAGGCCGAATCGCGTTGGATTAGTTGTCGGCCCGTCGCGGGAGTTCGGTCCACAGGGGCTGTCTCTGAGCCAAGCCGGTTGCCCCGACCGATTGACACTGGGCTCGCCGACGGCAACACTGATTCATACACGAGGTCGCATTATTTCTCGTTCCGGCCAGGTTCATGTCAACGGCTTTTGATACTGAGGCTGTTCAGCCACTTCACGGAAAACGCATCTGTTTCATCGGCAAGATGGGTGGCGTTAGTAAGCGTGAAGCACAAAAAATCGTGCGCGACTTAGGCGGCCTGCCTGTCTCGAAGTGTGACTGTACGGTTGACATAATCGTAATCGGTGCCGATGAACTGCCTTTGGGTGACGACGAAGTTCTGTTGGACGAAGAGATTCGGGACGCCGCCGGCGAGGGCCGGCTGGAGATTATTTCCGAGACTCAGCTGTGGCAGAAACTGGGGTTGGTTGAGGGCGAACAATTCGTTCGACGTCTCTACACTCCGGCCATGTTGGCGGATTTGCTCGACGTTTCGGTGGCGACCATTCGCTGTTGGCACCGACGTGGCTTGATTGTCCCAGCTCGCGAAGTCCACCGTCTACCCTATTTTGATTTTCAGGAAGTCGCCACGGCACGTCACCTGGCACAGCTCTTAGCGGCCGGTGCTTCACCGCGGGCGATTGAGAAAAAGCTCGCTCAACTTTCACGGTACATTCCGGAAATCGAACGTCCCTTGGCGCAGCTTTCGGTGATCGTCGAAGGTAAGCAGATTCTCCTACGATTGGGCCAGGGTTTGATTGAGCCAGGAGGCCAATTGCGGATCGACTTCGATGCGCTCGAAGAGCCTCTCGATGGAGACGCTTCGGAGGCTCTAGGCGATTTGGTTCCGACGGTTTCACTGGCCGACCATTTGGCCGAACAGCCCGAGTTTTCCTCACCGGAAGAAATGGTCTGTGCGGCAACAAAGTACGAAGACGCCGGTCAACTGGAGGCTGCCGTGGAAATGTATCGCGCCGCGCTGACGGCGGGCGGACCACGTCCTGAACTGTGTTTTCAGCTGGCCGAACTTCTCTACCGGCTGGAAGACCTCTCGGCGGCCCGCGAACGGTATTTTATGGCGATTGAGCTGGACGAAGATTTTGTGGAGGCCCGCGCCAATCTTGGGTGCGTTTTGGCAGAAACGGGAGAGCTGGATTTGGCCGTCGCCGCTTTCCAGGGAACGCTTGCACATCATAGCGATTTTCCCGATGTCCACTATCACCTCGCGCGGACGTTCGATGAGCTGGGTCGAGACAGTGAAGCACAAGGACATTGGCAGGAATTTCTGCGGTTGGCACCGGACAGTCCTTGGGCGGATGAAGCGCAAGTCAGGTTGTCGCAATAGACGCGTTACGACTTCAACGGGTGGCGTTCATCGATTCAGCCTCGACACGCTGTCGTGCCTCACTCGGCAAACTGACCGCTGCGTGGTTGTTCAAAAGCCGCAAAGTCGGTGTACTGCATACTGATCGATACCGTATGATCACCGGCATTGAAGTTGATCGTCGGCTGCAACGCCAGATCCTCGTCGCACCAGGTGGGAAGGTCGAATAAGCTACCAAACGGTGGGATCGATCCCGGTTGCAATCCGGTTAGCTCGACGACTTCCTCACGACTGGCAAATCGCAGCTTGCGAATTGACTCAGACTTGCGAACTTGTTTGCTGCCTAGCCGCTTGTCAGCAGGGAGAACGATCAGTACGAAACGCTTGTCTGCTTTGCAGATCAACGCTTTGGCACCGCTAGCCAACGTCGTGCCTCGAATCCGTGCCGCCTCTTCGCTCGTGAAAACAGGTTCGTGGTGCGAGACATCGTACGGAATTTGTCCCGCGTCGAGTTTTTCGATAAGCCGGTCTAAGACGCTCATTGTGCTTTGACTTGCTAGCACGTTCTTCGGCGGTGAGAACGGCAGTTTAGTGCGTCTTAAGCCCACAGGCTACGGCCTAGCGATCCAGAAAGGCTCCGCCGAACCTGGGCCGGTCGGGAGACCGGCCCACAACGTGACCGGCCCACAACGTGTTGGGTGATTGGCCGGACCACCCCAACGGTCAGATAAACACACCCCAGAAAAAGACTGCCTATGGCCGTAGCCGTTTAGTCAGGTTTGGGTCCGAAGAATGTTTGGGTCCGGAGAATAAGACGCGGAGTTGTGTCGAACGGTGCCCAGCCACAGTCTTTCTGGTTTCAATTGGGATTGAGACCTACGCAGGTCTGGCCGCCTGTACGCTTTAGGGATAATGCGGAGGATTGTATGGACCGGCCTCGCGCACAGCTTCGTCATCTGTTCCATTTTCTTCGGACGTGCTGCTCGACCAATTCGGATTTCGATGTACACTTCCGGAGAACGTTTTGCAGTTGAGCAACGTCAAAGACGATGAACGCAGGACGTACCGTCCCGTACAATCCCACAACTCATAAAAACGAGATCTTCCATGGCACAAATGCTCTTTTACGAAAATGTATCGGCTGTTTCCCCCCAGCGACACGGTGATTTGAGCATCGATCGCGAGGACTTTGGATTTGCGGCGAATGTGAACTCGGTTCCTTTGATGGCGGTCGAGATGACAGCGGCATCAGCGGAATACACGATTGTTTTTGCTGGCGACGACACGAACGTCATGCCGGTCGTCATCTTGGGACTTGAAGGCACGAACAACTACTATGTTGGCGAAGACAACAACTGGACTGCCGACTACATCCCTGCCTTCGTTCGGAGATATCCGTTTGTCTTCGCCCAGAACGAAAACCAGTTCACGCTTTGCGTCGACGAGGAATGGTCTGGATGCAACCGTGAAGGCAAGGGCCAACGGCTCTTTGACGACGAAGGCGAGCGGACGGAATACTTGAACCGCATGCTGAAGTTCCTCGAAGAATCGCAAGCACACTTCGCTCGCACCCAGGCTTACTGCAACCGACTGAAGGAGCTCGATTTGCTGGAGCCGATGAAAGCCGACTTCACGTTCCCAGGTGGGGAGCAGAAGTCGTTGGGTGGGTTTATGGCGGTCAGCCGGCAGAAGCTCAAGGATTTGGCGCCGGAGAAGCTGGCTGAACTTGCCAAATCGGACGAGTTGGAGTTGACCTATATCCATCTGCTCTCGATGAATAACTTCCGTCGAGTCATGGAGCGGGCCTCGTAAGGCTTGATTGAGGACAATCGTATCAACGAAGCCCTTTCACGGTTTTCCGTGGAAGGGTCTTTTTCTTTGATAACGGTTCACAGCCAGAGGTCGTGAATGGGATTCTTAATCTTCATTAAGAATATGATTAGGATTAAGAAAAGGAACAGCCGTGAATGGCTCCGTTCATTGACAGGCGTCGGACAACGCTATTTGGCGTCTATCGCGTCGGGCAACTGCGATGTCACCCATCGGGTCGATCCAGTCAAGCTTTTAAGGAACGCGACGAGCAGGTCGATCTCTTTGTCGTTGAGATCGAGCGGTACCAGCAGCGCGTCTCGAAACGAGTTTTTGCCACCGCCACGATTATAGAAAGCAACGACTTCGCGCAGCGTGGCGATACTCCCGTCATGCATGTAGGGGGTCGTTCGTGCAATGTCGCGTAGGGTTGGCGTCTTGAAGCGACCACGGTCCTGTTCCCGCTGGGTCTCCCTGAATCGTCCCAAGTCCAGCGGTTGCTTTCCCCATGAGACGCCGGTGTTGTGATACAGTTCATCGGTGTAATTCTGACCTTGATGGCATTTCCAACAACCGCCTCGGCTTTCGAAGATCCAAAGTCCTACGCGTTCATCGGGCGTGAGAGCGGATGCATCGCCTGCCTGAAAGCGGTCGACCCGGCTATCACCCGAGAGCAGCGTGCGTTGAAATCCGGCTAGAGCTTTGGCTAGATTCTCCGCAGTGACTTCGCCACCATACGCTTCGCGAAATCGGTTGACATAGGTCGCATCGGCCTGCAGTCTCAAGACCGCTTCGTCGACGGACGAAGCCAATTCAATCTTGTTTCCGATCGGTTTGAGCGCCTGCTCTTCCAACGATGTGGCTCGGCCATCCCAAAAAAAGGATTTCCCATACAGCCGGTTGATCAGCGATGATGTATTGCGCAAGCCCTTCGCGCCGGCTACGCCGATGGCGAGCTGATCATCTGTCGTGAAGGACCGGGCTGGGTCATGGCAACTGGCGCAGGAAGTCGATCCATCACCTGAGAGGACCGGATCGAAAAACAGACGCCGCCCCAAGCCAACTCGAGCCTCCGTCAACGCGTTATCTTCGGGAACGTGCCGGACTTTGTTAAGCCCGAGCGGCATTTTGTCGACCAACAGATGCGTTGGCATCCGATCCACGGGCAATCGAGGCCGATCTTCACCGACCGACGACGACACCATCCAATTGACAAGAATTGCCACGATCGCAACACGCTGAAGCAACAATACTGCCTCGGCGACCATGACGAACCTCCATTGGATGGCAGATACCTGGATCCTCTATTTTGCGTTAGCGAACGCGAATCACAAGCATCTTGGCGGAAGAAGATGCGCAATTTCGCTGGTATTGGGGTCATAGCGAGGTGCCGTTGGCGTATACAGATCACAAATGGCCTGCCTGTGACCACGTTGAAGTCAATAGGTTGCAACCCTGGATCTTGGCAGAGCAATTGACCGAGAAACGACGTCCGGCCAGCATTCGGTTGACCTGACGCTGCACGAATGTCACGATAAACGGCAGCAGAGTTTGGTTCTTTCCGATGTTCATCGACGGGAACTTCATCAGTCCATCGTTTCCCGTCCTGACAAGGAGGATATGCCGTGAAATTTGCCCGTTTCATGCTCTCAAGTATGCTCATCACTCTCGTCGTGCTGGCGATGGGAGGCTGCGATAATGCTAAACTGAAATCGCTAGCTGACAAAGCAAAAAATGCAGCGACGAAGGGCACGGAGTCCATCAAAGAAAAGGTGACCGATCAAGTTGACTCTGCCAGTACCGAAGTTCAAGAGACGTTACAGATGGCGGGGGAAATCACCTTGACTTTGGATTCACCAATTGAAACGAATGCGTGTTACGCGCGATTTGTCGAGCAGGGATCAAAACGACCGACGGTCTTCGAGCTTCGTAGTTACAGTTCGCCGGACAAGGAAGAGTTCCCCGCGGTATTCTTTCACTCACAAATCCGTGCCACGACCGCTGCCGAATTGTCCGGCCAGGTTGTCTCAGGTCGGTTGTTTGTCCAACCGGTTGCCGATGGTCCCACTTGGTATAGCCTAGCGAGCAGCCCCGTCGAATTGAGAATCACGAGCATCGAAGACAGACTGCTCACGGCCGAGATTGTCAGTGCGTCGCTGCAAAACACGCAAACAGGCGCGTCGACCGATGTGACCGGGTCGTTTAACGCCGTACGATAATAACGCTGTACGATGATAGCGTCGTGCAACAACAGCGCCACGCAACAATGGCGATAGGCAACCAACGTTGCGGTGGTTTTCGCCTCGAATACAAGCGAGTCAAATCCATGTTCGATCTGCGTCATCCAACACGCCTGTTTTGTGTCACGTCCTTGCTGACACTTTGCATCGTTGCCCACAGCCCGGATTATTCATGAGAGCCAAGATTGGCCGTGGTCTGATAGT
>JASLPZ010000189.1:0-13504 GCA_030744725.1 Pirellulaceae bacterium
ATCGAACACGAAAGATCGTCTCAAAATTACGCTTACCGCGCTAGCCCATTTCGCCTAGAGTGCGCGCTGGCCCTGGGTTGTCAGATCCGTCTCAAAACCACCTCTTTCACCAGCACGCGCATTGGCTCGAACTGGGCGCCGGCGTGGACCTGGAAACCGATGCGGCCGTGGTCGGAGGTGTCGTCGCGCACGTCAGCCACCTTCTTGCCGTTAAGGAAAATCATGTGACGGTTGCCCACCGCACGAATCAAGAGAGTGTTCCAGCCTTCACGGTTGACCAGCGTCGCGTCGGTGTTGACCGCCAAAAACATCTTACCTGTGCAGTAGAGGCTGCCCGTTAGCGCGAACGGTTTCTTGTATTCGAGGACATCGGCCTGGAAGGCCTTCTTGGCGGACTGGTATCGATACCAGACACCCGTGTTTGCAGGCCACTCGACCTTGAACGTGACCTTGAGTTCGAAGTCATCGTATGACTGTGTGGTGAGCAGATCGCCGGGCTCGTTGTTCGGGCCCTGCCGACCGATCAGGATGCCGTCCTTGACTTCCCAGCGAGCGTCGCCTTCCGCTTTCCAACCGCTCAGGTCCTTTCCATTGAATAGAGCGGCGGTGGCGACCGTTGGATCCGTGGGGCGGCCGGCGGACCAGCGGATTCCGCGAGCGACCAACTGACGGTATGTCGCGTGTTGGTAAGCGTTTTTGTCGTGACCCAGCTGGAGATAAAACACACGACTGTTGCCGTACGATGTGACCCACGCGAGTTCGGGGTCGCTGGTGGCGTTGCTTGTCGTCAACAGGACTTTGGCCTTCGGGTCGGTGTCGTAGTCGCGGTAGGTTTCATCGTGAATCTCGAAATCCTGCAGGCCACTTACGATCGGATGGTCGTGATCGGCTACCTTTACCTGGATGTCTTGATCGTGCAGAAAGCCCGATTTGGCGATCGTTTTGCCGTTCACAACCTGGTCTTTAAGATGGTACTTGCCGCCGATGATCTTGGCGTACTCAGGCCAGTTCGCGTGGGCCGCTAACGTGTGATGCAGCGCCACGACGCCGACACCAGACTGCAGCAACGCAACAAAGGCTTCTTGCTGCTGCGACGTGATTCCCTTGGCCCACATGTCGTAGAAAACGATGACGTCGTAGTCATTGGCCAGTTTGGGAGTGAGCAATTCGCCGGCCGCCGGGAAGACAGCCTTGGTGTACGTAACATCGGGAATCGCATCGAATAGGGCGTAAAACGGTTCTTCTGCAAAGCCGTGTCCCCCGGTCACTAATAAGACTCGGATCTTGTCTTCAACAACTGCCTCGTCAGCCGAGGCCGCCCGCATCGAACAAGCCGTCACGGCTACCGCCAAAAATAGAATGCATAGTGTTGAGAATCTCATTCATCCGTCTCCATGAATTGCGCCAGCCGAACAGAGCAGCTGCCGTCACATTTCTAGTAATGGCCTTTCAAGAGCCAAGATCCTGTCACTTCTCCCAAGGGAGAGGTGTTGGCCGTAAAACTCGCCGCCGTAAAACTCGCACTTTGTGAAACGCGAAAAAGCCCCTCGCCCGCGGCTGAAGCCGCGACCTCTCCCAAGGGAGAGGTGACAGGATGTAGAAACCGCTGCAAACCGACAACTTAAGAGCGATACGATCTTTAGGGTGAAAGAACTGATGTCAAAAATACGATCCATAAATCTCATGCTGACAATTTCTATCTCGAACATCCTTATTTCGAACATCCTTATTCCCAACAAACGTCAAACCCGACATCGCGCAGGCCCTGCTCCACTTCCGCTGGACTGCGGTCGTCAGTGACGGGAAACTGCTGTCGGTGGCTTTGGTCGGTCTGTTCTATTTGGTATCCGCCTGGGGCCGTGGAGCTGCCGGCACTCATCTGAGTGATACAAATCGACGCCAGCCGATTCCGCAAGGCAGGCGATTCCCGTGTGGAGAGAACCAAATGGGCTTGAGGGAAAGCCAGTCGAAGGATGCAATAGAGCCGGATAAAAGTCTCGTCGTCCACGCGGAATGACGATTCGAATCCGTCGGGGGCTTTATGGATTCTGGGTAGACTGAATGCCAGACGGACATCGGGAAAGCGAGTTTGCAAATACAGTCCGTGTCGAACCATCGAAAGGACATCCTGCGCCGGGTCACTTAGTCCTAAAAGGACACCCAGTCCCAAGCGAGCCATTCCTGCCTCGGCAGCACGCTCGGGTGCCTCTAACCGCCAATCGAACGCCTTCTTGCTTCCTCGCGGATGGTAGCGAGCGTAAAGGCGTTCATCGTATGTTTCCTGGTACAGGGTGACGCCACGGGCGCCGGCGAGAACCAATTCAGCATACGACGCTGTACTTTGTGCAGCGAGTTCGATGGTCACGTCGAATCCTGCGGCTTTCAGATCCCGAATGATTTCAGCAAAGTATTCGGTCGTGGTCAATTTGGGAAAGTCTCCCGCCACCAACACGAGTCTTCGTATGCCGCGCTTCCACAGAACTTGCGCCTGACTAAGTGCTTCCTGTTTGGCAAGATGCTCACGCTGGAGTTCATTCGGATAGCGAAACCCACAGTACAAACAATGGTTTGTGCAGAAGTTGGACAGGTAAAGCGGTGCGTAAAGCACCATCTGCCTCGCACCCTTCCGTCGAGGTTGGCCTGGGCATTCGTTCGCCACGGCCGGTGATCGATGCGGCTCACACCGGTGAGGACCACTGAAATGTTCGACGGTAAGGCTGGTTGCCAAACGCGTGAGTTCTTCCAGCGGAACATCGGAACGAAGTGAATCTTCCAGTTCCGTCAGTTCAAAATCAACCGTTTGGGGCCAAGATGTCTCGGATGGCGACACTACCTGAATCGCTGCTCGTGGAGATCGAGGCGCCCGTGCTGGACGGCCCGCCAGTTCGTTTGCTGTCAGATCCAATACGTCAATGAGGGCTCGGTCTGTCGGAGCAAGCGTCTGCAGACCTTGATTCAGCAGATGATAGCGCCAGCGGTCAAGTTTGTCGGCAAGAATCAGGCGGCCGTTACCAGCACGGTCGCACTCGCCCGCCAGCGCCGCCTCGGCTTCGCCCAGCAGATGCAGATGGCTGGAGGCGTGTTCATCACGCTCGACGATCCAGTCGGCGAAGTCAGTCAGCGTTTGTCGGCTTTGGATGCTCATTGCTGGTATGGTCTTCCGTGATCAACTCTTTAGAAATCGAGACCAGACGTTATCTTGTCTCATGGGCTCTTGTCAGCCGTGCCTCCGCGCGGCCACGATGCGAGCGACTGGCTGAAAGTATCGGTTGTGACGCTCGGATCGCCTTCCAATTGCATCACGACACTGATCGCAACGCGATCGTTACGATCGGCGTGGGTTCGAACGGCCAACATCCGAGTTCCTCGATTGGATCGCTCGGTGGTTGTTGGGGGATCTGTCGAGACCACTTCGAATTCGGCGCCCGGCGGCGACAGCAGCTCCACGACCAGTGTCTTGTCGCGTTGCTTGAGGATGGCCTTAGCGCCGCGGAGCGTGATCGTGGCTGGAGTCACCATGCCCCACCGGACTTCACCCAAGACACCTGACAGTTCGTCGCGAACATGGATGGCGCGGCGATTGACGAGCTCGATGCCCCTTCTTGCCGACTCGACCTGCCCAGCGTAGGCATCCGTCATGTCGACAATCGCCGTCGCGCGATCTTCGTTTGAACTGAATGCGACGATGCGGCAAACGGCCTTTGAGTTCTGCAGCTTGTCATCTACCACGAGCGTGTTGTGGCTACGATTGTTCAAACGATAGTAAGACCATCGCTGTCGACCGAAATAGCCCCGGAGATTGTAGTTGTCCGACCCGAGGTCAGTCGCCCAGCGAACACCTCCAGCATCCAAGACGAACGAGCCGATATCCAGATGGCCGTGATTGGTTTGATTGTCGCCTGCCTTAAACCCAACGTAGACGGCACTCTTGTCATTCCAATCGCTCCGCATGGTGACCACATCCTGGCGGCCGCGGAACAATGCATCGAGTGGTGTTTGGGCATCGTCGTCCTTTGGACGCTGATAGAAAGCGATCTCCAGAGGAAAGAAACGATCGAGACGACGTGCTTTGATATCGTCTAACGAGGCCGTGAAAATACTCTGCAGACGCCCGACGTGCCAACGCGAATAGGAGGTGTTGTCATATTTCTGCGCCAAGACCCACATTGCTGCGGCGGGGCGTGAATTCGAACCGGCGTCGGCATAATTGAAGTACAGGTTGTTCGGCCCCAACGTGTGCATCCTATAGTCACCAGTCACTTCCAAGCCGGGTGATCTCGAAATGCCGAGGTCGTTGTCCAGGGCAGTCGAAAGCGCCTTGATTGTGAGGCATGTGTAGGTCGTACCGTATTGCCAATAGGTCGGCCCCTCGGGATAAGCACCGTCAGGTGGATAAACGCTCAGGCCGCGCGGGATACTCTTTCTAGCGAAATGGATGATTCTCGCTGCAAGTTCGGCTTCGTCTTCCGCAATGGCGAGAGCCCCCATCAGCATCCCGCTGTTGCAGACCTCGTTCCAATTGTTGTTGCCCGTCGTCCACCATCCACTGTTGGTATAGATCTTGATACCCTCATTCAATCCAAGTCGGACGATTGCCTCGCGAATTGACTTGCCGTCGTCTGAGCTAATGACGTCGTACAGCCAGTCGTAGCCAATGGCTAGGGCAGTCGTCATCTCTGCCGTGTCAAGAAAATGAGACGGGTTCCAGTCTTTGAAACGAGTGGCTATCAGCATCTCGCCAACGGCAGCTTCGGCAAACCTCTTGTCGTCTGTCCAACGATAGGCCATCGCCAGTGTTGTTACACGTTCAATGCACTTCCGCGATTGCGCCAAGAGTCGCTTCCCGTCGGGAATCTCATAGCGGATCGGACTGCTCGACAGCATCGCTTCTGCATTGACGGTGTTCTGCTTCACCAGACGCTGCAGCAACTGATCGGACTCTGCGGCGTCTCGCACAGACCGCTCCATCTCTTTGGTGAACAATAATCGCGGATGCTCCGCTTTCAGCGACTTGAGCAGGGCGATCGAATCGTCCCTGTCAGCACTCTGCGCAGGCGCGAGCAACACCGACAAGACGAGGGGACTCAACAAGCTGATGACGTATCGCCGACTCATCGTTCTACTCGTTCTTGATCTGCCGAACTTGCGAGCAACGTTCTTGCGTGCAGCCTTTCGTTTCATGATCCAGGGCCCTCACGCAGCGTGGCGAGGTAGGCAATCAGGTCGAGCAACTCTGGCTCGGACATCGTGATTTCGAGCGATTCAGGCATGAGCGATCGATTCATGCGCCGTCGCTGTTCGACATCCCCCAACTGAACTCGGTCGATTATTCCAGAAGGCGACGTGACGATCAGTTCGTCGCCTTGGCGCGCTACGCCGCCCACGAGCATTCGACCCTGTTGCGTGACGATCAACTCCAGCATAAAGCCGGTCTTGATCGCTTTGCTTGGATACAAGATCGAGTCGATCAGGTATTCAACGGGGTTCGTGGCGGCCACGCCATCGAGAGGGGGTCCCGCAAACTCAGCTTGTCCGCCGAATCGATGGCAGCGGTGGCACACCTGGCTACGAAACACCAGCCGTCCCAAAAGCGGGTCGCCCTGGTTTTGCTGCTCAATCAACCGCGCCCGAAGACTGCTTTTTCGGCGAGCCACTGCCGGATCCTTTTCCGCGGCGTACAGCTGTGCCAGAATCTGCTGCGAACCGGGCGAGGCTGCCACAGACTGCTCGCGTAATCCCAGTGCAGCCTCAAAGTCGGCGCCGCGCGCCGTCAGTCCAGCCTCGGCCGTCTTTAATAACTCGGCAACAGCGGTACGGTCCGTGTGATTACGCAGACACCGCAGCGCGACCAACGCGAGCTTCCGTGAGGGCGAGCCGCACAGTTCCAACCACGCCTGCCTCGACAGCTCCTTTTCGATCTGGGAAAGGCTGACGATGGTTTCGAGCCTGTGCTCCAGCGGCGCGTCATTGTCGCCGAGTAACTTCCAGCCCAATTCGATGCAGGCCTGATCGCCGGCACCGATCATGGTGAGCACGCGGTGCGCCTCGGAGCGGACTTCAGCGTATTCATCTCGCATGAGTCGGCCAAGGACGACAACGGTATCAGGTCCTGGTTGGTCCACAGCCAAGAGATCCAATGTGCCGAGTTTTTCGTCGCGTGTGACCAGCGGTACCTCTCCCTCGGCCATTCTGCTCCAGAAACGGTCCAGCATGTCACCCCAGGCGTCCCGTGTTGACGTTGGCGTCAGACGACGAAGAACGGCCACACCGCGAATCGTCTCTTCGGCCGAGAGATCTCGCTTCAGTGCCGAGATGACGGGTTGCTTGAAACTCGCGTGAGGCCAACGTTCCGCGGCGGCGAGTAATTCTGCCAACGGCGCTCCGCGCGGTTCAGAAATCAATCCGACAAGTGCCTTGCGGGCAGCTTCGGCCCGCACATCTTCATGGAAGGCCTCGTCCAATGCGATCAATCCGGCCAAGCGGACATCGGAGTCTCTGTCCGTCAGGAGGTTTTCGAAATCGGTCGAGTTTCCGAGGCGAGCGACTTCGAGTGCGGCGCGGTAACGAAGCCGCGGCGACGCGGTTGCTCCTCCCCGAAGCGCATTTGCCACGGCACGTAGCCGCTCAGTCTTCGTTGTCAGGCCGATGGCGGCTTCCAACTGAACCGCCGGATCGGGGTCATCGACGAGTTGTTCGAGTTTCGCCGGGCGCTCGTCTTGCTCGCGCAAGAGTTGAACCGCCAATCGTCGCACACGCCAGTCCGGATGTTCCAGTCCTTTTTCCATGAAGGACGAAGCATTCGGCCATGCGCTCTGCCGGAGTGTCCACAGCGCTTCGGATGCCCCCAACGCGTTTGGCTGTGTGAGGTGCTGGACGAGTTTTTCCGCGGCGGCCGGCCCGGTGGCCAGCAGCTCATTCCGTGCAGTCTGACGCGTCAAGTGATGCCGGCTGGCCAGTCCGGTATTCATCGCGCTTGCGGCGGAAGCCGGTTGCGTCGCGGCATCTTTGCCAACATACGAGATCTTGTACAAGCGGCCGGTCAGGTCGTTCTCGTCGTCCATTCCGTACCAATCGAGTACGTAGAGGTTGCCGTCGGGAGCCAAGGTGATCTGCGTGGGCCGGAAGCGTGGATCGGTGGTGGTTAAGAACGGCTCGCTTTCGATCAGGTTTCCGCGCTTGTCTACCACATGTCGCAGGATCACGTGATTGGCCGATGGAAACCCGTGAACTCCCCAGTTGGGAACCAGCAGGTTTCCCCAGAACTGTTCGGGGAAGGCCGACGAGTAGTATGCCAAGACCGTGGTATGAGCCCCCGGCGGATTCTCCCAAACGGGCGGTGCCAATGGATGCTTGCCGGCCAGCCAGGGCCAGTCGACTGGGCGCGTTTGAAAATGGTAGTCGGCGCCGGGGATCGCGTGGATCAAACGGTTAGGATTACCCTCGCCGTTGGAAAGCACCCACAACTGGCCAAAGGGGTCGATATCAAACGAAAACGGCGCACGCATTCCTTGAACGAGTAGCTCGATATCAGAACCATCGGGCTTGAACCGAAAAACCGCGCCAGTGTTGCCGCGCACGGAGACCTTGTTGTTTGGGCCGGACAACTTCGTGGGATGATCTCCCACGCAGAGATAAACCAGCCCGTCCGGGCCAATAGTAACGCGGTACATGCCGAAAGGATTCCATGGAGTTTCGGCATCTTGCACAATTGCCTGCCGTTTGGCCGCTCGGCCGTCTTCGTCCAGTTCGGCCGTGAAAACCTGATTGAGGTTCGTCGCCCAGAGTCGACCATTACGAACGGTCAGACCCATCACGGGATCAACGAAGCCAACGGCGACTTCCGTTCGCCGAGCGACGCGACCATCGGCATTCAACTCGAGTCGGACAACGGGATTCGATGGCGAGCTGACGGGAGCACCTTTGGCACCGTAACGGTAGGTGTGGGCCAGGCTGGCGTAGATTCGGCCCTGTTCGTCCAACGCCATGGTCATCGGGTTGACCAAATCGGGCTCGGCGGCGACAAGCCGGATTTCGAAACCCTCCGGCAGGTGAAATGTTTCCAGGGCCTCCGTTGGTGACAGTACGGGATGACTCTCAGACGACGGAGGCGGCGCAGCATCGATGGCGATACAAAGGAACAGCCAAGCTACTGCTGGAAGAATCCAGGGCTCAATAATTCTGAATCGAGTTCGCATGGTTTTCAGTCGAGCGGGTTGAATGGTCACGCTGCGTTCTACAGGCACAGCATGTAGGCCACCAGGTCTTGTTTCTCTTGGACAGTCAGCTTCAGTTGGAGGACCAGATTGAAAAACTCCACCGCGTCGTGCAGTGTCATCAAGCGACCATCGTGCAAGTACGGTGGCGTGTCTTTGATGCCGCGCAAAGGAAAGGTCTTGATCGGACCTTCCGGCCGTCCAGTATAGAAACGCTCGACCTTGAGATCATGCATGTAGTCGTCGACGAAGGCTGGTCCGGAATGGCAGAGGACACACTGGGCCTTGCCGAAGAAGAGCTGTTCGCCTCGCAATTCGGCCCTTGTGGCCTTTTCAGGAGTCAATCGCATTAACGGTCCCAGCTTCGGAGCGGGTGGCAAGTCGAGTATGGCGTTGAAGTCGCCCATGCGGTTGGTGACTGGACGCTGCACGCCTCGCGGGCCGATGGCTTGCTGCATACCGGGGTCGCCATCAAAATACTCCTCCACCTCAGAAAAGTGGTCCATGCTGCGGATGGACCGTTTCGAGGCGAGTTGCATCAAGTTGTAGTTGCCCCGCATTGTGGGAGTGTCGACGCGCAACCGGGACTGGTTCGGTCGCGTATCGGGTGCCAACTCGAAAGCTCCGTTGGTATGGCCGTTGACGTGGCACGACAGGCACGCCACGCCGGCACTGGGCGAAACCGTCACTCGGTGGATCGTCTGGTTGAACCAGGTTGTCGGCGTCGGTCGCAACAGTTCTTTGAGGCCTTCCATTTGCTCAGGGGTCAACAGGCCGTCGAAGATTTCAAAATAGTTGCCCAGAGTAATCTCTTGCCCTCGAGTTACGTCTCCTAGCTCTTTGTGCGTCGTCAGGAACATCGGCGGCGGGAACTCTGGCAGGTAGGCGTCGGGGATGTCGAAGCCCACGTCGAACCGCTCGTGTTCGGGATGGGCCGCGACCCAAGAATCGGGGAAGACCATGTGTGCGGTGGTGGCTAACGGATGCGCCAGCGGTTTGTACGGAAAGAGGTCTTTGCGCTTGATGTCCACAGGGCTCATCTGCCCCAACTGTTCGAACGAGGCAGCTCCTTGCGGAAGTCGGCTTACCGGACCCTTCATGATCGGTTTGCCGCCTGACATCACCTCGCCCGTGATCGCCTCGCCCGAGAAGTCGTAGCGCTGTTGCATGTAAGCGTGCACGTCAGCCATCAACTGGGGCTTCTGTGCTTGATTCAATCTGACCCACTGGTCAAAGGGCATCCCCAGAGTGGGCGATTCATACGATGAGCCGCTCTTGCCCGCATAGCGCCACAGATCCAGAGGTGTTCGCACGCCCTTGCCGCCAGGGGGATAGGTCAGGAGCTTGGAAACATGACTGTCCCCCAGGTCAAAGTCCGTCTCTGTACGGTTCTTGGCGATGGCTGCCGGGCTCTGGCGCAAGTACTGTGGACCTTCGACAGTGGTCGTGTACGTGGGCCCGTCACCGCTGGCAGGAGACTTACTTTTCTGTTGCCCCCAGGCTCCTTGGTCCCGCCTGCCAAGCGTATAGCCAAGAACCGCCGTCCCAACAAACGCTAAGACGAGGACCAGCAGCTTTCGTTTGCCAGGCATAAGATGACTCTTCTCTTGAATCGTCAGGACAAAGGAACCTGCTCAATTGGCTTTCTTCGTCATCCACCAGCTCTGCCGGTGCGCACCGATCAGGCTGTTTCACAGTGATTGAATGGCACTTATCTTGATGCAACCAATTGGCTGTAGGTTTCTCGAATCCGTCACTTCTCCCGCAAAGAATTCGTCCAGCTTCAAGTTGTTGGCTTGCACGGGTTTTCACATCACGTCACCTCTCCCTTGGGAGAGGTCGCGGTTTCAGCCACGGGAGAGGGTCATGCGCAATTACAATGTGGGTTAGCGACGCAAGCGACCCTCTCCGGGCCTGACGGCCCGACTCTCCCAAAGGGAGAGTGAGGATGTTCGTAAATCAGCTAAGAAATAACACTTAAAAACTGCACGACCTTCGCAAGCGGGAGAGGTGCAGGTAACCTCGTCGCCCATTTTAGGGGCCTTCCTCATACTGCCTGTCACGGATCGACGCCTGCCACCCAAGCGCATCCGCGCCGAATCAGCTCAGCCGTGCTGGGCGTTCGGATCGCTTTCACGTCATGCCCCAACGGCGTTTGGAACACGCGCCCGCTGCCATACTGAAACGCAAAAGCCATCGGATGGTCTCTGCCGGTTAGCTTCGATCGAGCGGTGGCCAGAAGTTGCACTGGCCGCTCGCCAACCAGACCAATGTAGAGTTCGTCGTCTGTTTGGAAATCGCTTATTCCTCGAGTGATGGGATGTTCCGATTCGGTAATCTTGACAGTGAACAGTCCGCGAGGGTCGTGCGTGTTCTTGCCATCCCAGATCTTACCCACAAGGTTGCGAAACTCGGGCCAATCCCCAAACGCTCCGCAGGCAAAATGCAAAGCGACCAAGCCTCCGCCTTGTTTGACGAATTTGGACAGGTTCGTTCGCGCCTGTTGTTCTCGAGCGAGTGGCTTGTCATTCCGGAAATGCAGGAACACCACATCAAAGTCGAAGATGTCCGCCGACGCCAATTGATTGGGATCCTTGACGACCCGCACAGCGAACTGTTTATCTTTCTCCAACAGTTCGCAAATCGTCGGTGTCGTCTTGTTCCAGTTGTGAGCCGGGTGATCGACCCCGGTGACCAGCAGAACTTGGATCGGTTTCACCTCGTCACCGAATGCCGCGGAAACCATCGCTGCGACCACAGCCAGCGTCATCAGATACGCGCGCATAGCAGGACCTCCGACGTCACGCCAACAGGCCACGAAGAAACTCGATACTATCGCGGATGTTGTCATCAGATCCGTGGCATTCCACCGACAACACGCCACTCCAGTCCGTTTCCTTCAAATACTCGACACAACGCTTGATGTTCTCGGCATTGACGCCGCCGCCGATCGGCACCTCGCTGCAAGCAATCCCCGTCTCTTCTCCACGGGCTGCCGCGGTCAGCTCTTGACTGACGTCCTTGATGTGAGCGTGCGAAAGGTACTTGCGAAAGCGTTGCAAGTACTCCAGCGGATCGTTGCCAGAGATGAACGAGTTGCCCGTGTCGAAATTGAACCGCAAATTCTCTGAATCGAAATGCGTAAACAACCTCTCCAGGAAATCGGCGTTGTTCGTATAGGGCCCATGCGTTTCGACGTTGATAACGATGTCGTAGTCCTCGGCCCAAGCGAGGCACTGCTTGTAGTTCTCGCAAGTGATCCGAAAAATCTCGTCGTCGGAATAACCCGCCGGCTTTGTCGCCCCGTCGGTAGTATCGACGATGGGGCAGCCAATCTCGGCGGCAAACCGGATCGCCTGTTGAACGTACTGCACTCCGAATGTCGATCCATCAGGTCCCATCATCGGGAACGCGCCGTCGATCTGAGAGACTTTCAAACCGTGCTCGTCGAGATAACGCTTCAGCGCCCGCGGATTCGATTGCAGCGAGACCGATGGGTCATAGCCCAATCCGTGGACGAAATACTGCCCATGGATCACTCCGAATTCGATATGCGACAGCCCGTATTTGACAGCCGATTCCACGGCATTCTGCAGATTGCCGCTAAGCACGCGCCAGTTGTCCGTGTGCATTCCCAGTTCGATCATCTCGCATCTCCGTCTTAACTGCGATCCTGATTCTATTCAAACACAACTTAATATATATGCTTTTGGCGGCTTTGCAACCTGAGGCAACCTGCGAGAACGACGTCGTTGTGTAGCCAACTGACACATCAGTTTTAGTCGTTGTTCGCTACGCGAACTTGGCGACTATGAAGTCCGTGGAGAAGCTGTGAATTCATCTGGATTCGCGTTGTCGCCATAGTAGGCACACTCCGTGTGTGTTCCTATTTAGCGTTTAAGCATGGCCTGATGGCAGCAAGCTTGCGCAGGATTGGAGCATGGCTTATGACGAGTCAAACGCAGCGTTGGCGATCGCGAAATTGCAGCAGATCGAACGAACCAATTCAACGCTGAAGGCGTTGCACGTCTCGGGATTGTCGCACGCCTTCAGCGTGCAAGTATTTTCCTTTCCCATTACCCAGGGTTGCGCGGCTGCGCCGCTGACCCTGGGCTACGATGTGCAACGCCTTCGGCGTTGGATCTCACGAGCACGCTAAACACGTGCCCGTGTGCCGTGACCATTCCAAAACCAGACGTCTTGAACAAGGGACTGGCGGACGGTATACGGAGTGTGCCTGCTACCTTATAAAATCACAACCTTGGAGCGAACAACGACAATACGACGACAGTTGTTGATCGGGCAGTCCTTGCGCGTGGTTCGACCATGCGGGTGTCATCTATTCGGTGAGCTTTCGCCACGCAACCATCGAACGCCGCAAGTTGTCGCGAATATCACCCTTGACAGCGTAGCATTGCAGACCGATGGGTCCGTCGTAACCGAAGCGTTTGAGTGTCTTCAGAAGTTCGTCCATCGGAAAATCGCCACGGTCCAAAGTCTGGATTAGGCGATCCCATCCCATGCGTTTCGTATCGCCTTGATCCGCTCCGTTGATACTGACCAAGAACAAGTGTGGCATGGCCCGCTGCAAAGCCGCTTCAAGTTTGCTCGCGTCATCTAGCTTGAGAAAATGGCACAGGTTGAAGGCTGTGCCAACGTTTTCCCGGTCGACTTTTTCGGCGATCCGCAAGCCGTCTTCCAACCGGGCGACATAGAATCCCACGTGGGGATAGAGCACCACGCGAAGCCCCGATTCTGCGGCTGCCGCCGCAATCTCTCGCACTACGGCGACAGCTTGATCGTCGTACTGATCCGTGGACGGTTTTCCGCCACGAAGCGTCAACCAGATGCAAGTCTCCCGCCCGTCGAGCTCTTTGATCGCCTGTTTGAGGTTAGCGTCGTACGACGGCCCATCGGTTCCGACGTTAGCCGCGACGTAGATGCTGAACATCTTTAGGTTCTTGGCATCGAGGGCTTCGAGCATCTCTGGAATCCCTTGTGCGCCCGTGTAGCCGATGCCATCGTAGCCGAACTCTCTCAGCATTTCAGCTTGTTGCCGTGGTGGAAGCTGCCCCCGGCCGGTGCCGTTGTCGAACGCGAAGAAAGGACTGGTCCGCTTCGATTTCGTCGCGGACGGCTCGTCCGAAAATACCGTCGCGGATCGGCCAAGAAAAGCGATGCAGAACAAAGTAATCATCATGACTCTTCTGTGGAAACTCATGTCGTGCCTTCTCTCTCTTAGTGCGTGTTAAACCTCTGTTGTGGCACGGTCTCCCGACCGTGCCACCGTG